>MGQT01000051.1:10116-12568 GCA_001797935.1 Deltaproteobacteria bacterium RBG_16_54_18 | reverse complement strand
TTAACTGATCCCCTCACCCCTTCCCTCTCCCCATTGACGTGAGGAGAGGGAAAGATTTGAATTATGACACAGCCTCTTAACTGGGAGGGAAGAGCGATCCCACACTACAGACGTATTACTCTTCTTCCTTCTCTTTCTGCGCCCCGGCAATCATGCGTTCACTGATATTGGCGGGGACTTCTTCGTAGTGGGAATATTCCATGGTAAAACTCCCCTTGCCTCCGGTCATGGAGGTGAGGTCGGGGGCATAGCGCAGGACCTCTGCCATGGGGATATTGGCCTTGACGATCTGGGTGTGCCCTTTTGAGTCGACCCCGAGGATCCTCCCCCTCCTGCCGTTTAAGTCGCCGATGACATCCCCGACGTGGTCCTCAGGGACCGAGATCTCTACTTTCATGATCGGCTCGAGGAAGATAGGACTCGCATCCCGCACTCCCTTTTTGAAGGCCATGATGGAGGCGATCTTAAAGGCCATCTCCGAGGAGTCCACCTCGTGGGACTTGCCGTCAAAAAAACGGACCTTCACATCCACGACGGGATAGCCTGCCAGGACGCCGGAGGCGATGGCCTCGACGATCCCCTTTTCCACGGCCGGGACGAAGTTGCGCGGCACATTCATGCCGGTCAAGGCGTTTTCGAATTCAAAGCCCTTGCCCCGCTCCAGGGGGAAGATATCAATGTGTACCTCGGCGAACTGCCCGCGGCCGCCGGTCTGCTTTTTATGACGATAGATGATCCCCTTGACCGACTTTTTGATGGTCTCCTTGTACGGCACCTTGGGGACATCCAGATCTACCTCTACCCCGAACTTTCGCTTGAGTTTTTCCAGCACCACATCTACGTGGACCTGCCCCATACAGGAGAGGATGATCTCTTTGGTCTGGAGATCGCGCGAGATGCTGATAGTGGGGTCCTCCTCCATGAGCTTCGGCAGGGAGGTGGCGATCTTCTCCTCGTCTCCTTTGGCCTTGGGCTTGATGGAATATGATATGACGGCCGTCGGGGGGGTGGCTCCCTGAAAGACGATGGGGTTTTTTTCGGCGCACAAGGTATCGCCGGTGGTGGTCTCCTTGAGCTTGGCCACCGCGACGATATCACCGGGGCCGGCGAACCCAACGGGTTCTTGCTTTTTCCCCTCGAGCATGAAGATCTGCCCGATCCTCTCCTTGGCGTCCTTGGTGGCGTTATAGAGGGTGGTGTCGGCGCTGATCCCTCCTGAATAGACCCGAAAGAGGGTCAGACGGCCGGCAAAGGGGTCGGCGATGGTCTTAAAGACATAGGCGGCAAAGGGGGCGTCTTCTTTGGCTTCCCTGGTTTCTTCCGTGCCGGTGCGGGGATTCTTCCCCTGTCTGGCCGCTTTCTCCGCCGGGGAGGGGAGCGCGATATTGATTACATTCATGAGCGGGTGCATGCCGATATTTTTGACGCTGGAGCCACAGACCACCGGGGCGAATTTGCCGGCTGCCGTCCCCTTTTTCAGACAGCGGTGGAGGTCTTCCAGACTTATCTCCCCGCCCTCCAGGTACTTCTCCATGAGCGCATCCTCGATCTCCACCAAGGTCTCGACTGCCTTCACCCGGTACTGCTGCGCCTCCGCGGCCAGGTCCTGGGGGATCGCTTCTTCCCGATATTTACCGCTGCCGTCTCCTTCATAGATATAGGCCTTGTTACTCAGCAGGTCGATGACCCCTTTAAAATCCTTCTCCTTCCCGATGGGGATTTGCAGGGGGAGGGGTTGGGGGCTATTTAACGTCTTCTGGATATCATCGAGGGTCTCGGCAAAGCGTGCCCGCTCCGCGTCCATCTTGCTGATGAAGATGATGACGGGGAGCTGTAAGGAGGCGGCCTCGGCCCACATCACCTCGGTCTGTACCTTGACGCTGGCGTTGGCACCGACGACGATGATCCCTCCTTCCACCACGCGCATGCATGCCTTGGCATCGTAGATAAAATTGGCATCACCGGGGGTATCCACGAGGGTCACCCGGTGCTTGTCCCATTCGTAATAGGCGAATGCCGTGCTGATGGAGATCCGGCGATGGATTTCCTCGGGCTCGTAGTCGAGCAGGGAAGAACCGTCATCCACCCGCCCCATGCGGGTGTTCACCCCGGTGTCGAAGAGGATGGCGTCCGCCAGGGTCGTCTTGCCGTCGCCGCCGTGGCCGAAGATGCCGACGTTCCTGATCTTATCCACTTCATACTTTTTCATGTGAAAGGTCCCTCCCTCATGCTCAGCCGTGCGGCTAGGATTATAGAGATAAGAACACTTTTATAGCTCGAGAATGTTGGGGATTGCGGCCCCCGGATAGTCAGTAACCATACTTTTTCTCCCCTTAAAAGTCAAGCCTACCCCGAAGAGGTATCCCTGCGGGGCGCGTTGACACCTAAAATCATAGAACGTATGATGATCGCAATGGTATTCTCCAAAAGTGTCGTTGCTACCTTCGATCCC
>MGQT01000051.1:9850-10091 GCA_001797935.1 Deltaproteobacteria bacterium RBG_16_54_18 | reverse complement strand
TATACCACTCAGAACGATCGTGCTCGATTTCCCAGAGACCGACGGTTACCCCTGCGCTATTTCTGTCTTCTCCATCACCTTTCAGCTTGAGGCTGCGGTATCCACCGTTAATGAAGGGCTCGAGGGCAAGACGCGAGAATTTTACGGTGCCCCCCAAGGAAGCGTTAATGCCCCAGGCATACCCGTGTGAGCTAATGTCATCGGTAAAAACTCCTACGCTGGCTTGCTTAAAATCATGGGC
>MGQT01000051.1:9232-9772 GCA_001797935.1 Deltaproteobacteria bacterium RBG_16_54_18 | reverse complement strand
GCTCTTGGTGCAAGGGGAAATCCATGTAATCATATAAATAGGGCCAACCCTGGTTGTTGAACCACTGATGTTCCCTTCCTTGCAGGTAGTGGTAATAGAGAGCAGCGCTGATCAGACCATTGGTATTCATTTTCTTTTCCACCCCACCCCCGACCTTGGCCTCAAGGGTCGTCTCTTGGTGCGCATAGGTGTAGTGATCACCGATGTCAGCAGGGCCGGTACCAATACCATCTCCATCACGGTGCTTTGAGCTATAATCCACGCTCACGACAAAGGGCAGGGTAAGGGCATTGTTCATCTGGTACCTAAACCAGAGATCGGTGCCGATGCGGAAACCCGCTACATCGCCATCCATAACAACATGCTCGTTACCAAATCCATATGAAAATTCATATTTGTTGTTGGAAGAGATAATATTGCCGCCCCTTATGGTCCAATCGAAACTCGCAGCATTAAATTTTTTCCCCACGCCCGCCTTCCAAAATATCTCCCAGTATTTAGAGTTATATGGGTTCATAAAGTAATGCAGGTTTTGGTCAT
>MGQT01000051.1:8880-9210 GCA_001797935.1 Deltaproteobacteria bacterium RBG_16_54_18 | reverse complement strand
CGGGATCCACCATTTTTTTTCCTCGTCCCGATACGCTGCTCCCAGCTCGAGGCCAGCGTTCATGCCCAAGATCGGGAACCCGTAAAGGAGCCTTAAGGCAAAGCTATCAAGGTTTTGGCTGAGTTCATCAGGCGTGTATAAGGGACTCGGACCCTCTCCATCGTAATTGCCTCTCATGCCGTCATAGGAGAAAAAGACACCTATCCTTCCCGGCCCCACGGGCAAGGAAGCGCCGACGAGAGCGTTGTGTGCGTACTCTTGCCCTGAGGTATCAAAATGGGACAAACCAATGAGCACTCCGGCGGGCGTAAAACGATCCAAGTGATAATC
>MGQT01000051.1:8550-8841 GCA_001797935.1 Deltaproteobacteria bacterium RBG_16_54_18 | reverse complement strand
AGAATTTTCCCCCTTCACCTGTGGCGATCTTTGCCGGATGGATCAGGTAATCGGACTCATCCTGCAGCAGACCATAGGGATCACCCATACCCCCCATCCTTCCCTGCCATGCCTGTGAAACCCCTGCCAGGGCGAAGACGGGCAGAGAGACAACCATAAAAAATATTAAAACCTTTTTCATATCCCATTTCCCTTTCATCTTATGAAGAAAATCTTTTTTATACTAAAAATGTTCTATATCATACCAAACCACAAAAGTAACTGTCAAATTTTTTTAAGATCTTTTAAGAT
>MGQT01000051.1:8350-8450 GCA_001797935.1 Deltaproteobacteria bacterium RBG_16_54_18 | reverse complement strand
TGCCGGATGTTTCTTGTGTTGCGTTGACACCAAAAGGGTAGGGGTGTTATAGAACGCATGAGGACGGTAGCCATGGAATTCTCTGACAGCGTCATTGCGG
>MGQT01000051.1:4223-8333 GCA_001797935.1 Deltaproteobacteria bacterium RBG_16_54_18 | reverse complement strand
CCCGCGAAAAAGATCGTGGTCTTGACCGGCGCGGGGATTTCGGCGGAGAGCGGCGTGCCGACCTTCCGGGGTGAGGACGGGCTGTGGAAACGATACCGGGCAGAAGAGCTCGCCACCCTTGTTGCCTTTGAGGCAAACCCTCAACTGGTCTGGGAGTGGTATGACTGGCGCCGGGGGATCATCAGCAAGGCCGAGCCCAACGCCGGGCACCTCGCCATCGCGGAGATGGAGCAACTATTTCCCCATTTCTCCCTCATCACCCAAAACGTGGACGGCCTGCACCGCCGCGCAGGGAATAGCAAGGTCATCGAGATTCACGGCAACCTGTGGCAGGTGCGCTGCGTCAGCGACGGACACGTGCAGGAGGACTTTCGCTGTCCCCTGCCGGTGATACCGCCCCGGTGTGAATGCGGGGCCCTGCTGCGGCCGCACGTGGTCTGGTTCGGTGAATCGCTGGACCAGGGAGATCTGGCTCAATCCTATTCTCTGATAGAAACATGCGACCTCCTCCTCGTGGTGGGGACGTCTGCCGTGGTCCAGCCGGTGGCCTCCTTCCCCCTCATGGCCAAACAGGCAGGTGCCCTGGTGATCGAGGTGAACATGGACCCGACGCCGCTTTCTTTGTCTGCCGATGCGGCCTTTCACGGGAAGGCCGGTGAGATCCTGCCGGCGCTTTTACAGGAGATAAAGAGACAGAGAGTATTTAAAGGATAGATAAAGGAGGATTAACCATGATAAAGAGCTACCATGATCTGATCGCACGATGGGCGCGGCGTATGCTCATCTGCAGTATCGTGCTATGTACGATCGTTATTGCGATTGCCGCCTTTGCCGCGACGGGCGATCACAGCTTTGATGAGATCCGACAACAAGCGAGTATTACGTCGTCCTACAATTTCAGTCCCTTGCCTGCCAACGCGGGAAAGGGGATCACTGTTGCCATCATTTCGCAGGGGATATCCCAGGGCATAAAGAGCCGCTTGGGAAGCCGGCTCTCCGCATACAGCGTGCTGCCGGGAACTTCCAGCCCCTTTGAAGATGATGATCCGACAATCGGTAGTTCTATTGGGACGCAAATGGCTTCTCTGGTAGGGGCACTTGCCCCTTATGCCCGCATCATCACGGTCAAGGCGATGGACAGTAACGGCAGCGGTTCGTACGCGGACATTCGCAACGGCATTACCCGCGCCACAGAGTTGGGTGCTAAGATCATCGTCCTGCCTATTAGCGCACGCAATGATGATGCCGGCGTTGCCGGTGCGATCAATGTGGCACTCAAGAGGGGCGTGCTGGTCGTGGCATCCGCGGCCAACAGCAACAGCTACGGGGCAGAGTTTCCCGCCCGTATGGACGGCGTTGTCGCCGTCGGTGCCACCGATGTTCAGGAAAAGGTGGCGCCCTTCTCAAACTACGGGGGGAAGATCATCTTCGCGCCGGGGGTCAAGATCACGGTTGCAGGCCGTAGCGACGAGCAAAGCGGCACCAGCCATGCGGCAACCGTTGCCGGCGCGATATTCGCCGTGCTCTGGTCGCAGAATCCGGGGATGAGCCGGCAGCGGCTTGTCGACGTCGTTACCGGGAGCGCTAAGGCGATCACTGCCCGTGACGGAGGCTCGGCCAGGCTGATCGACGGGCAGGCGGCGCTCAAGGCGTTCAAGCGGCCGGGAAAGGGTAAATAATCGTATTTTGCCCAGACGGCGGGCTGAGAATTTATTGCTCCTGAAAGGCGTCTTTGATCAATTCTATGGTAGGACCGGAAGGGTGCACGTGGATGGCCACCACGTCGAATCGCGCGGGGATTTCCTCGTTGAGCTGATGTTCTGCCAGGTAGACCCTTGCCGCCTGGATAATCTTTTTCTGCTTAAAGCGGTCCACGGCGTCTTGGGGAAGTCCATATTCGGATGAGCTGCGCGCCTTGATCTCTACGAAGACGAGGGTATCTCCCTCGCGGGCGATGAGATCGATCTCCCCCGCAGGGCAGTGAAAGTTTCTTTCGATTACCTTGAAGCCCTTTTTTTTGAGGAACCGAACGGCGAGGTCTTCTCCCTTAGACCCCAGGGCCTTCTTGGTGTTTTCCATTGTCGGCCTCCAGATGCTCCTTGACCCCCTTAAAGGTCCTCCGGTGGATATCGCAACAGCCGTGCTGCCGGATGGCCTCGCGGTGCATCCGTGTCGGATATCCCTTATGGCGGGCGAAATCATAGAGGGGATAGTGCTCGTGATATTCCCGCATCAGCCGGTCCCGCGTGACCTTGGCCACGATAGAGGCCGCGGCAATACAGGGGCAGCGGGCGTCGCCTTTTTTGATTGCCTGTTGGGGGATATCAAGGGGGATGCGATTAATGCCGTCGATGAGGAGAAAATCGGGGGGTGGATCAAGATTCATGACCGCCGCCTTCATGGCCCGCAGGGTGGCTTGCAGGATATTATATTTCTCGATCTCCCGCGGCCCTACGATCCCCACTCCCCAACTGACGGCGCGGGAGGTAATGATTTGATAGAACCTTTCTCGCTGTCGCGGGGTGAGGAGCTTGGAATCACGGACCCCGGGAATCTCATCCCCGGGCCGGATGATGACCGCGCCGGCAACCACGGGGCCGGCCAGCGGGCCTCTCCCCGCTTCGTCCACCCCTGCCAGCCATTGATAACCCTGCCTCGTAATTAATTCTTCGACCAGGGCCTTATCAGCGGCTGTGCGATCATCCTTGTGCATTATCTTACTGCTGTCTTTTGTCCTTAATCCGTGCCGCCTTTCCTTTACGCCCGCGCAGGTAATAGAGGCGGCTGCGGCGTACCCGCCCCTGGCTCACCACTTCTATCCTGTCGATGAAGGGGGAATGCAAGGGGAAGATCCTCTCGACGCCGATCCCGTAAGATATCTTGCGCACGGAGAAAGAACCCCGGATGTCGCCCTTGCGCTTGCGGATGACAACGCCCTCGAATACCTGGATCCTTTCCTTGTCCCCCTCCTGAATTTTGAAATTGACCTTCACCGTATCCCCGGGCTTAAAGGCCGGGAGGTCCATGCGCAGGTGCTCTTTTTCAAGCATTTCTAACGTATTCATGGTACTTCTCCTCTCAAGAGTCGGTCTAAGATAATAGCTGCCGCCGTGCGGACGGACAGGTGATTATACCCGTTTCCTTCTATCGGTTCCAGCACATAATTGCATTGCTCGATCAATTCTTTTGTCATTCCCCATCCCGTCCCAAAGAGGATGAGATAGGGGGTATCGCCTTTCTCGCGGAGGAGCTCGGCGACTTCTTTAAAGGGTCGCGCCAGCGGGTGACGCCTGGCCGCTGTGGCCACGGTCTTTGCCCGCTGCCCTTCTTCGCGCTCGATCTCTTGCGCAACTGATTCCAGGTCATCGGCCATCTTGACGAGGGCGAGGGCCTCTTGCCTGGTCGGGTTATAGCGGGCCCCCCATCCGGTCACCCAGTGGGCGATCAGCCTTTTTGCCAGGGCTTGCTGTGATCGCAGCGGGGTGACGATATACAACCCCTTGATGCCGTACGTCTTGGCCAGCCGCGCCAGGTCGTGGATATCGAGGGTGGTCAGGGCGGTGGAAACTACCCGTTCCCGCCGATCATAGACCGGATAGTGTATGAGGGCGATATGGATGGCGGCCTTGGTCTCTCGCTTCCTCATCCGTTCCCCGATGACCCCTTGAGCCCGTCGAGGAATTCCCGGTCTTCCTGAGAGAGCCTTGCCTGGGCGAGCAGCTCGGGCCTGCGCTGCCAGGTCCGGCGCAAGGCCTCGCGCCGGCGCCACTGCTCGATGGTCTGATGATCGCCGGAAAGGAGGACCTCGGGGACCTCTCTCCCCTCATATTCCCTGGGGCGTGTATACTGGGGGTATTCGAGTAACCCCTGCGAGAATGAGTCTTCCTCGCTCGAACCTTGATCACCGAGCACGCCCGGTATCAGCCGCGCGATTGCATCGACGACCACGAGCGCTGCGAGTTCCCCGCCGGTGAGGATATAATCTCCCAGAGAGATTTCCTCGTCCACACAGTCCCGCACCCGTTCATCCACTCCTTCGTACCTGCCGCAGACCAGGGCGAGGCGGGGGTTGCGGGCGAGCCGCTCTACTATCTCATGCCGCAAGGGGGT
>MGQT01000051.1:3891-4212 GCA_001797935.1 Deltaproteobacteria bacterium RBG_16_54_18 | reverse complement strand
TCATGAGCAGGACCCATACCGTCGGGTGTTCGGACCTGACGGCCGTGATCCCCTTAATGAGGGGCTCCGGCTTCATGATCATCCCCCTGCCGCCGCCGTAGGGGTAATCGTCGGTCACGCGGTGTTTCCCCTCGGCATAGTCCCGGATGTTGACGAGGTTCACCGCTATCAATCCCTCTGCCCGGGCCTTGCCGATGATACTTCCTTCCAATGGGGAAAGAAACATCTCGGGGAAGAGGGTGAGAATGTCAAAGATCATCGTGCCCTAAAAAGCCCTCGAGGGGGCGAATGACCATCGTGCGGTCCTTCTTGTCTATGGAA
>MGQT01000051.1:0-3882 GCA_001797935.1 Deltaproteobacteria bacterium RBG_16_54_18 | reverse complement strand
TCTTTACGCGCGGGGATCAAAAATTCCTTTTCTCCCTCCCGCACCACATAGATGTCATTGCTCCCCGCTGGGAAGATATCCGTTACCTCCCCCACCACACTGCCTTGTTCGGTGACGACCCGCATCCCCATGATCTCGTGCCAGTAGTACTCGTCTTCAGGGAGCGGTGGGAGCGCGGCGGGATCGACGAGGACCAATTTCCCCCGCAGTTGTTCCGCCTCGTCTTTATTCTGGATCCCCTCCAGCCGGGCCAGAATGAACCGTTTGTGAGGACGGATCTGTGTAGGCCGATAGGGTCGAGGCGTTCCCTCGTTCCCCTCAATAAATATTACCTCGTAGCGGGAGAAGCAATTGAGATCATCACGATTGAAATATTCAATGGTGACCTCTCCGTTTACGCCATGCGGTCGGGAGACCCTCCCAATGACAATTAACTTTTCTCCCACGTCCTGCGTTGCTTACTCGAGTATCTCGAGGACGGCCCGTTTGTTGTTTTTGGTGGAGGCGGCGCTTAAAATGGTCCGCATGGACCGTGCTGTCCTCCCTTGCTTCCCGATGATTTTCCCCAGGTCTTCTTTGGCCACAGAAAGTTCAATCACGGATGTCCTCTCGCCTTCGATTTCGGTCACCCGCACTTTGTCGGGGTCGTCCACCAAGGCCTTGGCAATGTATTCGATGAGCTCTTTCATTGTCCGCCCTCCTTCTGTGATGCAACTCCAGAGACCGTCCTCGTATGATTAGCCCGCCTTTTCAACGGCCGCCTTGACCCCGACACCCGCCTGCTTCAGGAGCTGCGCCACCGTTGGACTTGTCTGGGCACCCTTCTGAAGCCATTCCGCGACCTTGTCTTTGTCGACAATGATCGCCGGCGGATTTTTTTTGGGATCGTACGTGCCGACCTTCTCGATGAACCTTCCGTTCCGCGGAGCTCGCGTGTCAGCTACCACGATGCGATAAAAAGGCTTCTTGTTCGTACCAAACCGTACCAATCTTATTTTTACCGACATTGTTCGTTCTCACCTCCCTTCGGTATTGGACTCTCTTACATGGGCAACATTCCGGGGGAGATCCCCCGAGAGCCCCGCGCCGTGAACTGTTTAATCATCTTTTTCATCATCGCAAACTGTTTCAGCAGCCGGTTGACGTCCTGCACCGTGGTCCCACTCCCCTTGGCGATGCGCAACCGCCTGCTCCCGTTAATGAGGCGGGGGTTGTGCCGCTCCTTCACGGTCATCGAATCTACGATGGCCTCCACCCTGACCAGCTGCCCCTCATCCGGGCGGAGGGCCTTGATTCCCTTCAGCTTACCTAACCCCGGGATCATCCCGAGGATATCTTCCAGCGGGCCCATCTTTTTGATCTGATGGAGCTGCTGGCGGAAGTCCTCCAGGTTGAATTCATCTTTCCGTATCTTCTTCTCTAAGGCCTTGGCCTGTTGTTCATCAAAGGCCTCCTCCGCCTTTTCAATTAACGAGAGGACGTCGCCCATGCCCAATATACGGGAGGCCATCCGGTCGGGGTAAAAGGGCTCCCAGGCATCGAGTTTTTCTCCGGTGCCGACAAACTTGATCGGTTGCCGGGTAACCGCCTTGATGGAAAGCGCCGCTCCGCCGCGGGCGTCGCCGTCCATTTTCGTCAGCACGACACCCGTGATCCCCAACGCGTCATTGAAGCCCGTGGCCACGTTGACGGCGTCTTGGCCGGTCATGGCGTCGGCGACGAAGAGTATCTCCGGCGGGTTCAATGCCTGTTTGATCCCCCGCAATTCTTCCATGAGCTCTTCATCGATGTGGAGGCGGCCGGCGGTATCAAAGATAATGGTGTCAACATCCGCTTTACGGGCCTGCTCGCGGGCCTTGACGACTGTCTCAACCGGGTCGTCATTGGCGCCGGGGGCATAGCACGGGATATGCAAAGACGCCGCCAGTGTCTGCAACTGTTCTACCGCCGCCGGGCGATAGGGGTCTGCCGGGACGAGATATGGTCTTCGCTTTTTGGTGTCCCGCAGATACCGGGCGATTTTGCCCGCCGTGGTCGTCTTGCCTGATCCTTGCAACCCCACGAGCATCAGCGCGATAGGGGAAGGGCCTGAGAGCTTGATACTGTTGTCCTCACTCCCCCCCATTAAGGCAATGAGATCCCCGTGGACGATCTTGATCACCTGTTGCGCCGGGGTGAGGCTTTCCGCCACTTCGTGCCCCGTGGCCTTGGCTTCCACACCGGTGATGAAATCCTTTACCACCTTATAGTTGACGTCGGCCTCCAAAAGGGCAAGACGCACCTCCCGGAGGGCCTCCTTGATGTCCTTTTCCGATAATTTACCCCGGCCTTTGAGTCTTTTGAAGACCTGATCTAGGCGCTCGGTGAGTGTTTCGAACATGTTCTTCTCTGGTCTTATTCTGGGGTCTTATCCTGGGGTCTTGTTCTGGGCCAAAATTGTTACCTTAGAGCACAAACCCGTGACTGTCAAGACCCCTTCTGGGCACCGAGGGGGAGCAGCTTCCGGTACCAGGGCTTTTCTTCGTTCGTTTCTTGTCCCCCTGGGGGGGACGTGAGGGACGCCGGGGGATCGGCGGGCGTTTCCGATTTTAAGAAATTAAGGTTAAATTGTTCCGCCGGCATGTCCTCTTCCCCGACGATTGCGATCGTGAGTTCATATTTTCTTTCGATGGCGTTTAAGTCGTCTCGCTTATAATTCAAGAGGTATGCCGCCACGGCCGCGGGGAGATTCCCTTTGATCACCTTAAAATGGTCCTGCGTTACCTTTTCCTGAATCTTTCTCAGGATGCTCAGGGCCATGGAGGCAGCGGAGCGCGATCTCCCCTGTCCCTGACAATGTTGACAGGTGGCGTAGGCCCCCTCGCTGAGGGAAGGCTTGAGTCGTTGCCGGGAGAGCTCCACGATGCCGAAGCGGGACATGCGCGAAAGATCTACCTTGGCCCGATCCTTCTTGAAGGCATTGCGCAGCTTTTTTTCGACCTCCCGCTTATGGGAGGTCGATCTCATATCGATGAAGTCTATGACAATTAACCCCCCGATATCGCGCAGCCTGAGCTGGCGGGCGACCTCCTCGGCGGCCTCGACGTTGGTGATGTGGGCGGCCTCTTCGATATCCTGTGCCTGGGCAACCCTGCCCGAGTTGACATCGATCGCCACCAGGGCCTCGGTAAGATCAATACAGATCTTCCCGCCGGATCGCAGGGGGACTTCCCGCGCATAGATATGCTCTATCTGCTGTTCAATTTGGAAACGGGAGAAAAGGGGTTTTTCGTCCTCATAGAGCTTCACGCGCCGCCGATACTTGGGCATGACCTCTTCTAAGAACTCCTTGGCCTTGATATAGGCCCCCTCCTCGTCGACGAGAATTTCCTTGACCTCGGGGGCAAAATACTCCCGGATTGCCTTCACCACCATGTCGCTCTCTTGATAGACTAATGAAGGGACGGGGAGCTCCTTGCTGTGCTCTTTGATTGTCTCCCAGAGGCGCATCAGGTACCGGAAGTCGGTGAGCAATTCCTTTTTGCTCCGATCCATCCCGGCCGTGCGCACGATGAATCCCATCCCCTCCGGCAGGTCAAATTCACGCACGATCTCCTTGAGCTTGCGGCGTTGTTTCTCGTCTTCGATCTTGCGCGACACGCCGCTGCTGTTGCTGCCGGGCACGAGGACGAGATAGCGACCGGGGAGGGAGAGATAGGTGCTCAACGCCGCCCCTTTTGTCCCCATCTCCTCCCTGGTTACCTGGACCAAGACCTCCTGGCTTTTTCTGAGGATGTCCTGGATCTTCGCCCTTCTCTTTTTGGGGAAATCATTACGGATCCAGAAGTCGCGATGGATCTCATCAAAGGGAAGAAATCCGTTCTTGCCGACCCCGTAGTCGAC
>MGQT01000050.1 GCA_001797935.1 Deltaproteobacteria bacterium RBG_16_54_18 | reverse complement strand
ACCCTGCTACTACCCCCCCAATGGCCCCTGCCCCAATAACTGCTATTTTCATCGTATTACCCACAAACCTGCACTAAAAAATGATAATATTTGACTAATTAAGTTTAAATACTAAATTTTAACTATTTAATTTTAGATATAACAATGGCATTAAATTGTCAATAGAAAAATTAGGGGGATAAATTTTTTTGTTTATAGGTTATAGGTGGGCGGTAGGGTTATATTTATCAGTAAAAATCAGGGGTTAATGAGGAATGGGGGGTATAAGATACTTTATCTCGTCCTTCTTTACCCCCATATTCCTTTATTAATCTTTCCAATTCTCTTTTTTTTCTCCAGTCCTGGGTATACTCTAAGGCCTTTTTAAAGTGGAAAAGGGCGGTTTCCTGTTGTCCCTTTTCTTTAAAATAAAGGCCGAAATTCTCATGCGACTGTCCTAAGAGCCCCTTTTTATCATAGACTACCCCCAGGTTGTAGTAGAGTTCTACCCGTCCTGCGTCCAATGCCAATACTCGTTGATAAAAAGAAAGCGCGTCATCCCATCTCCCCTGTTCCTGATTCCCTTGTGCCAAGTAATAGAGCATCGTGGTGTCGTGAGGAAAAAAACGCAGGGCATCCCGCAGAATGGGAATAGACTTATCTATTTCTTTTGCCTGGAAATAGGCTATGCCAAGCTCGCGCAGAACATATCCATCATTGACGGAGGACTTTAAAGCCTCCGATAAAGCGGACACGGCTTCACGTGGTCTCTCCAACAAGACATAAGAACTCCCCAGACCATAGAGGTCGTTTACATCTCCCGGCCGTTCACGAAGCAGAGAAGAAAAATAGTTAATTCCCTCTGCCCCCCCCTTCTCCTTAAGAAATATCTGTATCTGGATCTTTTTTAAATCTCCGCTTATCAGGGGAGACGAGGAGTGAGACTGCCTGCTAGCTGCAAAGGTGTCTGAAAGGTACGCGATCCGCTCATCAACCCCTGGATGAGTGGAGAGATAGACAGGGATTTCTGGGGAGGTAAACCGCTGCCAGCGATAGATCTTCTTAAGAAAGCTTGCCATCCCGTTCGTGTCGTAACCTGCCTCCGTGAGGTATGTGATTCCCTTCTGATCCGCCTCGACCTCATTTTCTCTCGTATATTTAAGCATCAAGGCTTGTGCCATGGCCATGGCACCGGTGGTCAGGGTAGCAGCGGCTCTTGGATCTTTGGTAAGAAAAGCCCCGGCAATGATGGCCGCCAAGGTGGCAAGGGAAAGGCGCTTGGCCCTGTCCATAGCTTTGTCGATATGCCGTAGTACACCATGGGCGATCTCATGAGCGATGACCCCGGCCAATTCATCCTCATTATCTACTAGCCGGATCAGACCGCTCGTAACGAAAATATGTCCGCCGGGGATGGCAAAGGCGTTGGGCTCCTGCTCTTTAACTACATAAAAGTGATAGTGAAAGCGACCATCCTGCGCCGCCACCACGAGCCGTTTGCCAACCTCATCCACATATCCCTTGATAAGGGGATCGTTGATCATATCTACTTTTCGCTGTATCTCAAGAGCCAGTTTATCTCCCATCTCCCGTTCTTCTTGAACGGTCATGGAGGCAACTCCTGTGGTTGGCAGGACAAAAAGGCAGAGCGTTACGATCGTTACTATGGTCCTGAAAGAAAAAGGCATATGCATACTCATCGTGTTACTCCGTTTCCACGGAAAAAAGTTTCTTTACCGTATCTACGTACGGCTCTCCATCGGCATTTTCGTTTGCCTTCTTAAGGAGGGTGATGGGATTGTGGAGGATCTTATTGACAATCGTCTTGGAGAGGTCTTCCATGGCCTGCCGTTCCCGTGCCGAGAGGTTGGGAAACGACACCAACATCTTGTCAACTTCTTTTTGCCTGATCCGCTCCATCTTCTCTTTCAATGCAATGATGGTCGGAATCACCTCAAGGGATTGATACCAGCGACAAAACTGCTCGACGGCTGCCGCAACAATCCCCTCTGCCCGCGAGGCCTCCTGTTGACGCCCTTTGATATTTGCCGCCGCCACCTCCTGCAGATCATCAATATCATAGAGGTAAATATTATCAATGCTGTTTACCTGCGGATCAACATCCCTCGGTACTGCGATATCGATGAAAAAAAGAGGATGATTTTTCCGCCGTTTAAGTATGTCGACAACCATGTCCTTGTTGATGACGAAATTCGGTGCATCGGTCGAAGTGATGACGATATCGGCCCGCAGCAGGGCACGGCCCAGCTCGGAGAAGGGTATGGCTTCCCCCTTGAATCGCTCCGCCAACGCTACCGCGCGCTCCCACGTCCGGTTGCTGACGAGAATTGTGCTCACCCCCTCGCGTACCAAGTATTGCGCGGCAAGCTCACACATCTCACCAGCACCGATGATCAAAACCTCCCGTCCCTCGAGATGCGCGAAGATCCGCTTTGCCAGCTCTACGGCGACAAAACTCACCGAAACCGCCCGGTTACCGATGCTGGTCTCTGTCCGCACCCTCTTGGCAACGGAAAAGGCCCTCGGCAGGAGTTTGTTCAACAGGGTACTGGTAGCCTTGGTGGCATGGGCCATCCGATAGGCTTCTTTGATCTGGCCCAAAATTTGCGGCTCTCCCACCACCATGGAGTCGAGGCTTGAGGCAACTCGGAAACAATGCCGCACCAATTCCTCCCCCTTGAGCACGTAGAGGGTTTCCTCGAATGCCGGCAACGGGAGTTGATGTTGAACGGAAAGAAACCCTTTGATCTCTTCAACCCCCACTTCGGGGGTGTCCGTGGCCGCATAAATCTCTACGCGGTTGCAGGTTGAGAGGATGAGTCCTTCGGTAAGGCTGGAGAGGCCCTTGAGCGCCTTCAGGTAGTGTGTGAGGGTCTCCTCCGGGAAGGCAATTTTTTCTCTTATCTCCACCGGTGCAGTGCGGTAATTGAGCCCGACGAGGATGATCTCCTTCACCCTTCACCTCAACCATTCTGCATACGTATGTGGCCCGTGCAGTAAAAGGTTGACCCCCAAAAAGGTAAACAGCACCGACCCAAAACCCACAATAGCCATGACGGCCGCCTTTTTTCCTCTCCAGTTAATTGCCAAGCGTTGGTGCAGGAGGATCGCGTAGAGGAGCCAGGTTGCAAGCGACCAGTTTTGTTTGGGGTCCCAGCGCCAGTATGCTCCCCACGCGCGCTCGGCCCATGCCGCGCCAGTAACAATCCCTATAGTGAGCAGGAGAAACCCAATGGTGAGGGCATGATAATTTATCTCATCGAGTACTTCCAAAGAGGGAAGTCGTCTGGAAAGACCAGCCGCGCGCTTTGACTTGAGGAGTCGCTCCTGTATGAGGTAAATCACTCCGGCGCAGCAGGCGAGCGCGAAGACGGCCTCTCCGACAAAGGCAAAGGTAACATGGATGGGAAGCCACCAACTCTTGAGGAGCGCGGGGAGCGGGATAATCTCTTTCGGCAACACCGCTGCCCAGATGACGAGCAGCAGGGCAAAGGGCGCCACAAAGGCCCCCATAATTTCAACTGCATAGTATAAGCGCAGCAGCAGAAAGGATCCTACGAGGAGGCAGGCAAAGAATGAAAGGGATTCATGGAGGCTGGTCACCGGCACATGGCCCGCCTCGATATATCTGAGTACCAGGGCGGCGCAGTGAACAATAAAGCCACCCCCCAGCAGGAGTCTCCCCACCCAGGCAGCCTTCGGGTACGAGGTGATCAGGTAACCGAGATAGGCCAGGGTGCCGCCGGCGTACAGGCCCACCGTAATCTCAAAAAACAGAACGTTTATCACCGCAACCCTTTCGTATTTTCCCTCCGTGTCCCGCAGGGAGACGGAGGATATGATGTTATCTTAACACAGGTTTATACAGTGAGGCTACCAGTTCTTGGTCAGACGATGGAAACCCCAGTTCATGGGGAGATAAAAAAGAGGGTGGATGCGCGGGGCCCGCATGATCCGGCGAAAAATCGATCTCACCGAAAAGATCTCTTTCCATATCCGGTGCATGCCGTGCTCCAGCTCTCCTGCGCTCATCAGCAGGGGTTGATAGACGGCGTTGAGGGAGTCGTAGCGTTCCCAATCCCGGTGTAGGATCCTCCCTGTCCGTTCCATTCGCTCAAAGGATTCGGTGCCGGGGTAGGGGGTCATGATAAAGGCGAGGGCCCAATCGAGCCGGTTCTCCATGATGAAGTCAATAGTCCTCTGAAAGACGCCGGCATCGTCGTCATCCAGCCCCACGATAAAGGTACCCATGATCCCTATACCATACCCGTGGATCCGCTTGATCGCCTCGCTATACTGTGCTGGTTTGTTAAAACCCTTCTTCATCTGCTTGAGATTAGTCGGCGACAGGGATTCAAACCCGATATTGACGGCAATGCAGCCGCTTTTGGCAAAAAGCTTGAGGAGCTTATTGTCGCGGGCAATGGAAATCGGCGCATGCCCCCACCACAGGAGGTCGTAACCAGAAATCAAGGAGAGGAGTTCAATCGTAAATTTTTTATTCGAGACCACGTTGTTATCAATGATGTACAAGAGTCTCCGCTTTAAAAAATAGGGGAGGTCTTTACTGATAATAGAGAGTACTTGTCTCGCCCAGGGGGGCATGACCGGTCCCGCCCCGAACATGGCATCGAGTTCCCGGGCAATCTCACGCAGGGGGCGGGTCCGGTAGCGGTTGCCGAAGAAGCGCGAGACCTGGCAAAAATCGCACCGATGGGGGCAACCGCGGGTCGTCTCCAAGAGTTTCAGGGGCAAATAGAGGCGGTGGTTCAAGAGTTCTCGTCGGGGAGAGGGGATAGCATCTCCCGGCACCCAGCCATTGGATCGGTATATCTTCTGTAATCTGCCGTGACGGAAGTCCGCCAGAAGCCGGGGCCAAGTAGTCTCGGCCTCTCCGATCACGACCGCATCCACATGACTTAAGGCCTCATCCGGGAGCACGCTGGCGTGCACCCCCCCCATCACCACCGGCACCCCCCGCCGGCGGAATTCCCTTGCGATTTGGTAGGCCCGGGGTGCCACCGGCGTTTGGGCCGTTATCCCGACAAGGTCGGCCTTTTCCTCGAAATTTATCTTCTCATATGCCTCGTCCACGATCCGCACGTCGCAATCCGCAGGTGTCACCGCGGCCACGGTGGGGAGATTGAGAAAGCCGAGGCGAAAGAGAAATGCCTCTTCTTTTTTCCTTTCCCGCTCCGGTGATATGAGGAGAATTTTCATAATCGGCTTAATCTCTAAAAAAGTTGATCGGTTATTATATCGTGGTGCGGTGGGGAAATTCAATGAGAAAAGAGATTATGTTAGAGAAAACTTAAAGCCAATTATAGATTTTTCTTTATTACGTTTATAGGACGGAACTTGACGAGAGAAACTCTTTATCTGGACTGTAAAGATACCATTTTGGGGACCTCTTATTTTTGTTTCACCTGCAGGGTCGCGATATTAACCTCATTGCCTTTTTTAATGCTGGGAGAATACCACTGCTTTGTTGTCGCTGAATATATAATTTTGCCAGTCCCTGAGACCGCCAGTTGTTTCCCGCTACTACGGGTTACGGAAAAGGTGTAGCCGCTTCCCGGGCTGATGGATATCTTATCTCCTTGTGGTGTGTAGATGATGCCGTTTACGGCATCTTTCCACTCGTTAGGGTCAAGCCCAATGTCGGTATATCGGTTCTTTGCGCCCGTCCGCGGATACTTCCCATTTTTTTCATAGTAATTTTCTATGGCGTCGATCATGCCTTGGCTTATCTCTCCAAAGCTCGATCCCAGACTCGTGAGGGGTTTAGGAGTAGGCTTCGGTGTAGGTGCAGGGGTAGGTATCGGTGCAGGTTCAGGTACTGGGGTCGGTACAGGAGTAGGTGCCGGTGTGGGCACTGGTGTAGGTTCAGATATGAGTTCCGGCACATAATGGAGCGAGCAGGCAATGATCGGGTATGGAGAACCCGCGGTCTTTGCCGGAATCAGGACATACTCCCCTCCCAAGGGACAATTGAATCCGCTGCGCAGGTAGCCTGCATCAATCAATTGTTGGAGGCTGGTAATCTCGGTATCAGGATGGTCCTGGTAATACTGGCGAATGACGTTCTGCGCCTCACCCCGGTCCACATGACACTGCGTTGCGCGCGCCCGCTGGGCGTAATTAAGATACGAAGGGGTAGCGATGGAGGCCAAGACGCCGACCAGGGTAACGACCAACATTAGCTCGATCAGTGTAAATCCCTTGTTCCCTCGTACACATCGTCTCATTTGCTGACCTCAGGAACAGGGCGTCTTTTGCTTACACGGAGTTCTTTGAATCCGTGCATCTCGGGATTGGGGCAGCGGACGACAATATCCGCACCGATATTTCGTATTTCATACGGTTTCTGAGTAATGGGGCAGACAGTCTCTTTCCCCGGCACCTTCCCTGCTTGGATAAGCCGGGCAATGTGCCAGAGATTTGCGATGCATTGATCTGTCTGGGCATCGGTAGCATACGTCCCCTGCCTCAGGGGTTGCCCCTCTTTAAAGGCGGCAATAAGACGAGGGGCCTGCAGCGCCATGACGATAACGCCGGCCAGGATAATCGCTACCTGGACTATCAGCCACACCTTGCCTCTCTTCTCCCGTTTGATCGGCGGCCGTTCCGGCGCCTCGGGGACATATTCTTCTGCCCGTTCGATCATGCACCTGCTGCAATATTCCGCACCCTTGTCGTCGGCATTAAGCTTCTTCCCGCACCCCTTGCACACGGTTTTTATCTTTTGGTCACCAGTCATGCTGCTATTTTCCTCTTATGCTTATCTCTTTTCAAGGACATTTTTAACCTTCGCCAGCAATATATCCTTCTTCGTCGGTTTT
>MGQT01000049.1:2040-10169 GCA_001797935.1 Deltaproteobacteria bacterium RBG_16_54_18 | reverse complement strand
ACATACCAGACAAGGGAACCTGGTTTTCCAAGGCCTACCCGGATGAGGCATACAGAAACATGGCTGCCGGCCTGTGGGAGCGGGATCGAGAAGAAGGCGTCAAGATCGGTGAGCAAAGACCACGGATCTTCACGGTGCGCTGTAAAAACGGCCGTGATAAGATCATTGACTTCAGAACGGTAAATTTAAAGGGGGGAGGACAATATCTTACCTATGAGGACATCACCGAGCGGGCGCAGGCGGAAAAGGCGCTGCGGGACAACGAGGAGAAATACCGCTCGTTGGTGCAATTTACCGAGGATCCCGTCTACCTCGTGAATAAGGATCAACACTATCTGTTCATGAACGAGAAATATCTCTCCCGGATCGGGATGCCGCTTGACCATGTCGTCGGCAGGCACTATGCGGAGTTTCATTCGAGCGAAGAAAATAAAGAGTTTTCCGAGCATGTGGCGCAGGTGCTCAAGACGGGGCGTTTTGTGCAATATGAACACAGAAGCCGCCGGGATGGCAGATATTTCCTCAGGACCTTAAGCCCGGTGAGAGACACGGAGGGTCGGATCGAGACGATCACCGTGATTTCCAAGGACATTAGCGAACGCAAGCGGGTGGAAAAAGAACTCGCCTACATGGCGACCCACGATTCGCTTACCGGTCTTCCCAACCGCATGCTGTTTAATGATCGTTTGTTATTGTCCCTCACCCAGGCACATCGACATCAGAAAAGGCTCGCCCTGATGTTACTCGACTTGGATTATTTTAAGGATGTCAACGATACTTTGGGGCACAGCGTCGGCGATCAACTCCTGCGCGCCGTCGGCAGCCGCCTGCAGAGACTTTTACGCAAGGGTGATACGGTGGCGCGCGTCGGCGGGGATGAATTTCTGCTGTTATTACCGGAGATAGCGCGTGTCGAAGATGCAATCACCATCGCCAAAAAGATCCTGGCAGCCTTTCGCAAACCCTGTGTCTTTGACGACCACGAACTCTTGATATCCACCAGCATCGGAATTGCCATCTATCCCGATGATTCCGACAGTGCCGACACCTTGTTGAAACACGCGGACATCGCCATGTATGGGGCCAAAGACAAGGGGCGAAGTACCTACCAACGTTTCACGCAGCCAGGGTAGGCGGGACTCTATCCTAAAATATTATATCTTAGTACACTACCGCAAAGTGACAAAAAATGGCGCTCCTGTGATAAGGAATGCCTTAACGTCATCTTTGCTAATTGTCGAATTCTATAACCTCATGATTTATAAAAGATTTTTAGAAGAAAAAAGCATGAAAAATGGCACAGAATATGCTCAAGATAAAAGAGGATGAAATTTTTTCATATTATTTATAACCAGAAAAGGCTGAATTTTTCAACGATGAGGAGACCGAGATGAAAGGCGCAGTCAGTACGACAACCAGAAGAGGCAACGGCGCGTTGGGGACCATCTCCGCTCATCACGACATGGGCGCGCTGCTGACACGGGAGTATCAGACCATCTTCAAGAACAACGGTAAGCCCATGGTGATTGTCGAAGCGGATGCCACGATCTCTCTGGCCAATGCGGAGTTTGAGCGGCTCAGCGGTTACACGAAAAAAGAGATCGAGAGGAAAAAGAGCTGGACGGAATTCGTCGTGCGAGAGGACCGAAGGCGCGTCAAGGAATATCATCGCCTCCGCGCGTCCGATCCCATGCTGGCGCCGCGGTGTTTTGAGTTTCGGTTCCTCGATCGCCGGGGGCAGGTCAGGAACATTGTACTGACCATCGGCGAGATTCCGGGGACACATAAGAGCATGGCCTCATTGCAGGATATTACGGAGCGAAGACGGGCTGAACGAGAGCAGCGAGCGAGCGAAGAACGATATAAAACCCTCTTCGAAACGCCAGGGATGCCATCTATATTGCTACCCCCGATGGCACCTATGTTGATGCTAATCACGCTGCCTTGGCGCTGTTCGGCTATACGAGAGAAGAGATGGGGAGGGTGAATACCCGGCAACTCTATGCAGATCCTGCCGACGCCCGCAAGTTCCAGCAGGAGATGGAGGAAAAGGGATTCGTTCAGGACTTTGTCGTGAGATTATGCAAGAAGGATAGAACAGAGATGGATTGCCTGCTCACCGCAACGGCACAGCGGGGAGATGATGGAAGCATCCTTGAATACCAAGGTACTCTACGCGATATCACCGAGCATAAACAGAGGGAGGGACTATTACAACACGAGAAAGAGATCTTTTTTACCACCTTGGAGCATTCTCCCCATGGTGTGATCTTGCTCGACAAAGACAAGAAGTATGTCTATGTCAACCCTGAATTTACCAATATCACAGGATATACCCTCGAGGATATCCCCACCGGGAAAGACTGGCTTCAGAAGGTCTATCCAGACCCGAAATATAGGCAGGAGGTCATCGAGGCCTGGAAGAAAGATTTCAGTAATAAGAGGTTTGATAGTACATTCAGTGGGGTTTGCAAAGATGGGGAGTTGAAGGAATTAAATTTCAAGGGGGTTGTGTTAGAAGATGGTCGGGCGATTATAATGTTGTCCGACATCACCGAGCGCAAGCGGATGCAGGAGAAGCTGCAGGAGAGCGAAGAGCTCCATCGAATTCTCGTAGACAACATTAGGTTTGGGATCAACCTCATAAGCACCGACCACACGATCATCATGGTGAACGCCGCGCAAGCGAAGCACTTTAAAAAATCCGGTGCTCAGTTTGTCGGGAAGAAATGCTTCCAGGAGTTCGAAAAACGCGACGCCGTTTGCCCGCATTGCCCTGCAATTCAGGCAATGGCTACCAAGAAACCTGCAGAGGCGGAGACGGTATTGACGGCGGATGACGGGAGCCAGTCTCATGTGAGGGTTCAGGCCTTTCCGATCGTTGCGAAGGATGGCACGGTGACGTCTTTTATAGAAATTGCAGAGATTATCACCGAGCGCAAGGAGATGGAGGCGTTACTACGACAGGAGCGTGAGACCTTTTTCTCCATCCTGGATAAGGCCCCCTACGGCGTGATCCTGACGGATAAGGAGGGGAAGGCTCTCTATATGAATCCTGAATTCACGAACATCACCGGCTATACCTCGGCGGATATTTCCACCATGGTGGAGTGGGCGCACACGGCATATCCGGATAAGGCATACCGGCACGAGGTTTCCCAACGCTGGAAAAAGGATGTTATCGAAAAAGAGACCAACGAGGTATCCGAGGTATTCCGGGTGCGGTGCAAGGATGGTGAAGAGAGAGATGTCGAGTTCAGGGCAACCACCTTAGGAGACGGCAGAGTTATTGTGATGTTGTCCGACATCACCGAGCGCCGCCGGATGGAGGAGGGGCTTAAGGAGAGCGAAGCGCGGTTCAAAATGTTGTCGGAAAAAGCCCCCTTTGCCATCTCGGTTATGACACCTGATAAGCGCTTTGAGTATTTCAATCCACGGTTTACGGAGATCTTCGGGTATACCAAGGAGGACCTCCCTGACAAGGATACCTGGTTTAAAAAGGCCTATCCTGATGAAGCATATAGAAAAGAGATATCCTCAAAATGGCAAAAGGATCTCAAAGAAGATGTGAAGGTCGAGGAGAAAGAGTCACGGGTCTTTACCGTGCGATGCAAAGACGGCCAGGATAAGATTATCAGCTTTAAAATTGTATATTTAAATGACGGGAAACAATATCTCACCTATAGAGATATCACCGATCGGGTAAAGGCGGAGGAGGCGCTGCGGCACAGTGAAGAGCGATTCCGCACGTTGGTCGAGACGATGCGGGTTGGGTTGAGTGCCATAGACGAGAACGGGGTGATCACCTACGCCAACGAACGTCTCAGCGAGATATGGGGGTATCCGATGGAAGAGATCATCGGACACTCTACGCTCGAATTTCTCGACGAAGAAAATCTCAAGATTTTACAGGGGCAATTGGCCAAACGGAGGAAAGGCGAGAGCGGATCGTATGAGATCGCCTGGAGGCGGAAGGATGGGCAAAACATTCACACCATTCTGTCGCCGACACCCCTTTTTGATGCAAACGGCCGATATACAGGAAGCTACGGCTTTATCACCGACATCACCGAGCGTAAGCTGATGGAAGAGCAGCTGCAAAAGAGCGAGACGCTGCACCGCTCGCTGATCGAGACGACCAAGGTCGGGGTGAACGCCATCAACGAAAACGGCGTCATTATCTACGTCAATGAGCGGCTATGCGACATATGGGGGTACGCGCCGAACGAAATCATGGGGCGCCGTGTCGGAGAATTTCTCGACGAAGAAAATCTCAAGATTTTGCAGGACCATTTAGCCAAACGGAGGGAAGGCGGACGAGAGTCTTATGAGATTGCCTGGAGGCGGAAGGATGGCCAGAACGTTTCCACGATCCTCGCCCCGACCCCGATCTTTGATGCAGAGGGCCACTTTAAAGGGAGCTATGGTTTTATCACCGACATCACCGAGCGTAAGCGGATAGAGGAGCGCTTGCAGCGCTATGCCGCCGACTTAGAGCGGAGCAACGAGGAGATAAAGAACTTTGCCTACATCGTCTCGCACGATCTCAGGGTACCCCTGGTCAACTTAAAAGGGTACAGCGCCGAGCTTGGTATGGCCTTAAAGACACTGGGCGCGAATTTCGAGACCGTTCTGTCACAGTTGCCAGAGGAAAAAAAGAGCGAGGTGGCCCTTGCCCTGCACGAAGACGTCCCCGAGGCGTTGGAATTCATCACCAACTCGGTCTCCCGCATGGACCACTTTATCAATGCCGTCCTGCTCTTATCCCGGTTAGGCAGGCGTGACCTTAAGCCCGAGCGTCTTGCCATGGACGCCCTGGTGAAACAGATTGTCGAGGGGATGTCGCACCAGATCCAGGAAAAGGGGATCACGATAACGGTTGCTCCCTTGCCCGAGGTGGTAGCGGACCGCACTTCCATAGAGCAGATCATGGGGAACATCCTGGGGAATGCGGTCAAATACCTTGACCAGGGGCGTTCGGGAGAGATCGAGGTGACTGGACAGGCCAACGGGAGTGAGACGACCTTTCGGATTCAAGACAACGGGCGGGGAATTGCGGCGGATGACATGGATAAAGTTTTTGCCCCGTTTCGGCGGGCAGGCAAGCAAGACACGCCAGGGGAGGGGATGGGACTTGCCTATGTGCAGACCCTGGTGCGCCGGCACCAAGGGCGCATCCGGTGTGAGTCCGAGTTAGGAAAGGGGACGACCTTTACCTTCACCATTGCCAGCGCGGTAAAACAGGAGGTAAGCCATGGTTGAGACGAAAAAGGATGTAACTATCCTCTTGGCAGAAGACGATCCCGGGCATGCCCGGCTGATCGAGAAGAACCTGCGCCGGGCCAACGTTAAAAACGAGATCGTCTTTGCCTCGAACGGGCAGGAGGTGGTCGACTACCTGTTCAGTGAGGGCGATTATGCAGGCAAGGAGCCTCCGTCGCACTTATTGGTGCTGCTCGATCTCAACATGCCGGTGCTTGACGGCTATCAGGTCTTGCAGCGAATGAAGTCCGACGAGCGCACCAAACGCATCCCCGTGATCGTCCTCACCACCACCGATGATGCCCGCGAGGTAACCCGCTGCTATGATCTCGGCTGCAACGTCTACATCACCAAGCCGGTGGACTACGAGCAGTTCGCCGACGCCATGCGTAAGCTCGGGTTGTTTCTCATAGTAGTCATGCTGCCGGATGGAGGGTTGAGCGGAAATGAGTAGTGCGGGACAGATACGCATTCTCTATATCGAAGACGATCCCGGCCTTGCGCGGTTGCTGCAGAAGCGGCTTGCGCGGGAGGGGTATGCGGTTGATATTGCCTCCGACGGTGAGGAGGGAATTACGAAGTACCGTAAGGGCTCCTACGGTATCCTGTTCGTCGATCAGTCGCTGCCTGGTTATGACGGTCTGCAGGTCATCCGCACCCTAGCTGCCCAGGGCCCGCTGCCGCCGGTCGTCATGATCACGGGGACGGGTGATGAGCGGGTGGCGGTGGAGGCGATGAAGCTCGGGGCCGTTGATTATATCGTCAAGGACGTGGAGGGGGGGTATCTCAGTCTGCTTCCATCGGTTATAGAGAAGGTGCTGCAGCAGCGACGTGCCGTCGAAGAGAGAGAAGAAGCGGAACAGGCGCTCAAGAGCGAACAAGAAAAGTTTCAGACACTGGTCGAACAATCTCCACTCGGCATATCCATAGTGGCCCAAGACGGGCGTCTGCTCTACATCAATCCGATGTTCAGTGAGCTCTTCGGCTATACGCTCGCCGATATCCCCACGAAGCGCGCGTGGTTTGCCGCAGCATACCCGGATGAGCAATATCGGGAAGAGGTCATTGCCACGTGGGTCAAGGACCAAAAAAAACTGAAGCGCGGGCAATTGCTCGCACGCATGTTTACGGTGACGTGCAAGGACGGCTCACAGAAGATGATCTTGTTTCGTCCTATCGCGATGGGGAATGGCGACCAGTTCATCACCTATGAGGATATCACCGACCACGTGCAGGCGGAAAAGACACTGCGGGAATCGGGTGATAAATTGGAGAAGCTCCATGACGTAGCGCGCCGCCTGGCACTCTGCACCAGCGAGCAAGAGGCATACCGGGTAGCCGTCGAGGCAGCGAAAAGAATCGTTACCTTTTCTTTTTGCAGCCTGGGGATGACGGAAGGGAAGGAGATGGTCACGAAAGTCGCGTATCCGACCCCGGCCTCTCATGAACCCGCCGGTGGACCGACGGCTCACGGCCAAGCACTGCAGGACCCGGTTAACGCGCAGGCGCCAGGCCTCGGGGAAATTGAGAAAGAGGTACCTACTCGGTCGCCTCAGGCACGCCACCTCTCTCTGATCAGTGTGCCGATCGGAGACCTCGGCATCTTCCAGGCGGCCTCTGTCGAGCCCGATGCCTTTTCCCGGGACGATACGCGGTTCCTCGAGTTGTTGTTCGGCCATACCGCGGCGG
Source organism: Deltaproteobacteria bacterium RBG_16_54_18 (assembly GCA_001797935.1). GTDB lineage: Bacteria > Desulfobacterota > B13-G15 > B13-G15 > RBG-16-54-18 > RBG-16-54-18. Next base: position 3,218 of record MGQT01000049.1, on the reverse strand, counting down.
CGATCAAGCGCGTCCGCCTCCAGGCGGAGCTCAAAGAGCAGGCCATCCATGATCCGCTCACGGGGCTTTACAACCGCTATTATCTGAGCAAGATCCTCGAACAAGAGGTCAAGCGTTCAAAACGGTACCACCACGGCATGACCTTTATGATGATCGACGTCAATCGGTTCAAGGAGATCAACGATCATTACGGTCACCAAATGGGGGATGAACTCCTCAGGGCGGTGGCAGCACTCCTGCGTGAGGCCGTACGGGAGAGCGATATCGTCGTTCGTTACGGCGGGGACGAGTTTTTAATCGTGTTCCCGGAGACGATGGGCGATATGGATAGTATCATGGCACGCATTACACAGAAAGTAAGCAACATCACCGAGCACAATGGGAAGCTGGCATTTCCGGTTACCCTTTCCATGGGCAACGCCTCCTGGGATCCGCGGGTAAAACGGTCGGTAGACGAGATCCTCAACGAAGCGGACAAAAGAATGTACGAGGATAAAAAACAACACAATACACCGGGCCAAAGGGCGAACCATGCATGATATACGAGAGATAGCCATCCTCTTGGTGGAAGACGATCCCGGTCATGCCCGGCTGGTCGAGAAGAACCTGCGCCGCGCCAATATCAAAAACGAGATCGTCTTTGCCCCGAACGGGCAGGAGGCCCTCGACTATTTGTTCGGCGAAGGGGCACATGAAGGCAAGGAACACGCGGGACACCTCCTGGTGCTGCTTGACCTTAACCTGCCGGTGCTCGACGGCTATCAGGTCTTGCAACGTTTGAAGTCCGACAAGCGCACCAAACGCATCCCGGTGATCATCCTCACCACCACTGATGATCCCCGCGAGGTGATCCGCTGCTATGAACTCGGCTGCAACGTCTACATCACCAAGCCAATGGACTACGAGCAGTTCGCCGAGGCCATCCATAAGATCGGGCTCTTCCTCATGGTGGTCATGATCCCCAATGGAGGGTGATGCGCCGTGAACCACGCCCCTTCAATTCGTATCCTTTATATCGAAGACGATTCGGGCCTCGCACGGCTGTTGCAGAAGCGGCTTGCACGGAAGGGGTATACGGTTGATATTGCCTCCGATGGTGAGGAGGGGATTGCCAAGTATCGTGGCGGTTCCTACGACATCCTGTTCGTCGATCAGTCGCTGCCCGGTTATGACGGTCT
>MGQT01000049.1:1680-1939 GCA_001797935.1 Deltaproteobacteria bacterium RBG_16_54_18 | reverse complement strand
GGACGAGCGACTATATTGTTAAGGACGTGGGGGGAGGGTATCTCAATCTGCTCCCTTCTGTTATCGAAAAGGTGCTGCAGCAGCGTCGCGCCGTTGAAGAGAAAGAACAGGCGGAACAGGCGCTGCGGGAGAGCGAGGAACAATTCAGGCTGTTGGCCGACAATGCACCATTTGGCATCTCCGTCATGACGCCGGATAGGCGGTTTGAGTATTTCAACCCAAGGTTTACGGAGATCTTTGGCTACACCGCGGAAGACGT
>MGQT01000049.1:631-1593 GCA_001797935.1 Deltaproteobacteria bacterium RBG_16_54_18 | reverse complement strand
AGATTGGGCGGGAAAATCCCCGGATCTTCACCATACGCTGTAAAAACGGCCAGGACAAGATCATTGATTTCAGGACGGTAGATTTACAATATGGGAAACAATATCTTGTCTATGATGATATCACCGATCGGGAAAGGGCAGAGGAGGCGTTGCGGAAAAGTGAAGAGCGCTACCGTACCTTGATGGACAATATCCGCCTGGGAATCAATCTGATCGATACCGACTACACTATACTCATGGTGAATGCCGCGCAAATCGAGTACTTTAATAAACCAGCCAGTGAGACGATAGGGAAAAAATGTTTTCGGGAGTTCGAAAAGCGTGATGCCGTGTGCCCGCATTGTCCCGGTGCCACGTCGATAGCCACCGGCCAACCGGGAGAGGTTGAGACCGAGGGGGTACGGAATGACGGGAGCCATTTTCAGGTGAGGCTGCAAACCTTTCCCGTGTTCGCGCCAGACGGCACGGTGACCTCTTTCATAGAAGTTGTCGAGGACATCACCGAGCGCAAACGGATACGGGAGACCCTCCAGAGGACGGAAGCGCAGCTGAGCAGCATCTTAGAGGGGGCGAGCGACGGCTTTGCCTATGTGGATCGGGGGGGGTACATTCTCTTCACCAACTCGCGGATGAAGGAGATCCTCGCCGATCCTCATCCCGAAGGGAAACTCCTGAGCGCGTTCCATGACGAGGAAAATCAGGCGATCCTGGAACGCAACCTCGCCGAGAGATGGGAGGGAAGGGGAACTATCTATGAACGCGTGCTGACGGACGCCACGGGGCACAAGCACGCCCTGGTGGTAAGCGGTACCCCGTACCGGGACAAACAAGGGGTTATCCAGGGGTCCTTCGGCGTCTACCATGATGTTACCCAGGAGCGTGAACTGCAGGAGGTCCTGTCGGCGCACAAAGAGGCCTTGAAAGACAGCTTTTTCGGGATTGCCGAGGCCCTTTCCAAGGTG
>MGQT01000049.1:374-614 GCA_001797935.1 Deltaproteobacteria bacterium RBG_16_54_18 | reverse complement strand
CTATACCAGCGGGCATTCGCTCGGCGTGGCCAACCTTGCCGAGGCCATTGCCCAGATCATCGGGTTATCCGAAGATCAGATCGTCGGTCTCCGTATTGCCGGCCTGCTCCACGATATCGGCAAGATGATCGTGCCGGTGGAGATACTGGTTAATCCCGGCAGGCTCAACGAGATGGAACGGGCGCTGATCCGCCTCCATCCCCAGGCCGGGTATGATGTCCTCCGGGGGATTGATTTCCC
>MGQT01000049.1:0-259 GCA_001797935.1 Deltaproteobacteria bacterium RBG_16_54_18 | reverse complement strand
GATGTGGTGGATGCCATGACGCATCATCGCCCTTACCGTCCTGCCTTCGGCGTGCAGGTAGCCCTTGATGAAATCATACAGGGGCGGGGCAAATACTATGATCCTCAAGTGGTGGATGCGTGCGCGGCGGTATTAGCAGGGGGAGGCAAGCAACCCTTTGTGATCTCCGAGTACTCAACAACCTCCACGTCACCCATAGCGCGGAGGCTCTCAAGGAATTCCTCAATCCTGCCGACGGCCACGATGGTGAGGGCCTCGG
>MGQT01000048.1:1313-8559 GCA_001797935.1 Deltaproteobacteria bacterium RBG_16_54_18 | reverse complement strand
ACAAAAAAGGGGGGTATAAAAAAGTCCTCTTTTCATTTCCTCATAAAAAAGGACGGTGAGCATGCCGCCACAAAAAGGTCGTCATCCCCTTGTGCCCCAACTCTCTCCATGGTACACGTTTAATCAAGCTCTGTCTTCATCCAAGGACGTAAGTTCCATTTTTTCCCACACCATGGTCTTTTTGTCAAACACCTTCGACGCGAAAAACGGGTTCTTGGGTCTCTTGGATGGAAAACGAGGGAAGCTCACCATCGAAGAGGCCGCAGGGCCGGTCTTGGAGCGGACGAGGGGGAACAGCTGCGATGCCGAAGACGGCACGTGGGGCGATGTCATCCGCAACGGTTCACCTCAGGTGATCGCGGATGTCGTTGCGGAGGCCCTGGTGCGCGGGAAGGAGGCGGCAGGTCCTCACCCGAAACTCTCCTGTATTTGCGCCCCCCTGCGCTGGGGGGATATGCCGCTCGGGATTTTGTTGATTGATAATCCTCTTCCCCTTTCGGAAGAAAGGCTCACCCACGTCCAGGCCGTTGCCACCTTTATCTCTCCTGCCGTTGCGGTGATACGGTCGGGTGAGGAGACATCGTTGAACGAGATTTTAAAAAGAAAATTGGAAGGGGCCATCGAGCGGATGGACCTGCACACCGAGAGCCACGGGGACCTGATGACCGAGGTCATCTCCCTCGTTGAGAAAACGCTCATCCGTGTCGCCCTGAAAAAGGCGAACTATGTCCAGCTGACCACCGCCCGTTTTTTGGGGATCAATAGAAATACCCTGCGCAAGAAGATCAAGGAATTGGGGATCTCCCTGCCCTAATTTCCTTCCCCGGTCCTGCCTTTCTTATTCTATGCCTTAGCCCTTTACGGAATATTCGGCTACCATATCCCCGACTTCGGCAGTCGAGTACCCCATCTCTCCCGCGGAGAGGCTCTTGAGGCGGTCTTGCAATACCTGCATGACGCCGCGCTCCACCCGCTGGGCGGCCTTTTTTTCTCCGAGGTGCGAGAGCATCATCTGGCAGGCGCAGATGGCGGCCAGGGGGTTGATGATATTTTTTCCCGTGTACTTGGGCGCCGAGCCGCCGATGGGTTCGAACATAGAGGTCCCCTGCGGATTGATATTCCCCCCTGCCGCGATCCCCATGCCCCCCTGGATCATGGCCCCGAGATCGGTGATGATGTCTCCGAACATATTATCGGTGACGATGCAGTCGAACCACTCGGGGTTTTTCACCATCCACATGCAGGTGGCGTCCACGTGGGCGTAGTCAATTGCGATATCGGGATATTCTGTCGCCATCTGGCGAAATACCCGCTCCCACAGATCGAAGGCATAGGTGAGGACGTTTGTCTTGCCGCAGAGAGTGAGTTTACGCGCCCGGGCGCGCTGGCGACAAAATTCAAAGGCATAGCGAAGACAGCGTTCCACCCCCTTGTACGTGTTGATGGATTCCTGGGTGGCTACTTCATCGACGGTCCCGCGCTTCAAGACGCCGCCGGCGCCGGCATACAGCCCCTCGGTGTTCTCCCTTACGATCACGAAATCGATCTCCGCCGGTCCTTTATTTTTAAGGGGGGTATCGACGCCGGGGTAGAGCTTGACCGGCCTGAGATTAATGTAGAGATCGAGCTCGAATCTGATCCGCAGGAGGATCCCCTTTTCCAGGATCCCCGGCTTGACGTCGGGGTGGCCGATGGCGCCGAGGTAGATGGCGTCCATGGTTCGCAGTTCGGCGAGGACCGTATCCGGCAGCGTCTCGCCGGTCTTCAAGTAGCGCTCACCCCCCAGGTCATACTCCACGAGCTCGGTCTTAAATCCCTCGACCGAGGAAACGGCCTGGAGGACCTTTACCCCCTCTTGCACAACCTCCGGCCCGGTGCCGTCGCCAGGAAGCACCGCTATTTTATACCCTTCTTCATGTGTCGCTCCTTCTGATGTACTGATGTATAAAAACGACATCCCCTCTATACATAATATCGGAATGTGTCACTCTGTGACATCTGGCCAAGGGGCCACCTTCGGCTCCGGCTGCTTTCCTTAGATATAAAATTAAGGAGCAGGAGTAGGGGATCGCTTTCCCTTTTTTCTTTAATGAATGTATCATGACTTCTTCGTCACTGACAAACCTTGTTTGCTTAAATAGATATTGTGATCACCCCCTGCCTGACAATCCTGGGGGGCGCAACGGTCAGATCGATTACTGTTGACCCGATGCCTGACACGGTGCCCCCGTCGATGATAAGGTCTACCCGGTCTCCCAAAATAGCAGCAATATGCTTAACATCGACGAGGTCCTCTTCCCCTGATCGGTTGGCGCTCGTTGCCGTGAGCGCAGCGCTGAGCTGCGCGCAGATCCCCTGGGCGATGGGGTGAGAGGAGATCCTCAAGCCGATGGTGCCATCCTTACCCCGCAACGCGGGAGGGAGCCCCTCCTTGGCCTTAAAGATCAGCGTGAGCGGGCCGGGCCAATACTGCTCCATCAATTCCCCGGCAACGGGGGGAACCTCTGCAACCAGAGATTCCAGCATCTCATAGTCCTTGATGAGAAAAGGGATGGGTTTTGCTGCTCCCCGCCCCTTGATCGCGTATAATCTCTCCATTACCGCCGGGTCAAAGGGGTTTGCACCCAGGCCGTACAGGGTCTCGGTGGGGTAGATGATCACCCCGCCTGCCTGTATGACCCGCTTTGCCTCGGCAATCACGCGTGCCGGCGGGTGAAGCGGATCTATCCGCAGGATCTCGGCCATGCCCTTATTTTTTCTTGATCTTCTTCGCCGCCTCTTCTACCTGGAGGGCCAATCCTTTTTTATACTCCCAGAGTTTCTTGTGCAGCTCTGGATCGCTGACGGAGAGGATCTGCGCGGCTAAGACCCCGGCGTTTTTTGCCCCTGCCTTGCCCACGGCCATGGTCGCAACGGGAACACCGGCCGGCATCTGGACAGTGGCCAGGAGGGCATCCATCCCCTGGAGCGGCGAGTTCTCGATCGGGACGCCGATGACGGGCAAGGCCGTCTCTGCGGCAATCGAACCGGCCAGGTGCGCCGCGCCGCCGGCGCCGGCGATGATCACCTTGAACCCCCGGTCATGGGCGGTGCGGGCGTATTCCCGCGTGCGCTCGGGCGAGCGGTGCGCCGAGGCGACGGTGATCTCATACGGGATTCCGAATTGCTCCAGGATGCCTGCGGCCTCTTCCATTATGGCGCGATCGGATGCGCTCCCCATGACGATGCCGACTAACGGTTTTTCCATTTTTCTCCTTAGCTTGAGAGAACCAGCCCCTTCTACGTTATATACTATACCCTACCTCAGGTATCTCATCACCCGTGAAATGTGATGAGTCTCCCTTTATCTTCACCCTAGAGACTATGTCGCAAGTACATTTTAGCATCCTATATCCCTTCTCCCCTTTGTTTGTAAGGGGAGAAGGTGGAGTCCCGCACCGCTTTGCATAAATCGCGGACTACGGGATGCCCTAAAGCGGCAGATGAGGGGTTACAAAAAAAATAATATGTTAAATGCCCTTTAATTGAGCTCCTCACCCACCTCTCCCCACTAACGTGGGCGAGGGAAATTATTTCAATTGCGTCACAGTCTTAGAGGGGAGAAGGGGCAATAAAATTTTTATTTTCTGTCGATGCGTCTACTCCTTTACCCAGGCAAGGGCCTTTTTGCCGATGTCCCGGCGATAGTGGGCCCCCTCCCAGGTTATCTCCGCAACTGCCTGGTAGGTGGTCTCTATTGCCTCTATGATCCCTTGACCGAGGCCGGTCACCCCGAGCACCCTGCCGCCGGCAGTCAGGTACTTCCCCTCTTTTACCGTTGTTCCGGCGTGAAAGCAATAGACCCCGGGCATCTGCGCCACCTTTTCCAGACCATGGATAGCCTTCCCCTTTTCATAGGCCCCGGGGTAGCCTTGGGAGGCCATGACCACGCAGACCGCAGGCCTGGGGTCCCAGTTGATCTCTGCCTGGGAGAGGTCCCCGGCAATGCAGGCCTCGATTACGGGGATCAGATCCCCCTGCATCCGCATGAACAGGGGCTGCGTCTCCGGGTCGCCGAGGCGGCAGTTGAATTCCAGGACCGTGGGGACGCCCTTAGCGATCATGACGCCGGCGTAGAGGACGCCGCGATACGGGTATCCCTCGGCTGCCATGGCTTTAATTGTTGGGGTCATAATCTCCTGCATGATCCGCTCATGGACCGCGGGGGTGACGACGGGCGCAGGTGAATAGGCCCCCATGCCGCCGGTATTGGGTCCCTGGTCATTATCATAAATGGCCTTGTGGTCCTGGGTAGAGGCCAGGGGGAGTACGCGGGTGCCGTCGCTGAAGGCGATAAAGGAGGCCTCCTCGCCTTCAAGGCGCTCTTCGATGATCACTTGATCACCGGCCTCACCGAATTCCCGTTTCACCATGATGAGGTCCAGGGCTGCCAGGGCCTCGGCAACGGTCTCGCACAGGATCACCCCCTTGCCGGCTGCCAGGCCGTCGGCCTTGACCACGATCGGCGCGCCTTGTTGTTTGACGTAGGCAACTGCCTCGTCGCGGTTAGCGAAGACCCGATACCTGGCCGAGGGGATGTTGTATTTTTTCATCAGGTCCTTGGCAAAGGCCTTGCTCCCCTCGATTTGAGCAGCTCCCCTGCTCGAGCCGAAGATCCTAAGACCTTCTTTTTGAAAGAGGTCCACGATCCCCATGGTGAGGGGCATTTCCGGCCCCACCACGGTCAGATCGATCTTAGTATCTTTCGCAAAGCGGGCCAGGGCCGCGAGATCAGTCGCGGCGATTGCTACGCAGCGGGCAAGACGGGAGATGCCGCCGTTGCCGGGTGCGCAATAGACTTCCTTCACCCGGGGGCTCTGGGAGATCTTCCAGACCAGGGCGTGTTCCCTGCCGCCGCTGCCGATGACGAGCACTTTCATACTTGGCCTATCTCTTGACTCCCGCAAGATACCGGGCAATGGCGCCGTCGTAGTGGTGGGTGTGTTCGAAGGCCTTCCTCGCCAGCCTGAAGTTGGTCTCAGCGGAGATAACGCCGTTGTTTTCTTTTAACTCTTTGGCCAGGGGCGCGTAGTCCGCCGGATCGACCACCACGGTGACGTGCTTGTGGTTCTTAGCCGATGCCCGGATCAGGGAGGGGCCGCCGATGTCGATGTTCTCGATGGCCTCGGCAAACGTGCACCCGGGTTTGGCCACCGTGGCCTCGAACGGGTAGAGGTTTACCACGACCATGTCGATGCGCTTGATCCCCTGGGCTTGCATCTGCGCCATGTGGTCCGGTTTGTCCCGGTCCGCCAGGATCCCGCCGTGGACCTTGGGGTGGAGGGTCTTGACCCTGCCTTCCATCATCTCCGGAAAGCCCGTGTACTCGGAGACGTCGATGACCTTAATGCCCTGCTCTCTCAGACTCTTCGCGGTGCCGCCGGTGGAGAGGATCTCGACCTTGAGATCGGCCAGGACCTTGACGAATTCTCCCAATCCCTGCTTGTCCGAGACGCTCACTACTGCACGCTCGATCTTTGCCATTTGTTACCTCCTCAGTCTATTTTTCCTTGAACCGGGCCGGGGCGGACTACTTCTTTTCAATCACCTTGCCCACCTCCGCGTCCAGCTTTTTGTCGTATTCATCGTAAATTGCGTCGAATTTCTTGTTAGCGTCCGCTTGTATCTTATCCCGCTCTGCCTGAGTAGCGCCTTTCATCATCTTATCGAAGCTTTCCTTTAAAACGGTCTCACATTTGCCCTCCCGTTCGGTGACGAGTTTCATGCCTCGTTCGAACTTAGGGGCCAACGCAGGAGGCAATGATTGCTTTACCTTTCCGTCACGTTCGTGGATGGTCGTTTCATAGAGCTTGGTTTCCCTGTCCCATGTTGCCTTTGCCGCCTTCACGTCATCTCCCGAAGTCTTATTTTTTATTCTGTCAAACTGTGCGTCCAAGGCCTTGCTGTATGCCTCATCCATGGCTTTTTTACGCGCCTCTATCGTGCCTTGATACTGGGTAAAGACGGCATCCACCTTTGCCTTGGCCTCGGCGCTCATCGCAAGGCGTGCGATGACCTCCCGCGAGGCCCGCTCTTGAGGATCATCCCCTGCGAGGCTGTTGGCAGCCCACAACAACGATACCAGCGCCACAAAAAAAACCAGCAGGGTTTTCATTCGAATCTTCTTATAGACGGTTACCATATTTTTCTCCTCATGATTTTTTGCGTATTTATTTTATAGGAGGTTCAGGTTTTGTATGAAACAATGAATTCGCGTTAAAGTCAAGGCCCCTTTGTCAGCAGGGATCAGCCCGTTTCATGCTCGATGAAGAGGGGAGGTGCTTCAGCTTCCCTTTTCCTGCCCCAGATCAACCCCTCGATCTCCGCAAGCAGCGGTGCGAAGGTCACGGTATCCAGGGCCGAGATCGCCACCCCTCCCAGGCGCTGGCAGATGCGTTCGACCACAGCGGCATCCAGCCGGTCCTTTTTGTTGAAGACCCGTAGCAGGGGAAGCTGCGCGAGTTCCAGCTCCTGAAGCAGCGCCTCCACCGCGGCCATCTGTTCCTCGAACCGGGGGTTGCTCACATCGATGACGTGGAGCAACAAGTCCGCGTCCTCTAGCTCTGCCAGCGTGGAGCGGAAGGCGCCGAGCAGGGGAGGGGGGAGGTCGCGGATAAAACCCACGGTGTCGGTGATGATCACCTCCCGCTCGCGCGGAAACCGGAGGCGCCGGCTCGCCGTATCGAGGGTGGCAAAGAGTTTATTTTCGACAGGGACGCAGCTTGCGGTCAGGGCATTGAGCAGGGTGGATTTGCCGGCATTGGTATAGCCGACGATGGAGCAGATAGGGAGGCCCTGTTTGCGCCTTTTCGCGCGCCGCTGCCAGCCGCCTTTTCCCAGGTGGTCCAGTTCCTTTTCCAGGCGATGAATTCGGTCCTTGATCCTCCGGCGGTCGATCTCCAGCTTGGTCTCGCCCGGGCCCCTGCCGCCGATGCCGCCCATCAGGCGGGACATAAAGATCCCTTTTCCGGTTAACCGGGGGAGGAGGTATTGCAATTGGGCCAGCTCCACCCTGACCTTGCCGTCGCGGCTGTGCGCCCGTTTGGCAAAGATGTCGAGGATCAACTGGGTACGGTCGATGACCTTTAAATCTGTCTGCTCCGCGATGGCGTTGGCCTGGGCAGCCGTGAGTTCCTGGTCAAAGCAGATGACGGTGGCGCCTGATTGCAGCCCCTTGATGACCAAATCCTTGAGCCTGCCTTCTCCC
>MGQT01000048.1:0-1212 GCA_001797935.1 Deltaproteobacteria bacterium RBG_16_54_18 | reverse complement strand
GGAGTCCTCGATGGGGAAGGTCTTGCCATACGGCACCACGCTGACCAGGATGGCCAGCTCCTGGCCGGCTTGCGCCGGGACGCCCACGCCTTTATGGAGCTCCGCTTCCAGGGCCTGGATAAAATCGAGGAATTGGATGGTGAGATCAGCAGGGCTGCGGTAGGTCTCAAGCTGCCAGACTTCTTTCTGGTTGTTTGACGGGAGGAGGTAGCTAAGAAAGACTTTTCCCGGCAAGCCCTGGGGGGTCACTTCCAGGGCAACCATCATGTCCAATCGTAAGAGGGCCAAATCGGTCAAGTCGTCCTGCGACAGCGGTTCGCCTTTTAAGTGCGTGTGGATGCAGCGCAGGCCCTTGAGCCTGCCTGCTGCAACGCGATAGCGGCTCAGATCGGGGATCTGGATTTCCTTGTCGTCGCCGATGATGGTGAAGAGAATCTCACCCTGGCGGCTGCAGATGATCCCTATTTGACGCCTGATTTCAAGAGAGAGTTCGGTGAGATACCGGGCCAGCTCTTGCGTGATGACTTCCTGCGCCGGGACCCTTCTCCGGTAGACACGCTCCAGGGCCTTGATCTGGCTTGCCCGTAGCCCGTTGGTATTACCGTGTACTTTATTAATAGGTCCCCCTCTTACTATGTCGTTATGTCAGGGACAGATTTCAAAGTATTATTCCAGGATTTTGATAAATCTGGATTTGCGGATCACGGGATCATTAGTTATGAGCGGGATATCGAGGTGTCGAGCTGTCGCTGCAATCATGCGATCGTGCAGTTCGGGGATATCATCTATATCAGCAGCCGTTTTCAGGATCTCCAGGCTCAGGGGTTCATATTGGTAGTTTTTGCTCTTCAAGAGCACTTCCGTTTGTATGAGATCTATTTTGATCCTGCTTTTTTCAAAGAGATACAGAATCTCCATCAAGACTATTGCCGGGATGATAATGATGTTGTCGCCCTGATCCGCAGATAAAAAGGCTTGGTGACATTGTTCGTTAAAGACCTTTTGCCCCATCTAAAATTTGATAAGGGCTTGGGTATCGGTAACATACCTATCCACCGGCGGATTCCTTGTCCACGTGCTCCCAGGTCTCTTTTTTGAGTTTTTTCAGATCGGCAAGATCGATATGATACCCCTTCAATATGCCTTCGAGTTTTATAATCTTTTTTTCCTCGTGCTTTTTTTGGTGCAGAGAATCAATGTATCCGGCGATAG
>MGQT01000047.1:241-5400 GCA_001797935.1 Deltaproteobacteria bacterium RBG_16_54_18 | reverse complement strand
AATGGGCTGTCTGCCGCTTGCGGCATCCCCACTTTCTCAATCTGAATGGTAGGGGAGATTACGCGAAGAACCTTAATTTTAAGATCGCATGATGTGATGAACTTTATAACGAAAAATCCGACCGTGAAGATCATCTCCCTGATTCTTGCCATCACCCTCTGGTTCTTCGTCAAGAGCAAGAGCGGAGGGGAGATGGCGCTGGTCGTGCCCCTGGAATTTTTTCACACCCCGGAGGGCCTCATGGTTACGCAGGTGAATGCGGATGCCATTACCGTGCGCATCAGCGGCCCCTTGGCGCAACTGGAGCCCTCCCTCCTCACCAAGGCCAGGGTACGGATCGATCTTGCCCGCGCCCGCTCCGGCGTGAACACCTTCGATGTCCTCGCGGATAATTTCACGTTTCCTCCGGGGTTGAAGATCACGCAGATCAGTCCCTCCTCGGTTAAGGTTGAGCTTGACCGCATCATGGATAAGGTAGTTCGCGTGAGGGCGATGGTACGGGGGCGTCCGGCGCCCGGCTGCCGTCTTGCCGCCGTCACCGTTGATCCTGCCTCCATTATGCTGCGGGGGCAGAGCAGCCAGTTGGGGGGCATCAAGGAGGTGTTGACGGAAGAGATCGACATCTCCGGCGTACGAGAGACCGTGATGTTTGAGGTTCCCCTCCGGCTCGCCGATCTGCGCTTGCAGGAAGGGGTGCGCGGTATGGTCAAGGTCACCGTGACGGTTCGGAAGGAGTCCGGAGGCCGATGAAGAAAAGGCTGTTTGGTACAGACGGCGTGCGCGGCCTGGCCAATGCCGAGCCGATGACCGGCGAGATGGCGATGCAGATCGGCAGGGCCACGGCCTATGTCTTTCGGAACAAGGGGGGGAGACATCGGATCGTCGTCGGGAAAGATACCCGTCTGTCCGGCTATATGCTGGAGACCGCCCTGGCCTCGGGGATCTGCTCGATGGGGGGGGATGTCCTCCTCGTGGGTCCCCTGCCGACGCCGGGGATCGCATTTATTACCAGGGTCATGGGGGCAGATGCGGGCGTCGTCATCTCCGCCTCCCATAACCCCTTTTTCGACAACGGGATCAAGATCTTTTCCGGCACGGGGTTCAAGCTTCCGGACGAGATCGAGCACCGCATCGAGGGCCTTATCTTTTCGGGGGAACTCACGGAGGTGCGCCCGACGGCTGCGGAGGTGGGGCGGGCATTCCGGATCGATGACGCCGCCGACAGATACGGTGCTTTTTTAAAGAAAACCTTTCCCGAACACTTGACCCTCAAGGGCTTAAAGATCGCCGTGGACTGCGCCCACGGGGCGGCCTACCGGGTGGCACCGCATGTCTTGGCGGAGCTGGGGGCGGAGGTAACGTGCATCGGAGTTCAACCCGACGGCGAGAACATCAACCGCGACTGCGGTTCTATACACCCGGAGGTGATCAGCCGTTACACGGTGGAGCAGGGCGCCGATGTGGGGATGACCTTGGACGGCGACGCCGATCGGGTGCTCTTCGTGGACCACACCGGCAGCGTGATCGACGGCGATCGCCTCATGGCTATCTGTGCCCTGGATATGATGGCGGGAGGAAGACTCAAAAAGAATACGCTCGTCGCGACGGTGATGAGCAATATGGGATTGGAGCTAGTGCTCAAGGAGGCCGGGATCGCCCTGATGAGGGCGGCGGTCGGCGACCGGTATGTGGTCGAAGAAATGCTCAAGGGGGGATATAATCTGGGTGGAGAGCAATCAGGACACCTCGTCTTTTTAGATCATAATACGACGGGGGATGGGATGATTACGGCCTTGCAGATAGTGGCCATTATGCAGAAACGGTCGAAACCGCTCGCCGAACTGGCCGCAATAATGCGTACGTTTCCCCAGACGCTACGCTCGGTCAAGGTCAAGGCAAAAAAAGATTTCTCGCGCATCGGCTCGATTCAGCACCTGATCGATGCGTTTCAGACGGAGTTGGGAGAACACGGCCGGGTCCTCGTGCGCTATTCGGGAACCGAGCCGGTGCTGCGGATTATGGTCGAAGGGGAGGATGGGCAACGAATAATTGCTATGGCCGACGCCATGGTCGAGGCGGTAGAGAGTACCTTAGGGTAAGAAGGCACAGGGGAGAAAAGCAATGCCCACGTTAGGGGTAAACATCGATCACGTTGCGACCTTGCGGGAGGCGAGGCTCGTTACCTATCCCGATCCCGTGACCGCCGCCGCCCTGGCAGAGCTGGCAGGCGCGGCGTGCATCGTGGTCCACCTGCGCGAGGACCGCAGACATATCAAAGACAGGGACCTCGCGATCCTGCGCGAGACCGTGCAGACGGCTTTGAACATGGAAATGGCGGCAACGGAAGAGATGGTCGCGATTGCCTGCCGGATCAAGCCCGATTGCGCGACCCTTGTCCCCGAAAAGCGCGAGGAGCTGACCACCGAAGGGGGGCTCGACGTCCGGGGCAATTGCGCGCGGGTAGAGGCGGCGGTGAAGGCGCTTATAGGGGCGGGAATCAAGGTGAGCCTCTTTATCGACCCGGACCGAGAACAAATCCAGGCCAGCCGCGACGTAGGGGGGGATGCCGTCGAGATCCACACCGGTCTCTACTGCGATGCGCGCAGCGCCGAAGCGCAGGAGGCAGAGTTGGCGAAGGTACAAGCGGCGGCCAAAGAGGCGCATACCCTGGGCCTGGAGGTGAAGGCCGGTCACGGCCTGCACTACGGTAATGTGTTGCCGATTGCCGCCATCCCGCAGATAAAGGAATTGAGCATCGGCCACAGCATCGTGGCCAGGGCAGTCTTGGTGGGGATGGTACAGGCGGTCAGAGACATGATCTTCCTCATCCAGCAGCCACCTCGCGCACCAGGTCAAAGATAAACTCGCTGGCAAAACCGAGGTTTTCCAGCGATATCCGCTCATTGTGACCGTGCACGAGCTGGTGGTCTTCCTGATGCAAACGGAACGGTGAAAAGTCATAGCAGGGCACGCCGATTTCTCGGAAAAAGCGGCTGTCGGTTGCGCCGGTAATGAGAAAGGGGGTGACCACGCTTCCGGGGTCTTTGCGCTCGGCTACCCGTGCAATGGCCGTGTAGAGCTCGTTATCAACAGGTGAAGGGGGTATGGGGGTACTCTCGAACTCCGGCAGGGGGGTAAGCTCGATCTCCGGATCACCGATCACGTCTTTGAGATGAGTGAAAAATGCATCACCGGATGTCCCGGGGAGGAGGCGGCAATCAAAGGCCGCCTGCGCCGCAGAGGGGATGACGTTTATCTTTTGCCCTGCCTTGAGCATAGTGGGTGTCACCGTGTTCCTGATCATGGCGTTGTATTGCGCGTTTGCCGTCAGTTCCCGGGCAACGGAGGGGTCGTGCAAGGCCGCTTCTATATCCTCATAGCCCTGAGTTTCTTGCGCGGGCCTCACCTGAGCGAGGCGGGCAAAGTATTCCTTGACCAGGGGGATGATGGTGATCGGAGGCTCCCACGCCACGAGCCGGTTGAGGGCCCTGATGAGTTTTACGGTGGCGCTGTCCGGGTGCGGCATGGAGCCATGGCCGCTCCTGCCGCGGGCCGTGAGGGTGAACTGAGCGACCACCTTCTGGGCCGTTGCCACCTCGTAGTGATCCAGATCGCCGTTCGCCTTCACGAGGATACACCCCCCCTCATTGAGGACACAACCAGCCTCCCTGAGGTGCGGTTTTTTGCCCAACATCCACTTTACCCCCAGCTTTCCTCCTACCTCTTCGTCCGCGGTGGCCAGAAAAATCACATCCCGCTTCAGGGGGAGCTTATAGCGTTTGACGAGGAGCATTGCCATCAGCTCCGCGACGCCCTTTGCCTTCATGTCGATGGCGCCGCGGCCATAGAGATAGCCGTCTTTGATGATCCCGCCAAAAGGGTCGAGGTCCCACTTGTCCTGCTCGACGGGAACGACGTCCATGTGATTGAGGAGGATAAAGGGCTTTTCCCGTGTTTGGCCGGCGATGACGGCCATGAGGTTGGCACGGTTTGATGCCGGCTCATACAGGACGGTCTCAATATCTTCTTTGTGTAAAATACCCTGCAGATATCGGGCTGCCTCCATCTCATTGCCGGGCGGATTGGTCGTGTTGATGCGGATATAGTTTTGCAGGATTGCCGTTGCTTCATCCCGTACGCCTTGCCAATCGATGTGATAGTTGGTCATGGCCATCTCCTCCATGAGAAAATTGTGCCCATTACCTTACGAAAAATTTCATGGAATAACTAACGATATAATATAGTTTACTTTTCTTCTTGAGAAAAGCCGAAGGTGACCCCTTGGCCAGGGGATTGGGGTGGATTGCCCACGCCTAGGCGGGACTAGTCAAACTGGAATCCTTTGTCAAAGACCGTGAGACAGGCATCGACCACGTCGGGATCAAACAGGGTACCCCTGTTCTCCGAGATTTCCTCGATAGCCTGTTCTATGCCGTGGGCCACCCGGTAGGGACGGTGGGAGGCCATGGCCTCAACGACGTCGGCGACCGCAAGGATCCTTGCCTCCCGGATGATTGCGTTCCCCGACAACCCTTCGGGGTATCCTGAGCCGTCAAACCGCTCATGATGCTGGAGCACGATCTCGGCAACGGGCCACGGAAATTTTATTTCCCGCAATATATCACAGCCGACTTGCGGGTGGACCTTGACCATTTGATATTGGACATCGGATAAGCGGCCGGGTTTGCTCAGGATCTCCGCGGGGATATTGATCTTGCCGATATCGTGGATGAGCCCGGCCATGCGGATGCCCTCGATTTGCTGGGAGGAGAGCCCCATTTCCCGGGCGATGGCGCAGGCAAGCTGGGTTGTCCAGCGTTGATGGCCGGCGGTGTAGGGGTCTTTCATCTCGACGGTCGAAGCCAGGGCATTGACCGTCGAGATGAAAGTCTCTTGTAATTGGCGGTAACTGCATTTGAGGTCCTGTTCTACCTGCCTGCGTTTGGTAATATCGCTGAATATGGCAACGACGCGATTGGATACGATGGCACCCGTCATCATCACGAAGCGGATAGAGCCGTTTTTACAGGTGACGGCGACTTCAATGGGGTGCAGCTCCTCTCCCTTCTGTTGCGCCTCCCTCATGGCCGAGATCAAGGAAGGGACGGTGGCGCGGTACGCCTCATCAGGATAGGCCTTGCGGCGCCACTCGTCGATGG
>MGQT01000047.1:0-228 GCA_001797935.1 Deltaproteobacteria bacterium RBG_16_54_18 | reverse complement strand
TCGATGGTGGGGATCTCTGCGAGCTCATAGCCGAACAGGGCTCGGTGCGCGCGGTTATTATACTCGATCTTACCGTCTTCTAAGGTCGCCCACGAGATAGCAACAGGTGAGGCATCCATCAGCGCCTGCAACCGTTCCTGGTTCTTTTTCAGTTCTTCCTCGAACTGCTTTTCTTCGGTGAGATTACGTACCACGGTAATGACGTGCGAAACCATGCCCCCCTCGACA
>MGQT01000046.1 GCA_001797935.1 Deltaproteobacteria bacterium RBG_16_54_18 | reverse complement strand
TAGCCCTGGCGGCAAGACCATGTGCGGCAGGAAGAATGCCGCCAACCAGCGCGTGGCCGGCCACTGGGCGAAGAAGAGGAGGACGGGATTGAAGGCCGCATAGAAAAACGCTGCAAAGGGGCTGATCATGATCAGCACCTCCAGCGCGATGATGAAGTACAGGATGATGACGCCACCGAAGATGCCGCGCGCTCTAGTCATAGGATACCTCTCTTCTGAGTTTGGCAAGGTAGTTACTCCATCGCTTGTTCAGGGGACGCTGCGTGTCCCTTGAACGGAGTTTATATTGATCCATATATGAGCTCCATATGTTATGCGACATTGGATTGTTGAGTTTGGTTTTTTTCCTTACCCATCTGCGCCACATCCTGCTCCCTTGGGCCTTGCATTGGTAAGGCTTGCTATCTGCTCCTTTGCAACCCTTTCATTCTCACGCAGCCATCATAGGCAATCCCGTGCCGAAAGTAAACCGCTTACGAGCGGCCTCATATTTTTCCCCTTGAAGAAAATCGAGCGGTAGTTTAGACTTTGTGCGGTGAATGCCCCCAAGATCGTGGTGATATGCGGGCCCACTGCCGGCGGCAAGAGCGCCGCGGCCTTGGAGCTGGCCAGGGAGTTCGGGGCGGAGGTCATCAACGCCGACTCGATGCAGGTCTATCGGTACATGGATATCGGCACGGCCAAGCCGTCTGCGGAGGCACAAAAGGCAGTCCGGCACCACCTTATTGATATCCTCTACCCTGATGAGGAGTTTTCCGCCGCTCTGTTCCGGGAGGAGGCCCGGCGGGCCATCGCGGATGTCGAGGCGCGCAGGCGCACGGCCCTGGTGGTCGGAGGCACAGGGCTCTATATCAAGGCCTTGACAGCAGGGCTGATCCAGGGGGGGGAAGTCGACCCGGCCATCCGCTCGCGCTTGCGAACCGAGGCCGAGCACGAGGGCAGGGAAGGGCTCTACCAACGCCTGCAGGCGGTAGACCCAAAAACGGCGGCGCGCCTGCATCCTCACGACACCTACCGCGTCATCAGGGCGCTAGAGGTCTATGAGCGGACCGGTCGCCCGATCTCGCTCATGCGCGAGCGGCATCGATTTGAAGAGGGGCCCTATCAGGTGCTCAAGATCGGCCTCCTCAGCGAGCGCGAGGAGCTGTATCAACGCATCGATGCGCGGGTCGAGGAGATGATGCGCCAGGGTTTGCAGGAGGAGGTCCAGGGGCTCTTAGACCGGGGATATTCCCCGTCGCTCAAGACGATGCAGTCGCTCGGGTACCATCAGATAGTAGCGTATCTTCAGGGTGAGTACGATTTGGCAGAGGCCGTCAGGCGCATCAAGCGCGACACCCGGCGGTATGCCAAGCGGCAGCTCACGTGGTTCAAGGCCGATCCCGAGGTCCGCTGGGTTCACTCTGAACGGGATCGCGCAACCGTACGGGAAATGGTAGAGGGCTTTTGGCGAAATTAACGGCGAAGAGATTTTTCCGAGTGATAGACAGGGCATGACAAGATGGCTGAGACAGCGTTGATTTGTACCACTGATCATATAACGGCCGGCATCTGCAGAGAGAGGGGATACAGGCGTGCAGCAGCATGAGTTCAAGGGGGTCATCGAATCCCTCCTTTTTGCCAACCAGCATCCCCTAACAATAGACAACATCATACGGATCGTGGGGGATGAGGTGGAGAAGAAGGTGGTCAAGGGGCTGCTCGCGGAACTCATGGCCGAATACCGGGGCATGGAGCGGAGCTTTCACCTGGTCGAAGTAGGGGAGGGGTACCAATTCCGTACCAAGACCGAGTATGCCCCCTGGATCAGGAGCCTGCACAAGATAAAACCGGCGCGGCTTAGACAATCGGCCTTGGAGACCCTGGCCATTGTCGCCTACCGGCAGCCCGTGGTCCGGGCGGAGGTCGAGCAGATCAGGGGCGTGGATTCGGGATGGGTGTTGAATTCCCTGCTGGAAAAGGGGCTGGTCAAGATCCTGGGGCGCAAGGAAGTTCCGGGCAGGCCGTTAGTATATGGGACGGACCGGAGATTTCTCGAGGTCTTTGGCCTGCGCGACTTAAGCGGCTTGCCCACGATCCAGGAGCTCGATGCCCTGAAGGAAGAAGAGCAGGCAGAGGCACCGCCGGAACCGATAATAGAGGAAGAAGAGGGAGCGGCATGACCTTGGTGCGACTGCACAAGGCCCTGGCCGACGCCGGCATAGTTTCTCGTCGGGGCGGGGAAGAGATGATCCGGGCCGGCAAGGTCAGCGTCAACGGCCGGGTCATACGGGAGAAGGGGCTCAAGATCGATCCCGCTAGCGACCGGATCAGGGTGGAAGGCAAATTGGTCAGGCAGCCCTCTGCCGCTA
Source organism: Deltaproteobacteria bacterium RBG_16_54_18 (assembly GCA_001797935.1). Taxonomy (GTDB): domain Bacteria; phylum Desulfobacterota; class B13-G15; order B13-G15; family RBG-16-54-18; genus RBG-16-54-18. The sequence continues at coordinate 7,653 of MGQT01000046.1, read as the reverse complement.
CGACTGCGAAGGTCTATTTCCTCCTGCACAAGCCGCGCGGGGTCATTACCTCCCTGCACGACCCGGAGGGGAGGTCTACGGTCAAGGATTTTATCCCGCGCATCAAGCACAAGGTATTTCCCGTGGGCAGGCTCGACTATGACGCGGAGGGGCTTCTGTTGCTCACCAATGACGGTGATCTGGCACTGCGCCTCACGCACCCCCGCTACGAGGTCCCCCGGACCTACCTGGTAAAGGTCAAGGGGGCGCTGGGGCCGCGGGAACTGCAGAGAATTGGAAAGGGGGTCAGGCTCGAGGACGGGCAGAGCCCGGCCATGAAGGTGATCCCCACCAAGAGATTACAAAAAAACTCATGGGTGCGGGTCCAGTTGCACGAGGGGAGGAACAGGGTGATTAAGAGGACTTTTGAGGCGATCGGGCATCCGGTCCTCAGGCTCAAGCGGATCGGCTTTTCCTCGCTCACGCTCGATGGATTGCTGCCGGGGCATTATCGCGCGCTCACGGCGCCAGAAATAACCCAGCTGCGAGGGCTGCCATGATACCCTGGCGGGAGATCCGTCGCAAGATCATGCACATATATCCGGTCGCCATCCCCATTGTGTATCGCTTCGTCACCAAGGATACCATATTGACCCTCCTGATCCCGATCTGCGCCCTATACGTTTTTTTTGATGTCTTCCGGCACATGCACGACGGGTTCAAATCGATCTTTGACCGCTGCATCACCAACCACTTCCTCAGGGAGCACGAGAAATACGGGCTCATCGGGTCAAGCTATTTTATCTTTGGGGCGCTGTTGTCCATCATCATCTTTCCCAAGCCGGTGGCCATTGCCAGCCTCTACGTCCTCATCGTCTGTGACGCCACGGCGGCGATCGTGGGGACCGGCTGGGGGAAGACCCGCATCTTTAAGAAAAGTCTCGAGGGGAGTATCGCCTTTTTCATCAGCGGCATCGTCGTGGTGCTCTTTGTGTTGCAAGATAAGCCCCTGTGGGGGGAGGCGGCGATGCAGAACAACCTCTCGTGGGGGATATTGGCGGTGTTTGGGGCCGCCATGGTGGAGCTCTTTCCCACCGGTCTGGACGACAACCTCACCATCCCCCTGGTCGCAGGGATGATTATGATGTTCGGGTTCTGGATTTAGGGTTCGGGAAATCGAGAGAAAGAAATATAAAAGGGCGGGGGGTCCCGCCTTTTTTGTTTGACTGGGTGTTGGCGACTTACCTCATTCCAGAAGCACGACGGCATCTCCGATGGCAACCGTGCCGCTTTTGACTACCGTGCCGAACCTCCCTTGACGGCTGACGATATAGGGTTTGCCCGCATCTTTGGGCGTCTCTTTGCCGATATGGTGGATCTCCACCTCGGCCTCGCCGATCTTGAGGCGCGTGCCGATGGTCAGCTCGCTCAGGGGAATCCCCTCCATGGTGATGTTCTCGGTATAGTCGTCTGCGGCAATAGTGGCCCTGATAGGGGGCGGGATCAAGGGCATGGCCTCCAGCGGCAGGATGCTCACCTGCCGGTCGCCGGGGCCGGCGTGGGCGTCACCCTCCAGCCCCCACGCCGCGCGGAGATACCCCCTGCCGACATTTTTTTTGAGGATCCCGCGCTCGGCGGCGCTATTGATCGCGACTACCTTCCCTTGCATCTTTCTTCCCCCATACGAAATGCCCACTCTTTCCCCCCCGCTTCTCCACGAGGTGGATGTCGGAGATCACCATTTCCCGGTCCACGGCCTTGCACATATCGTAGACGGTCAGGGCGGCCGTGGTAACCGCTACCAGGGCCTCCATCTCGACGCCCGTCTTGCCGGTCACCTGGACCTGCGCCACAATATCAATACGGTGTTGCCCTGCGATCGGGTTGAAGGTGATCTCCACGTGCGTGATGTTTAAGGGATGACACAGGGGGATGAGCTCTGCCGTGTGCTTGGCCGCCATGATCCCCGCCACCTTGGCCACTCCCAAGACATCCCCCTTTTCCATCCCCCCTGCCATGATGCGCTCGAAGGTATCGGGGCGCATGATGACCGTGCCCTGGGCCGTGGCCTGCCGCAGGGTGTTCTCTTTTGCCGTGACATCAACCATCGTGGCCTTCCCCTTCTCGTCCAGGTGGGTGAATTTCTTCATCGGTTATCCTCCTATGGCGTGCATGCCGCGTTGACACTTCTTAAAACGAATGTCCCCGATCCGGTGCCCTTCGGGCTTGGCCCGGAGGGCCTGATGGAGGGCCTCTTCGATCTGCTCGGCCGTCCCTGCCCCCCGCAACTGCCCTCTGAGGTCGATCTCCTCGTCGGAAAAGAGGCAGGTCCTTATCCGCCCTTCCGGGGTAAGACGGAGCCGGTTACACTGCGTGCAAAAGTGGCTGCTGATGGGCGAGATAAAGCCGATCTCCCCTTGGCCCCCGGCAAGGTAATATCGCTGTGCCGGCCCGTCGTTCTCCTCATGGCTGCCGTGACGTAACTCCCCGAGCTCTCTAATCTCCTCCATGATTTGCGCGGAGGGGATGACCTCCTTATTCTGCCACTCTTCCCCGTGACCCATGGGCATGTATTCGATAAAGCGGACATGGAGCGGGTAGGCGAGGCTCAAGCGGGCAAAGTCTTTGATCTCGTCGTCATTAAAGCCGTGTATGACCACGACGTTTACCTTCACCGGCTGAAGGCCGTGAGAAAGGGCGGCCTCAATCCCTGCCCACACCTCTTTGAATTTATCTCTCCGGGTGATGTAGGCGAATCGTTCGGGTTTCAGTGTATCGAGGCTTACATTAATGCGGCGCAGTCCTGCCCCTGCCAGGGCACCTGCGTATTCCGCCAACAGGACGCCGTTCGTGGTCAGGCTCACGTCTCTGATTCCCGCGATTACGGCGATGCCCTTGACGAGGTCAACCACCCCTTTGCGCACCAGGGGTTCGCCGCCGGTCAAGCGGACCTTCGATATGCCGTTGCGGGCAAAGACCTCAATGATCCTGAGGATTTCCTCATAGGTGAGCAGGTCGCCGTGCCCCAACAACTCCACCCCTTCCTCGGGCATACAGTAGCGACAGCGCAGATTGCACCGGTCGGTGATGGATAAGCGCAGGTAATTGATCGTGCGATTATAGTCGTCGCTTAACAGCTTCATAAGGCTCACAATAGCTACGGAAAAAAAGGCCGATGACCCCGCGCCGGCCACCGGCCCTGCATTGTTTGTCCTGGACTTCCTTTCCAAGCGCGGGGGGCGTGATCGTTTCCAAACACGCCGTAACGGCCACCCTCCTTATCCTTTCCTTTTCATTTCCTTACCGGACTTAGGCGGAAGGCTCGGAAGATCCATTTTTTTACGCCACTACGACTCTGGCGAAGAAAAACACCATTCTTATTAAAACTATAAGCGCTGAGCCGCTATTTTGCAAGCGGCTTTGTACTTAAGTAAGGGAGGGGGCTTGACAAACTTGCTGCCGTGGAAAAGCTGCTGGCGGAAAATGCCGATGCGGCCTTTTACAGCGGTAAGTTGGCCACTGCCCGCTTTTTTGTCAGTACCGTGTTAAGCTTGGCACCTGCCAAGGCGCAGGCGATAAAAAGAGCGGATAAGGCGGCGTTAGAAATTGCGGAGCATTGCTTTTGATCATTTCCTGCGGTGTGTCTATAAAACGTCCTGGTGCCGGAGGAGGGATTCGAACCCTCACAGGCGCGAGGCCCGGGGGATTTTGAGTCCCCTGCGTCTCCCAGTTCCGCCACTCCGGCTGTTGATCAACTATAGGGATTCGTCGCACGAGAGTCAATAAAAAACTATGAGGCCTCTCCTTGCTCCCGCTTGATGACAAGCCTTGACACCCGCGGATATGAGTTTTATAATTAAATTTTAACACAAGGGGCTGTAGCTCAGCTGGGAGAGCGCTTGAATGGCATTCAAGAGGTCAGGGGTTCGATCCCCCTCAGCTCCACCATACGCAAGCAAAAGGCCCGCCGAGCATAATGCTCGACGGGCCATCTTCTTTGGCGCACGCGGCAGAAACTGCTTACCGTCGCTCCCTCAGTCGCTTTATGGCGAGACGGATACTTTCCTGCATTCGACGGATGGCGCGGGATAGTTCTCCGATTTCATCCTGTGCTTGTAATCCTCCGATTTCGACATCCATATCGCCAACGCTGATGCGGTCGGCAATCTGGGTCAAGTGCGTGATCCTCTCTGTTAAACGGTACCCATAGACAGCCACGATGACGCCGATCAGGATCAGGGTGACGGCCAGGATAGCGATAACGATATTCCTGGTCCTGATGGCAAATTGATTCGCGTTGTCTTGCATCAATCTTATGGGGTTGGTAAATTCTTCGGTGTATGCCGTGGCGGCAACGGCGAAGGACGTTCCCGGGACCGGTGCAACTACCATGAACTTTTTACGCATGACGCCGTCAGGATCTTGCCAGTCATAGTACCCTTTCGATTCGGGTTTGTCCTGAATGCCGGCGTAAATCTTCCAGAAACCGTCAAAGCTTTCCCCGAGGGATTTTTTTAAGGTCGACATGTCTATGCCGACAATATCAGGGTTGACATGGGCCCAGGTGCGCCAGATTCCGTCAGTGCCCGGCTTTTCATAGAGGGCGGTGTAATCCTTCGCCCCCACTTTTTGTACGGCGATCGATTTGAAATTTATATCATAGTTGAACATGGGCCTTTTCAACTCGGGATGCGTGGTGAGATATACTTGTACTTGTGACGCGACTGCCTGTGCCCTCCTCGTCAGGATATCCTCGCTCATTTGGGTGGCCATCTCCGTACCGCCTTTGGCAAGGCGCGAAGAAAGTGTGGTGAGTTGCCATATATAGAGTAAGCTCGATGTAATGATCAGGGCGAGGGGAATAACAAAGAAAAGGCCGAACATCTTGCCCCTCAAGCTCTTTACGCCGAACCCCAGTTGTTGAGGGGCAGATGACGGTGCCGCTGCGGGTTCCGTCCCACGGGATACCGGGTTCGACGGTATCACCTCATCTTCAAATCTTTTTGCTGACATGGCAGATTCTCCTTTTTTTACGGCGAGGTAACGGAAGGATTGCCCGCGAATTCAATCGTCCTCATTCCGGCGTTCCTCCCCTCTTGCCTTCCACAGTGCCATCAGGCAACTGTCATGGTCATGACCGCACTCCCCTGGTCTATTGCATACTGTCCAGGGTACCGATGGCGGCATCGATGACCTTCCGACCGTTAAGCCCTTGTCCGTCCAGAAATTTTACATAATCGTCAATGAGGGGTGCAACGGCCTTTTTCCAACGGGCAGCTTCTTGACTATTAAGCCCGATCATCTGACCCCCATGGTTGAGGAAAAAGAGCATACCCTCACGGTCGGTGGTATCCCATGCCTCGCCGTGCTGCGGTATCCATTCGTTGTTGATCGCTTTGATGATAGTCTGAATATCCTTGGGCAAGGAATTCCATTTCGCCTTGTTCATGACGACGAAAAAGGTGCTGGTAGAGGCAATGGGATAGGAGGCCGTAACATAATTCTCCACCTCTGCCAGCTTCCACCCTTTCATGGTCTCTAAGGGATGAACACAGCCGTTGAGCTGGCCGCTTTTAACTAATTGATAGTATTCCGGCATGGGTTTGGGGACTGGTATGGCGCCGAGGTTCTTTACGACCAATTCGCTGCTGATGCCGGGGACCCTGATCCTCAGCCCTCTCATCTCCTCCAATCTCCTCACCGCCTTACCCCTCGTCGCGATAAGGTTAGGGCCGAGGGCATGGAGATACATCACCTCCGTGTCGCTGAGCTCTTTGGGCTTGAACTGCCGATAGATCTCGTTTGCTACTGCTGTAGCCACCTTCCCGCTGGTATACCCCAGAGGGAGGTCCACGGCCCCCATCACCGGGAATCTGCCCTGGGAATATGCCAACATGGAAAATCCGAGATCGGATTTGCCCTTTACCACACCTTCATAACATTCATTGGCCTTTGTCAGGGTCCCGCCGGGATAATACTTTATCTTGACCCTTCCATTGGTTCGTATTTCCACCTCCTTGCACCAGTAATCGGCTAACTGACTCTGGACGTGGGTGGGAGGAAAAAAATTGCTGTAGGTAAGTTGAATGGCTTGCGCGTGGACTTCCGGGGTGAGGGATATAATAAAAGCCGATACAATACATACAGCCATGAACACAAAGAAAAACTTCTTCATCATAAAAACCTCCTCCATGTGTGCGGTGAACTCGTTATCATTATTTGTGCGAACGTTGGCAAGTCATCCATCCTTATTAGTTCGAGAGTTTACTTTATTAATTGCAAATTTTGTGCCATAAAGCAGTTCATTTTATTAGAAATAACGTATACTTTCCTGGACTTGCAACATACGAGTAAGCCTGCTGCCACGGGCAAGTGACAAAAATTTGCAGAATAATATCATAAAATGTCACCTATAAATTTCAATTTTGGTCCCCTTATCCTCTTTTAGGGAACTAGTTACTGTGGGCAATATGCCATAGGCGTTTCAAAAAATCAAGGAGGTATATATAGATCATGGTAGCGTATCATATCTTGTGTCAGGGAAGGAAAAGGGGTACCACGGGCCACCTTTTTCCAGATCAACGATCCATCCCGGTGGAGTCAGATCCGTACCACGAATGCCATTAAGCGGCGGTTTCGGGAGGTGAGGAGGAGAACAAGACCTAGGGGTGTCTTTGCAGACCGTGCCGGTAGGGAAAGGATCTTATGTGCCGTGTTCAGCGGCGAAAACCACGAACAGGGAACCGGTACCCCGTTTCTCTTGCTGAGACAAATATGTTGACGTTACCGTTATGTAAGGTAGCAATCAGAAATCTGTTGACAAGGTGCCACTTTATGATTATGTATAGTGTTGTGAAAAATTTTACTATCCTGAGTTTTTTTTGACAAAATGTTTTTCTTTTTTCCCACGTAAGGGATAGGGAATAGAATAGAAAGGAGTCAAGCGACATGAGAGAGGTGGTTATTGTCAGCGGTGTCAGGACGCCAATCGGGTCCTTCGGCGGCACCCTCAAGGATACGCCGGTAGTACAATTGGGGGCCCTGGTGATCAGGGAGGCCCTGCAGCGGGTGGGCTTGCGACCTGAGACAAGCCCGGTCTTGCTGGATATCGGTCCGGAGGCCCTCAAGGGAGAAAAACGAACGGTTTTGGATGAGCGGTACGGGCAATGGGACGCCGCCTTAAAGCCCGTGCAGGTGGATGAGGTAATCATGGGGAACGTCCTGCAGGCGGGCCTCGGCCAGAATAGCGCCCGTCAGGCCACCATTTATGCGGGGCTGCCCAAGGAGACTAATGCCTGCACGGTGAACAAGATATGCGCTTCCGGGCTCAAGGCCATCACGCTCGCGGCTCAGACCATCGGGGCGGGGCAGGCAGACGTCATGGTGGCCGGCGGCATGGAAAATATGAGCCTTGCCCCGTATAGCCTGCCGAAGGCACGGTGGGGGTACCGGATGGACGTCTCTTCCAAGGGGGAGATCATTGACCTCATGGTCTTCGACGGCCTCTGGGAGATATTCTACGGCTACCACATGGGGCTTACGGCGGAGAACATCGCCGAGCGCTGCAAGATCAGCAGACAGGAGCAGGACGAACTGAGCCTCATGAGCCAGCAGCGGGCCATGGCCGCCATCAAGAACGGGATCTTTAAAGAAGAGATCGTGCCGGTCAAGATC
>MGQT01000045.1:2674-28354 GCA_001797935.1 Deltaproteobacteria bacterium RBG_16_54_18 | reverse complement strand
GCAAAGAACTAAGATCATGGGGATTAAATCGCTTCATCCACTGGCTAAAGAGCCACCTCCGGCTATCGAGCCTCGCCCAACTCACCCCAAAGGCCTGACCGATCAACCCCGTATCCTTGGTCTCCTGCCACAGCGTCATGGCCCGTAACCGATCAAGCCCCTTGCCGGATAGCTCACTCCGAGCATACGTGGAAACCTTATTGAATCCTTCGGCTATACTAAAAACCTGCATAGAGAGGCTCCTTCCCTAACTCCTACCCCTCTACGCTACCTCATCCCTGTCTCATATGTATCTGAACTCGTTCACAAGCTTATCCCAGTTTTTCCACTCTCACGGCGCAGACCTTGAACTCGGGGATCTTGCCGATGGGATCTAATACCGGATTGGTGAGGCGGTTAGCAGCGGCCTCGAAGAAATGGAAGGGGATAAAGACCGTCCCCTGCAGTGAGCGAGGGGTCACTGCCACCGGGATCTCGATCTCCCCCCGGCGCGAGGCAACGCGCACCTTTTCCCCCTCCGCCACCCCCAGCTCCAAGGCATCCACAGGATGCACTTCCACATGTCCCTCGGGATAGCGGAAGTTGAGACCGTTATCTCGCCGCGTCATGCTGCCCGTGTGGTAGTGGTAGAGGACGCGGCCGGTAGTGAGCAACAGCGGATAGTCCTTGTCCGGCAACTCTGCCGGCGGGATGAACTCGACGGGGTGAAAGAGTCCCTTACCCCTGACAAATTTGTCCTTGTGCAGATAGGGGGTGCCGGGATGCTTGGGCGTGGGACAGGGCCACTGGATGCCTCCCTCCTTCTCCAGCCGCTTATAGCTGATGCCGGCATAGCTGGGCGTCAACTCGGTGAACTCGGCAAAGATGTCCTCGGCTGAGCGGTATTGCATTGCATACCCCATGCGTGCCGCGAGATCCGCGATGATCTCCCAGTCCGCTCGCGCCTCCCCCGGAGGCTCAACCCCCTTGCGCACCCGCTGGACCCTCCGTTCGGTGTTGGTAAAGGTCCCGTCCTTCTCGGCAAAGCAGGCCGCCGGCAGCACTACGTCTGCCAGTTGGGCCGTCTCCGTCAGGAAGATATCCTGCACCACGAGGAACGCGAGGTTTTTTAACCCCTGCTCCACGTGTTTGAGATCGGCGTCGCTCACCAGGGGGTTTTCCCCCATGATATACATCGCCTTGAGCTCACCTTTGGCAGCAGCCGGTATCATCTCCGTCGCGGTGAGACCGGGCTTGTCCGGCAAGCCGCTTGCCTTCCAGGCCGTCGCAAACTTTTTGCGCGCCGCCGCATCCCCTACCTGTTGATAACCAGTATAGACATTGGGAAGGGCCCCGAGATCGCATGCCCCTTGCACATTGTTCTGCCCCCGGAGGGGATTCACCCCCGCTGACTCAATCCCCACATTGCCGCAGAGCATGGCCAGGTTGGCCAGGGACTTGACGTTGTCCGTGCCGGTAATATGCTGGGTGATGCCCATGGCGTAAAAGATGCTGGCCCGTTTGGCCCCGGCATAGAGGCGGGCTGCCTTGCGTATATCATCTTGCGCCACGCCGGCGATCCCCTCCACGAACTGAGGGGTGTAGCGCTTGAGCACCTCGCGCATCTCCTCAAAACCCTCGGTGCGGCTTCGCACGTACTCCTCGTCGTAGAGCCCCTCCTCGATAATCACGTGCATCAGGCCGTTGATAAGGGCAACATCGGTCCCCGGCGTCTGACGGAGCCAGATGTCGGCAAACCGGGTCATATCGATTGCACGGGGGTCGGCCACGATCAGCTTTGCCGTTCCTTTGGTCACCGCCTGTTTCATCTTGGTGGCGATGACCGGGTGGTTCTCCGTGGTGTTGGTGCCGGTAAGAAAAAACACCTCGCCGCCGGCGATCTCCGCCAAGGAATTGGTCATGGCACCACTGCCGAAGGCGGCGGCAAGACCTGCCACCGTCACGGAGTGTCAGAGACGCGCGCAGTGATCGATATTGTTGGTGCCGATCACCGCTCGCATGAATTTCTGCATCAGGTAGTTTTCCTCATTGGTGCAGCGGGCCGAGCTGAGCCCCCCGATACTGTCGGGACCGTGCTTTTCTTTGATCTGACCGAGCTTCCTGGCCGTTACGTCCAATGCCTCTGCCCATGTGGCCTCACGGAACCGGCCATCCTCCTTGATCAGGGGCGTAGTCAGTCTATCCGGATGGTGAATAAACTCATACCCGAACCTCCCCTTGACGCAGAGGCTCCCCTGGTTCGTCACGCCGGACTCGTTCCCCGTGATCTTGACCACCCTCCCATCTATGATATTGAGGTCGATGGTGCATCCCGTCCCGCAGTAGGTGCAGGTGGTAGGGACCTTTTTGATATCCCAGGGCCTGCCGGCAAATCTCGCCTTGTTCTCCACCAGCGCCCCGACCGGGCAAAGCTGCACGCACTCACCGCAGAAGACGCAGTTGGAATCCCCGTAACTGCGATCCGCCGCCGTGATGATCTTGGTCTTGCCCCCCCGGTAGCCGAAGTCGATCACCTGGTTGACCTGCACCTCATTACATCCGCGGACACAGCGCCCGCAGAGGATGCACTTGTTCAAGTCCCGATAGATCATGGGGTTGGCATTATCCAGGGGATGGCGGGGAGGTTCGGCGGAAAACCGCGGTTGCTCTATCTTGAGCTCATAGACCAGGTCCTGGAGCTCACAGTGCCCGTTGGACTCACACAGCAGGCAGTTGTGATCGCCGCTGGCAAGGAGCAACTCCACAACCAGACGGCGGGCCGCTTTAACCCGCTCGGTATCCGTCTTGATCACCATCCCCTCCTGCTCCACGGGAAAGGCACAGGAGGCCACGAGGGCCCGCGCCCCTTCTACCTCTACCACACAGACGCGACATGCCCCCACGATGGGCAGCCGGGGGTGATAGCAGAGGGTGGGGATCTTTATTCCCACCCTGGTGGCGAGGTCCAGTATCGTCTCACCCTTTACGGCCTCAACTGCCCTCCCATCAATGGTGACGGTGATACGATCGCTCATCTCAACCTCCTCACATAAGGCAGCATAATGCTACGAAAGCTCCATGTCACAGCGAAGACAACGGCAAGACTCCTGCCGGGCCTCATCCGCCGTATAACCAAGCTCCACCTCTGCAAAGGAGCCTCTTCGTTCTCCCCCCTCCAGTTCCGGCATCAGCGTCTGGGGTTGCTCCTGGACTTCCTCGTCGGCCACCTGCGGGATATCAATCCACTCCTCCTCAGATCCCCGAAAGGGAGGTTCGCCGTGGTGCTCTCGAATGGCGGCGTCGATCTCGCGGGCAGCCTCCATCCCGGCGGCGATGGCCTTAATCACCGTGGCCGGGCCGGTGACTGCATCACCACCGGCAAATACCCCCTTGGCAGGTGTCTGAGCACCATCCCCATTTGATACCTCGATGGTGTTCCCTTTCGTGACGGGAATGTCTTTCGGAAGGAAGGAGCAATCCGGTACCTGCCCGATGGCAGCGATGACCATATCCACATCGAGCACAAACTCCGAGCCCTCAATGGGCTCAGGGCGTCTCCTGCCGCTCGCATCGAATGCCCCCAGCCGCATGCGCTGGCACCGGATACCGACGACCTTGTCCTTGACGCCGATGACCTCGAGCGGCGCCACGAGGAGGTGTATCTTGATCCCCTCGTGTTCGGCAGCTGCCACTTCATCGGCCTGGGCAGGCATATCGTGCCGCTGCCTCCGATAGAGGATCATTACCTCTTGAGCGCCCTTGCGCAGGGCCGACCGCGCGGCATCAATGGCGGAGTTGCCGCCGCCGACCACCGCCACCCTGCTTCCCACCTCGACCCCGTTGCCGAGATTGACCTGACGCAGGAACTCCACCCCGCCGTACACCCCCGTGAGTTCCTCACCGGGGATCCCCAGGCGTTGGCTCTGGTGGGCGCCGATTGCCAGGTAGAGCACGTCGTACTCTTTGCGCAGCGCCTCAAAGGGGATTGCCTTGCCCACCCGCGTGTTGGTCCTGAACTGAACCCCGAGGTTTCGGATATCGTCGATCTCCCGCTCCAGGACTCCTCGGGGAAGCCGATATTCGGGTATCCCGTATCTCAGCATCCCCCCGAGGTGGGGGAGCTCCTCAAATACGGTCACGCCGTATCCCCTCCGGGCGAGCTCCCGGGCTGCGGTGAGGCCTGCCGGCCCTCCTCCGACGACCGCGATCCGCTCTTTTCTGGTCACGGCGACCGAGGCGACCGTAGGTCGCGAGGCGTTGTCGGTGATATACCGCTTGAGGTGCTTGATGGCTATCGGTTCATCCAGCTGCCCCCGGCGGCACTTGCTCTGGCACTGGTGGTCGCACACCCTCCCGCAGATGCTGGGGAAGGGGTTGGTCTTGAGCAAGACCCGATAAGCGTCATCAAGGCGGTTCGCCCTGATCAGGGCGATGTAGGCAGGTGCGTCCATCCCCACGGGGCAGGTATTCTGACAGGGGGATTTAAACAGGGCCGAGCAGACCGAGGCAGGACATCGTTTCTCCCTGATGTGGGCCTCATACTCGTGCCGAAAATAGCGAATAGTGGAGAGCACCGGGTTCGGCGCGGTCTGCCCCAAGCCGCACAGGGCCGAGTCCTTGATAATGGCTGCCAGTTCTTCCAGAAGCTCGATATCTCCCTCCTTACCACGCCCCTCGCAGATGGCGGTGAGGATATCGAGCATTCGCTTCGTCCCCACCCGGCAGGGGATGCACTTCCCGCAGGACTCATCCTGGCAGAAGTCCATAAAGAAGCGGGCCACGTCCACCATGCAGGCATCCTCATCCATGCAGATGAGGCCGCCGGACCCCATGATGGCCCCGACCCGGGCGATGGCCTCGTAATCGGTGGGGGTATTGAGGTGCTGTACCGGGATGCACCCCCCTGACGGTCCCCCGAGCTGGGCGGCCTTGAACCGCTTCCCTTTCGGGATGCCGCCGCCGATATCGAAAATGATGGTGCCGATGGCTGTCCCCATGGGGACCTCCACCAGCCCGATGTTGTTGACGTCTCCGGTAAGGGCGAAGACCTTGGTACCCTTGCTCCCCTCGGTCCCGATGCCGGCATACCACTCCCCACCCCTGGTTACGATCTGGGGGATATTGGCAAAGGTCTCCACATTATTGAGTATGGTCGGCTTTTGCCAGAGACCTTGCTGGGCCGGAAACGGTGGACGTGGACGCGGCATACCGCGCCTGCCTTCAATAGAGGCCATCAACGCCGTCTCTTCGCCGCAGACAAAGGCCCCTGCCCCCTGATAGACATCCAGATCGAAGGAGAAACCGGAACCGAGGATGTCATCGCCGAGCAGGCCATAACCCCGCGCCTGGTTGATGGCGATGTTCAGCCGGTGGACCGCCAGGGGGTACTCGGCGCGACAGTAGATGTACCCCTGGTGGGACCCGATGGCCTTGGCCGCAATGATCATCCCTTCGAGCACCGCATGGGGGTCTGCCTCGAGCACGCTCCGATCCATAAAGGCCCCGGGATCCCCTTCATCGGCGTTGCACAGGACATATTTCACCTCTCCCCCCGATCTCATGGCAAACTGCCACTTGAGCCCGGTCGGGAATCCGCCGCCCCCCCTTCCCCGCAGGCCCGACTTTTTCACCTCCTCGATGATCCCCTCAGGGGTCATCTCGAGGAGGGCCTTGGCAGCCCCGGCGTATCCTTCTCGTGCGATATACTCATCGATCCGCTCCGCATCGATCAGCCCCCGGTTGCGCAACACCCGCAGCTCCTGGAGACCGAAGAAGGGTATGTCGTTCATGTAGGGGATGATCTCTTCGGTGATGGGCTCCCGGTACAAGAGGCGCTCAACCACCCTCCCCTTGAGGATGTGTTCCTCGACGACCTCGGCGGCATCCTCGGGGGCGACCTGCATATAGATGATCCCCTCGGGGTAGGTCACCACGATAGGCCCTTGGGCGCAAAAGCCGTTGCACCCCGTCTCCACGATCTGGACCTCATCTTTCATCCCCCGCCGCTCCACCTCAAAGGCAAAGGCCTTCCGTACCTCCGCGCTCCCTGAGGAGTGACACCCGGTGCCGCCGCACACCAAGATATGAGAGCGAAATATCTTCATGCCATCCGTTCCTCCCTCTGCTCCATCCTATTCCAGCCCTTTGGCCAGGGCGAACTGTCGCTGCACCTCGCCGCCGATGATATGCCGCCTAAAGACCTGCCGCATCTTGTTTTCATCCATCGACTGATAGGTAATGGGATCTTCCCCCAACACCTCTACCGTCACGAGGGGCTCCTTGCTGCAGATCCCGATACACCCCGAGGTGGTCACCATGACATCCTGAACCCCCTCCTCCTCGATGGCGCTGACCAGGGAATTGAGGACCTTCCGGGCCCCTGAGGCGATCCCGCAGGTCCCCATGTGGACGGTAGTCTTCACCCGCTTCCCCCCCTCCCGCAGGGAGGTTGCCTTCTGCACCTCTTCTTTTATCCTCTTGAGATCTTCAACTTTGATCTTCGTCATTGCTCCCTCCTCGTACGCACAGCCACCGGCTACTCATATCGTTGCAGTATCTCGCGCACCTTACGCTCCTTTACCTGCTTGTGGGTATCCTCGTCCACGACGATCACGGGGGCGAGGCCGCAGGCCCCCAAACAGCGGATGGTCTCAAGGGAAAACCTGCGATCTGGGGTGGTGTCACCGGCCTCAATGCCCAGATCCTGTACCAAGCGGTCAAGATTCTTCTTCCCCCCCCGCACGTAACAGGCAGTTCCCAGACAAACGCGGATGGTGTGCCTCCCGCGAGGAACCATGGTGAAAAAGGAATAAAAGGTCACCACACCGAAGACCCGACTGTGGGGGAGGTTGAGCCCCTGGGCAATGCGCCTCTGAACCTCGTGGGGGAGATATCCCAATATACCCTGGACCTCCGCCAAAACAGGGATGAGCGAACCGGGTTTCCCCTGATATCTTTCTATGATCGCATCCACCTGCTGGAGCTGTTCCTCGGAAAACTCCTTGAGCAGTTCATCCGAGGCCGTTACCTGGTGAACACCCATTGTCTTCCTCCTACTATGTATTGTGCTGCTAGAAATCTACTGAGCAGAGGTGGCGAGGATACCGCGGAGAACGACACATGATGCAGCCCTCGCTCCTTTTCTCCCTTTCTTTTTCGCTTATAACTCCTCGCAAAAAAAATACCCTATATCCCATTAGGAGAACAAAATCAAGATATAAAAACTGGACGATGACACCATTGCCCGTCGCACCACGGACGCTATGCAAAAAGGTACCCCAGCTCCTCTAACCCCCTTCTCGTCTCCTCCCTGATAAGCCGGATCGCCTGGGGATGATCTATCGGGATACCTTCCAACTCCCGCTTGAACTGCGCGGTATCTACACAAAATGTCTTGCCTGCCTTGCAGTGCACGTATTGCAAGTCTACGGAGGGATTTCCTACGATGAGGGCCACGAGGGTGCTGGGGATATCCCCCAAGGGTTTGCGATCGATATGGTGATAGCGGAAGCTCGCCCTCACCAGCGTCCCCTCCCCCTGCGTGGATCGAACGTGAAGGTCCCCCTCGCACAACCGGGCTGCCTGCTGGAGGAGGGATAGACCAAGGCCGACCTTGCGGGTCGTGCGGGTGGTAAAAAAAGGGTCGACTACCCGCTCCACGAGTTCGGGGGGAATTCCCACCCCATCATCCTCAATCTCCAGGATCATCTGATCCTCCTCCGGATCCTCCGTAATACGTATCGCCACCTGCGAGGCCTTTGAGGCGATGGAGTTCTCCACAATGTCCAGTATGTGCAACGAGAGGTCCTGCATAAAAAACTACGCGAGCCCCTGCACCCGGCGTCCTCCCTGCCTCCGAAGACCCTGGTGGATCTCCTCAAACGTAGCGGCCTCCAGCAGAAACATGGTCTTCCTCATTCCGATATCACGCAGCACATGGGCGTCAGAAGCCGTCACGACCTCATAACCCTCCGGCATCTCGACCTTGTGACCTCCGGTAACCTCCACGGCGGCTATGGGAAGGTCCTTCGGGATATACCCCAACTGATGGATGATGCTGAAGGCCTCCCTGTCCACATGGGCGGGGATACAGATCCCTCCTCGATCTCTGATACCCTTTACGACCTCCTCCAGGGAGAGGTCGAGGGAGTTGATCAACAATCGCTCCTCAAAACGCAGCACCTGCCCCTCCTTATCAACGATCACTTGATAGCCGAAAATCGCCGGGTCGTTCTTGACATCGGGGAGATATGGGTAAATGGAGGCATCCCACTCCTCAAGGGCCTCCACACTTCTAAAGAGGGAGATGAGGTGGACCTCCTCCCTGCTCTGAACCTCCATCCCCGGGATGACAGTGAGCGGGAGGCCGGCGGCCGCCTCAATGACCGACCGGGCATTCTTGCCGGAATTGTGATCGGTAACAGCGATGATATCCAGCGCTGCCTCGACCGCCGTGCGCACGATGTTGCCCGGCGACATCTCTACGTCCGCACAGGGAGAAAGGCAGGTGTGGCAATGGAGTTCTGCGGCATAGACCCTCACCGTCAATCCTTGCCATGGATACCGAGGCGATGGAGTCTGCCGACGACATCGAAGGTCGGCAGGAGGGTACACAAGATGGGAACGCCTTCCTCCTCGGCCCGCTGTACGGTCTCCGCATCCGGCTGTCGGCCATTGGCAAGGATGATCCCTGCCAAATCGCGCAACGTCGCTATTGCCACGACGTTGGGGTGACCTTGGATGGTCACCCAGATATCCCCCTCCTTGCTATGAGCCATAACATCGCTGAGCAAATCGCTCGCGTACCCCCCCGTGACCTCTCTGTCGAGTCTCCCGGCAGCCGATTGGATAGTCAAGGCGAGTTCCTTTATAATCTCTGAAAGCTTCATCTCCCCCTCTTGGGCAGGGAATGGGGGCGCTTCTCGGCCCACTGCATGACTTCTTGGGCCAGGTCCTTGACCCCTTCCCGCCACTTGAAGATGCAGTCGGTTATTTCCGCCTTCCCCTGCACCACGTCGTCGGCAAAGGCGCGGCAATTCGGGGTCCCACAGGCTCCACAGTCCAGACCGGGGAGGGAGACGTGGATCTCATCCCGCACCTTCATCTTCTCCACGGCCTTGAGAGGATCGGTATCCAGGCGGACGGCAAAGGGCTTCGGCTTCAACCCCTTTTCGAAGAAGTAATACCCCTCCTTGAAGCGCTTCACCACCTCTGCGCGGTCCACAACCGATTCACTTCCATGACTGAGCATCAGCTTCCTGATCCTCCCCCTGGACACATAGCGGTCGGCCACCGTCAGAGCCCCCCCTACACACCCCTCGGGACACGCCCTGGCCTCGATGAACTCGATGTTGCGCAGCTTGCCGTTTTCTATCTCATCGAGGACCTTGATGGCGTTCTTGATCCCGTCCACGACAATGCTCTCCTTGTCACCTCGCAGCCACCGTCGTGGCTCCAGCTCCCTGATCTCCCCCCCCTTAACTGCCCATCCAATCCCCGCACTGCTGGCCTTCTGCAGGCCTTCCTCTTCCCGTACCTCCCGCAGGGCCGCCATCAGTTCACCGTAAATATCGGCGATAGAGATGGTCCCATCGATGAACGATCGCTCCTTGGTCTCCGTCTTCGTCACCGCCACCATCTTGGCCGGGCAGGGCACCAGGTAGAAGATTCCCAACTCCTCTTGCGTGATCCCCAGCTCTTTCGCCTTCGCTTTTCTGATATCCTTGGCCACGATCTCTGCGGGGAGATCAATGGGGTTGATCTGGTCGACGAAATGGGGAAACCTGATCTGGATCAACCTGATGATGGCTGGACAGAGGGAGGAGATGAGGGGATAAGGGCCCTGATACCCCTTGAGGTACTCTTGGGTGGCAATACTCGCCTCCTCCGCCCCGATCGCCTCCTCATAGACGTGGTCAAAACCGAGGGCCTTGAGGGCACAGAGGATCCTGTTGGGCTCCCGCTCCCCGGGTAATTGGGAATAGATGGTGGAGCTCGGAATGACGATAGTATATTTAAAATTCTTCAGGTCCTCCAGGCCATGGGTCCGAGAGGTGATGGCATGCTCCGGGCAATCGCGAAAGCACTTGCCACAGTAGATGCAGCGATTGGTGACGATCCTGGCCTTGCCCTCAAAGATCCTGATTGCCTCGGTGCGGCAGGACATCATACAGTTGACGCAACCCTGGCACTTATCTTCATCGATGGTAATGATCCCGTACGATCGCTTCATGCTGATCCCTGTCTGGAGCGCGGGGACCTCATGACCATCTCCACCACCGTCCCCTGGCCTACTGTGGAGACGATGTGCAACTCATCAGCGTTTTTCTTCATATTGGAGAGCCCCATGCCGGCCCCAAAACCCATCTCCCTGATCTCCGGGGGGGCGGTGGAATACCCCTCCTGCATGGCGAGCTCGATATCGGGGATGCCGGGCCCTCTGTCCTTCACCACAATCTGCAACGCCTGAGGGAGGATGGCGAAGTGCAGCGTCCCTTTATCCGCATGACAGACCACATTCATCTCCGCCTCATAGGAGGCGATGGCTACTCTCCTCACGAAATCGGGATCGAACCCAAGTTCCTTTAAGATATCCTTGACCTTGCTCGATACCCTCCCGGCATTCCTAAAGTCCTTCCCCTCGATCTCATAATCCCACATCAGTTCTTTTTTTTCCATCGACGCGAACTGACTAAATGGTCCCCGAGCTACCGGTCAATCCCTTCATCGCGAGCCGGGCGCATGCCTCATACATGAGGAGTTGTGTCGTTAACAAAGGGATGCCCTTACTCATGGCCAATGAGATTGCTTCTCGGTCAGGCTTCTTCCCACGAACAAAGGCAATCGCCTTGATATCTGCCACCTCCGCCGTCCTGATCACCTGGGAGTTGATCAAGCCCGTTATTAACAAATCTCCCCCCAGCCGCCGATTCAGGACATCGCTCATCAAGTCGGCGGCTTCCGCCATCTCGATCTCGAGCTGGAGATCGGCAGGCTCCCACAGCAGTTCAGCTTCTAAGATCTCCTTGACCTCAAAGAGTTGCATAGCACCGGAACTCAACCGTCTCCCACAAGGCATAGAGCTGTAGCGTGATCAGCTTCAGCGTGAGGCGATATGTTTTTTATATCGTGGTGTCCGTAAGGTTAGTAACGCTCGCCGCGGCCTTTGCCTCCTCCGCCACGAGGTTTTTCCGAGCGGGGACGCGCCTCGTTGACACTCAGCGCTCTCCCCTTTACCTCTTTGCCGTTCAGCCCGCTGATTGCGGCCTTGGCTTCATCCGCGGAGGGCATCTCCACAAATCCAAATCCTCTCGATCTACCGCTATACTTATCCTGCACAATCTTGGCGGACTCAACCTGGCCGAACGGTTCAAAGACCTTCCGCACATCTTCCTCTGTTGCATCGAACGACAAATTCCCTACGTAGATGTTCACAGTACCCTCCTTTTGCTTACATAGATCGGTTTTTATAACTCCTAACGATATACACTACCCCATTTCACCGTGAGCTGTCAATGCGACGAACAAAAGCAATGTGGGACTCAATCACCGCAGGAATTGAATGGAGCGCTGGGCCATGGCAAAAAAGGCAGACGGTAAGACCCCCAGGTGCAATACCCCCCACGCCGATATCACGACGACCAAGACGGCGGCAGGCGCGAATTGGGTGATCGGCGATTCTCCTTCCTGTTCCCGAAAGTAGACGTAGATGAGCACCCGCAGATAATAGTAGGCGGCAACGGCGCTGTTTAAGACGCCGATGACGGCCAGCCAGTAATAGCCGGCCTGGATCGCCGTGCTAAAGACGTACAATTTGGCCATGAAACCGGCAGTTGGCGGTACGCCGGCCAGAGAAAACATGAAGATGGCCATGGCGGCTGCCAGCAGGGGGTGGCGAGAGCCGACCCCCGCGTAATCGCTGATCAAGGTTCGCTCCTCCCCCTTCTTCCCCAGCAGGATCACCACGGTAAAGGCCCCGATGTTCATGAAGCAATAGGCGAGGAGGTAAAAGAGGATGCTCGCGGCGCCCAGTTGGTTGCCGGCCACAAAGGCCACGAGGATATACCCCGCATGGGCAATGCTGGAGTAGGCGAGCATTCGTTTGATATTCGTCTGCACGAGGGCGATGATGTTTCCCACCGTCATGGTGGCCACGGCCAAGACCCACATGATCTCCACCCAATACGGCTGCAACTGCGGCAGGGCATGCCAGAAAACGCGCACAAAGGCGGCAAAGGCGGCGGCCTTAACGCCGGTAGCCATAAAGGCGGTGATGGTGGTCGGGGCCCCTTCATAGACGTCGGGGGTCCACATATGAAAGGGGACAAGGGCGATCTTAAAGCCGAACCCCACGATCAGGAGTGCCAGCCCGGTGATGACGATAGGAAGGATACGTATTGACGACTGTTCGGTGAAGACCCGGTTGATCCCGGTAAGATCGAAGGTGCCGGTTGAGGCATAGATAAGGGCGATGCCATACAGGAAAAAGGCCGAGGCGAAGGCGCCGAGTAAAAAGTATTTAAAGGCGGCCTCCACGGATCTGGCGTCATCCCGCATGATGCCGGCCAGGACATAGATGGCAATAGACATCACCTCCAGCCCGAGGAAGATGATCAGGAAGTTCCCGCCGGCGGCCATCAGCATCATCCCCACGCTGGCAAAGAGGATCAGGACGTAATACTCGCCGAAATCGATCCCCTCGCGCCGGGCATATCCCAAAGAGGCCAGAATAGTGAGCAGGGTGATGATCCCTATGATGACCGTGAAAAACAGGGCAAAGGGGTCCCGCTGAACCATGCCGTTAAAGCCGCTCTGTGCCCCGTCGTTTCCCCAGAGGAGAGAGGCCATGGCCGCAACGACTCCGGCGACGGCGCAATACCCGAGGAATCCCCGCCTGCCTGTGGGGACGAAGGCGCTCAAGAGCAAGATCACGAGTGCGCAACCGGTCAGCACCAGCGCCGGTGCAATCACGATAAGATCCATTACGGTAACCTGAGTTGTCACAAGATTCATCGTACTCCTATTTCTCTGCCGGTTTCGCCGGACCGACGTCCTGTCCAACCGCGGGTAATGCTCCTTCGCCGACACGCGGCAGGGCAATCGCTGCCTCGTACCGCGTCTTCACGTCGTAGAGGAAGTGTTGCACGGAGAGGTCGATTTTTTTCAAGAAGAACTGAGGGTAGACCCCCATCCAGACGATCAGGCAGATGAGCGGCGCGAGGATCACAATCTCACGGAGATTGAGGTCCTTGATGGCCCGGTTTTCTTCGTGCCGGAGAGGGCCGAACATCACGCGTTGGAACATCCAGAGCATGTAGGCCGCCGCCAAGATCACCCCGGTGGCGCCGATGACGCCGTAGACGGGGTTGGCCTTAAACGTGCCGAGGAGGATGAGGAATTCCCCGACAAAGCCGTTGGTCCCCGGCAGGGCGATGGAGGAAAGGGTCACGATCATGAAGCAGGTGGCAAAGACCGGCATCACGCCGGCGAGCCCGCCAAAGTCGGCGATCTGCCTCGTGTGTCTGCGTTCATAGAGCATCCCGACGATCAAAAAGAGCGCGCCGGTGCTCACCCCGTGATTGAGCATCTGGTAGACGCTCCCGGTAACTCCCTGCACGGTAAAGGCGAACATCCCCAGCATGACAAAGCCGAGGTGGCTCACACTGGAAAAGGCCACCAGCTTCTTGAGGTCCGTTTGCATCATGGATACGAGGGCGCCGTAGATGATCCCGATCAAGGCGAGGACGGATATCAGGGGGATTGCCTTGTACGCCGCAACGGGAAACAGCGGTATGGCAAACCGCATGAAGCCGTAGGTGCCGAGCTTGAGGAGGATACCGGCCAGGATCACCGATCCGGCGGTCGGTGCCTCCACATGGGCGTCCGGCAACCATGTGTGGAACGGGAACATCGGGACCTTGATGGCAAAGGCCACGGCAAAGGCCGCAAACAAGAGATACTGCGTGTTGGGCACCAGGATCGTTTGGTAGAGCTTGAGCAGGTCAAAGGTGTACTCCCCCGTTGCCTTCCCGTGGAGGAAATAGACGGCGATAATGGCCACCAGCATCAAGACGCTGCCGGCCATCGTGTAGAGGAAGAATTTGATGGCGGCGTAGATCTTTCGCGGCCCCCCCCACACCCCGATGATGAGGTACATGGGGATCAGCGAGACCTCCCAAAAGACATAGAAGAGGACGAGGTCCAGGGCGCAGAGGACGCCGACCATGCCGGTCTCCAAGAGGAGGAAGACGATCAGGTATTCCTTCACCATCCGCTCGATGGATCGCCAGGAGCTCAAGATGCAGAGGACCGTCAGGAGCGTCGTCAGGATGATCAGGAGGAGACTGATCCCGTCGATCCCCACGGCATACTGAACCCCCCAGCCGGGAATCCAGGGGACCTGTTCCACAAACTGCATCCCCGCCACCCCCCCATCGAACCAGACAAACAGGGGAAGCGAGACGAAAAATTCAATCAGGGAGATGGCCAGGGCAACGCGTTTGAGCAATTCCACCCGCGCCTTGGGGATACAAAGGAGAAGCAGCGCCCCTGCCAAGGGGAAGAAGATGACGATAGTCAAAAGGGGAAGGCCCTGTATATGCATGCAATCCTCACCTGATCAAGAATAGGATAATGATGACGGCACCCAGGATGATACCGAGCGCATACCCCTGGACGCGACCGCTCTGGATACGGCGCAGCACGCCCGCGATGCCGAGCATCAGGCGGGCCACCAGGTTCACGCTGCGATCAATGACCCCGTCATCGAACTCCCGCCATAAGAAGGTACCGAGCCGCTTGGTGCTTGTGACGAAACACGCCTCATAGAGCTCGTCGACGTAATATTTATTGAAAACGAGTCGATACAGGCCCTTCAGGCGTTCGCCGAGCCGTTTGGGGACCTCCGTCTTCCACAGGTAGAGATAAAAGGCAATACCGATGCCGATGACGGCGATGGCCACGGAGACCGCCATCAACATGATCTCCATATTGAAGCCGTGCTCCTCCGCAAGGCCGCCGGCGGCAAAGGCAGGTCTGACCAGGGAAAAGGCCGTATGCCCGCCGCTCCCAAGGGGGGGGCCGCCGAGGACCGGGGCGAGAAATTCGTCGAAGAAGTTCCTCCCTCCGAGCACATGGGGTATCCCCACATAGCCGCCGATCACCGAGAGTACGGCCAGAACGATAAGGGGGATGGTCATGATGGCGGGAGATTCATGGATATGTTTCTTTACCTCATCCGAGGCGCGGCACTTCCCCAAAAAGGTGACAAAGAGGAGCCGGAACATGTAAAAGGCCGTCATGCCGGCAGCAGCCGCCCCCACCAGCCAGAGGTAGCGATGACCGCTGTTATAGGTCTGCCAGAGGATCTCGTCCTTGCTGAAAAAGCCCGCGAGCCCCGGTATCCCTGCGATGGCCAGCGTCGCAATCACAAATGTCCAAAAGGTAATGGGGATTCGTTTCCAGATCCCCCCCATGTTGCGCATGTCCAGTTCCCCGCTCATGGCGTGCATCACGCTCCCCGCCCCCAGAAAGAGGAGCCCCTTGAAGAAGGCGTGGGTCATGAGATGGAAGATACCCGCGCTGAACGCCCCTACGCCGACGGCAAGGAACATATAACCGAGCTGGCTGATGGTGGAATAGGCAAGCACCCGTTTAATGTCGAACTGCAAAAGCCCCATGCTGGCGGCAAAGATGGCCGTGGCCGCGCCGACGATGGCCACGGTGGCCATGGTGATGGGGGCCATGGTGTAAAGGACATGGCAACGGGCAATCATGTAGACGCCGGAGGTGACCATGGTAGCCGCGTGGATCAGGGAGCTGACCGGCGTCGGACCCTCCATCGCGTCGGGGAGCCACACGTAGAGGGGGATCTGCGCGGACTTGCCCGCGGCCCCCAGAAAGAGCATGAGCGTAATGATCGTCACCGTCGTCGTATCCAGCGTGGAAGCCTTGGCAAAGACCCCGGTAAACTCCACCGTCCCCAGGTGGGCAAAGATGAGGAAGATCCCCACGAGGAAGCCGAAGTCCCCTATCCGATTGACCACAAAGGCCTTCTTGCCGGCATTGGCCGGCGCGTCGCGGTCGAACCAGAAGCCGATCAAGAGGTACGAACAGAGCCCCACCCCCTCCCAGCCGACGAACATGAGAAGGAAGTTGTTGGCGAGCACGAGGGTGAGCATCATGAAGACGAAGAGGTTGAGAAACGCGAAGTAGCGCGTGAACCCGGGGTCATCGTGCATGTACCCCACGGAATAGATGTGGATGAAAAAACTCACCCCGCTCACCACGAGGGCCATGATGATAGAGAGGGGATCGACCTTGTACCCGACGACTGCTCTGAAATCACCCGACACGATCCAGTCGAAGAGGACTCGGTCGGGCACTGCGGCCCTGGCCTCGGGGGCAAGCTGCAAGAGACTAAAAAAGACAAGCACGGAAAAGACAAAGGAGAGCCCCAGCGCCGAACACGCGGTCCACGCCACGACCCGCTTGTCGAAGTTCATCCACCGGCCGAAGAGGCCGTTCACGAGGAACCCGGCAGCGGGAAAGAGCGGTATCAGCCATACCCAGTCGATCATTGCGTCGCTGCTCCCCTCACCCCTTCAAGAGATTGATCTCGTCCGCCTTGATGGTCTTGCGATTGCGGAAGAGAAGGACAAAGATGGCCAAGCCGACGGCCGCCTCGGCCGCCGCCACCGTCATCACGAAAAAGACCATGAGCACGCCGTCGAGTGAATTAAGATAGTGGGCGGCGGTAATCAGCGTCAGGTTGACGGCGCTCAGCATCATCTCGATGCACATGAAGATAATAATGGCGTTTCTCCTAACCAACACCCCGATTGCCCCAATGGCGAAGACGAGCGCGCTCACGATGAGAAAGTAGAGGGAAGGAATATCGGCAGGCATCAGTATCAGCGCTCCTTTTTGCTCAGGATCACCGCCCCGATGATCCCCACGAGGAGGATGATGGAGGCGATTTCAAAGGGAAAGAGATAGGTCGTAAAGAGCATCTGTGCCACTGCCTTGACGTCACCGACCTCGGCCAGTTGCTCCGCGGTGAAGGCACCGTGCTTCCCGGGTATCTTCTGAATACCGACCCCTACAACGAGCTGCGCGCACAGCATCAGGACGAGGACCACACTGATCACCTGTGCCAAGGAGACCGCGATCTTTTTCCGCCGCTCCTCTTCTTCTACGTTGAGCAGCATAATGACGAAGACGACCAGCATCATGATGGCGCCGGCGTAGATCATCACCTGGATGACGGCGATGAACGGGAAGCGCAGCAGCAGGTAGAGGATGGCGACGCTGACGAAGTTGAGCACCAGGAACATGGCCGCGCTGATCGGGTTGCTCCGGGTGATCACCATCACCGCGGCAAACAGAGCAGTCATCGAGGTCATGATGAAGGCGATCCAGTAAAACACCTGCTCGACCATCACGGTGCTCCCCCCGGCCTGTTGGCAAGCAAGCGCTCCTTGTCTAAGACAAGGTCTTGACGCCGATGGGCAACAAACTCATACCCCCTGCCGAGCTTGATGGCATCGACAGGGCAGGCCTCGGCGCACAACCCGCAGTAGATGCACCTGACGCTGTTGATCTCATAGGTCTCCGGGTAGCGCTCACCGTTCTCGAGCTCGACGGCGACCA
Source organism: Deltaproteobacteria bacterium RBG_16_54_18 (assembly GCA_001797935.1). Lineage (GTDB taxonomy): Bacteria > Desulfobacterota > B13-G15 > B13-G15 > RBG-16-54-18 > RBG-16-54-18. Next base: position 10,726 of record MGQT01000045.1, on the reverse strand, counting down.
AGCGGATGCACTGCGACGGGCAGACGGCGACACAAAGACCGCACGCCACGCAGCGGGTATCACCCTTTTCGTTACAATCGAAGTAGTGGACGCCACGCCAGCGGGGAGCGACCTCGCGTTTGTGCTCGGGGTAGCGGATGGTAACCGGTCGGGTGAAGAACGTGGCCAGCGTCAGCCTGAGCCCCTTGGCCAGGGCATAGGCCCGTGCGATGACCATCCCGATCCCTTTGATAAACGACCACATCCCCGTCATCACCCTCATCACATCCCCTTCCACACCATTAACTTTCTCAGCACGTATACTGAACTCTTTATATCCCCCTTTGTCAAAGGGGGGAGTAATCTATTATATGCACCTCGTCGTCCCATCGTCTTCACTGCCCTCGCACCACCATAATCAAACCAGTGACAAATATATTCGCCAAAGTCAGGGGAAGGAGGAACTTCCACCCGAACCGCATGATCTGATCATACCTCAATCGCGGGAAGGTCCCCCGCTGCCAGATAAATACATACACGAGCACGCCGGTCTTGGCAACAAACCAGATCCACGACAGCGTCGGCGGCAGATGAAAAGGCCCGTCCCACCCGCCGAGGAAGAGGGTCGTGGCGATGGCGCAGACCGCGATCAGATGGGCGTACTCCGCCATAAAGAACAGGGCGAACTTCATACTGCTGTATTCGATGTTAAAGCCGCAGGCGAGCTCCGCCTCGGCCTCGGGCATGTCAAAGGGTGTCCGGTTGATCTCCGCGAGGGCGCAGATGAGATAAAAGATAAACGGAAAAAATTGAAAATGATAGAAGGCGTTCCAGTGCCCCCCGGCCTGCTGTTGCACGATCTCGACCAGGTTGAGGGTGCCGGATATCATCAAGACCCCCATCACGGACAGGGCCAGGGCAATCTCGTAGCTGATCATCTGCGCCGCCGCCCGCAAGGCGCCCATGAGGCCGTATTTGTTGTAACCCGACCACCCACCGAGGACAACGCCGTACTCCCCGAGGGAGGCGACGGCAAATACGTACAGCAGCCCGATGTCGAGGTCGGCGATGACCAGGGAGATCTTTCTCCCGAAAAACTCGATCACTGCGCCGAAGGGGATCACGGCAAAGAGGGAGATGGCCGCCGTGATGCTGATCATGGGGGCGGCGACAAAGAGGGCCTTATGCGCCTTTGCCGGCACCAGGTCTTCTTTAAAAAAGGCCTTGATCCCGTCGGCAATCGGCTGGAACAGGCCGAAGGGCCCCACGCGGGTGGGGCCGTACCGCACCTGGATGCGCCCGAGGATCTTGCGCTCGGCCAGGGTGAGGTAGGCCACGGCGCCCATGAGGACGCCAAAGACCACCACTACCTTGACGATACTCTCTATCAGGAAGTAGACCAATTCCATCCCTGTTCCTTATACCTTCTCGACCCTGGCCGGGATCCCCGCGTAGGCCGGGTCCATAGTTTGAGGATTGAACTCAGGCCCCAACAACTGTGAGGCAGCCGTGTCATAAAACGAGAGCACATAGATCAGGGCGTCCCTCCTGATCTCCGGCGAGGTCTTGATCAGCGCCACCGTCTCCCCCCAGGGGGTGATAAGCCGCGCACGGCCGTTTGCAACGAGGCCGATAGTCTGAGCCTCCTCGGCGTTGATGGCCAGATACGATTGGGAGCAATGGGCCAGCCCCTTGGCCCGCTGCTGCTGCGCGCTGCCGATCAAGTGGTTTTCGAATATACCTTCCAGCGAAAGGGCAAAAGGATATTCTTTGTCATGCTCCCCGCGTCCCGCGCTGAAGGCGGTGAAGGCCGCCTTGTCCAAGGGCACTTCTCGACCATCACCCCGCCACTGGGGTGTCGTCGGCTCAAAAGACATGCCGGTATACAGGGGATTGTGCTGGGTGATCTCCGCAAAGACCGCTGCCGGGGACGTGAGCGGAAACTCTTTGTCCATGAAGGAGGCGATATCGGCCCAGACCTCCCCGCTCCACCTCAGATCCGCCGGCGGCTGTAAGGCTCGGCGCAGGCGCTGAACCCGCCCCTCGCAGTTGGTAAAGGTGCCATCCGATTCCGCAAAGGACAACGACGGAAGGAAGACATGCGCTCGTTCGGCTGTCTCCGAAAGGAACATATCCTGCAGCACCAGTAACTCCAGGGACGCAAGTCCTTTCTCCACCAGCCTTCGCGGCAGGGTAATGAGGGGATCTTCCCCCACGATGAACAAGGCCTTGAGCCTTCCTGTAGCCGCCGCCTGCATCATCTCCACAACGGAAAGCCCCTTTGTATCTGCGGGTTGATATCCGGGGAGAACGAGCGGAGAGGCCCCCATCTCGATGGTACCGACCATATTGCTCTGCGGCCCTACCCAGTGAAACCCTCCCGAGCCGCTACCGGTCAGGGCCCCGCAGAGCAGGGCCAGGTTGGCCAGGGCGGTGATCTGATCCACGCCGGCGTGCACCTGCCCGAGGGGTGGGGAGCAGACAAAGGCCGGCCTCTTCGCCTGTGCCAGCAATTTCGCAGCTTCCGTAAGGAGGTCCGGCGCGCAGCCGATCTCTTTGGCTGTCCTCTCCAAGGTGAACTCCCTGGTTGTCTCCTTGAGTTCGGGAAATCCCTTAATCTTTTGTGCTGCCGCCAATGCCTCGTGATGGTGCTCCAGGAGGAGGTGGATCATGCCGAGGGCCCAGCGCGGCTCATCGCCCGGCAGCAGGGGAAACCAACAATCCGCCTCTTTGGCCAGCCTCCCGCGCCAAGGGTGGAGCACGATGAGGCGCGCCCCGGTTCGCCAGAGGGCCTCCCGGACCCGGTTGGCGGCGATGATATTGTTGTTCGCGTCCAGGTCTCCACCGGCCACGACGATACAATCGCTCTGGACGAGAGCGTCAAGCGTAGGGGGGAGATAATCCCTCCCGACGACAGCCCTAAGGGCCTGACGGTACGGATCGAGACAGAGCCGACCGGTGCTATCAATGCTGTGCGTACCCACCACCTCACGCATGAAGCGCTGAAAGAGGAAGACCTCCTCATTGGTTGAGCGCGGGGAGATTAACCCGCCAATTGCGTCGGGACCGCTCTCCAGGATAACCTTGTTGATCATGGCGGCGACGTGGGCAAGGGCCTCCGACCACGGGACCCGCTTCCAGCTGCCGGCGCCCTTAATCATCGGCGCCGTTACCCGGTGGGGGTGGTGAATGAAGTCGTAGCCGAAGATCCCCCGCCGGCACAGGCTCCCCTGGTTGGCGCCACTATGAGCCGGCGCCTGCACGCGGACGATCGTATTTTCAAAGCAGGTAAGCTCCATCTGGCACCCCAGGGAGCAATAGAAACAGGTGGTCGTGACCTGCTGAGATTGCCAGGGTCGGGCCTTGACCCGGCTCACGTGCTCGGTCAAGGCGCCCACCGGACACACCTGCAGGCACTCCCCGCAGGAGATACAGGCATCACGGTCGGTAATCCCCACTTCGGTCTCGATCCCCGTGCCGATAAGATCAATCGCGTGGGTCCTCACGATCTCATGGTCGGCCCTGATGCAGCGCAGGCACATGACGCAGCGATCCGGCCATTGTCTGATCAAGGGAGTGGCAAACTCGCGCTGCCCCTGTGATTTTTTCACGGCGTGGTAGGGCTGTGCGTCGATGCCGAACGCGACAACCAGATCCTGCAGCTCGCACGCCCCCCCGGCGTCGCACTGGGGACAGTCCAGGGGGTGGTAGGTGAGAATGAGCTGGAGGGCGGCGCGGCGCATATTGTTTAATCTCTCCGTTTGGGTGCGGACGACGATCCCCTCCTGCGCCGGGGTGGTGCAGGCGGTCATGGGTCGCTCCGCGCCTTCGATCTCCACGACGCAGAGGCGGCACGAGCCGATGGGGAGGAGCCGGGGGTGGTAGCAGAGGGTAGGGATGGCAATCCCGTTCGCGCGCGCCGCCTCGAGGATCGTCTGGCCGGCGTGCGCCTGGATTGCCTTCCCATCGATCGTGAGGTTGATAATCGCGCCCCCATCAGTCATATATTTAATGTGTGCGCCTCCATCAGCCGTATATTTAATGTGCGCATCTGACATCTTATTTACCTATTGCCACGAGTCCGATCCGGTAACACCGGAGACAGCGGCGTGCCTCGCGCATGGCGGCGTCAACGGGGAATCCCTTTTCCGCTTCCTCAAAGGTTTTCTTCCGCGTCTCCGGCGGCAGCATTTCCAGCTGCTCTCGCTTATTGCCGGAGATGATCCCGATACGCTCCTCGCGATCGTAGACGCCGATCGCGGCCATCAGCCGCTCCAGTCGCTCGTCGTCCCCCATCTCCACGGATTTTCCCTGCAGTGCGCAATCAATCATCTCCGCGGCGAGACGGGCGTTGCCTGCGGCACGCACGAGGACGTCGGGCCCGGTCACGCTGTCGCCGGCGGAGAAGATTGCTGCGTGCGAGGTCGCAAAGGTCTCCTCGTCCGCAGCCACGGTAGACCGCTTCGTGACGGTGATGCCGTCTTGCTCGGTGACAAAAGAGAGGTCGACCTGCTGGCCGATGGCCGGGATCACGATATCGGTCGGGACGACGAACTCCGACCCCTTGACCGGGATCGGCCGGCGTCTCCCCGATTGATCGGGCTCGCCGAGCTCCATCCTGATGCACTCGACACCCTGCACGCGCCCCCCCTCCGCGATGATCCGCGTGGGGGCGCAGAGGTATTCGAACCGCACCTCTTCCTCTTCAGCGTCGTGGATCTCCACCGCATCGGCAGGCATCTCGGCGCGCGTGCGGCGGTAGAGGAGGCTCACGTCTTGCTTCCCGATCCTCAAAGAAGAGCGCACGCAGTCGATGGCCACGTTGCCGCCGCCGACCACGACCACGCGTTTCCCCGCGGGATAGGGGTCTGCCCCCTTGTTGATGCTGTAGAGGTACTGTACGCCGGGGATAAAGCCGCTATACCCTGCTGTCTCCCCCTCCACCTGCATGGGCATCGAACCTTGGGCCCCTACGCCGATGAAGATGGCGTCGTACTCTGTGCTCAAGGTGCTCAAGGAAATGTCCTTGCCGATCTCTGTGTTATAGCGGATCTCGACCCCGAGCGCGGTAACACCATCCGCCTCGTGGCGTAAAATCTCCCGCGGCAGGCGATAGTCGGGGATCCCTACTGCCGCCATCCCCCCGGGCTCGTCCAGACGCTCGAAGATGGTCGCGGGATATCCCTTGAGGGCCAGATAGTAGGCGCAGGAGAGACCGGCCGGCCCTGCGCCGATGATCGCGACCCGTTTGTCTGATTTTTCCCGCAAGGACGGCACCGGCGGCTTTTTTTTCTTTTCCCCTGCATAATCGGCCGCAAACCGCTTGAGGTGCCTGATGTCGAGGGGCTCGTCTACGGTCAGCCGGCGGCAGTTCGACTCGCAGGGACGCACGCAGACCCTCCCCAGGGTCCCGGGGAGGCAGGTACGCTCCCTGATGACGCGCAGAGATTCGTCAAAGGCGCCCTCGGCGATCCGTTCTATATACGTGGGAATGTCGAGGTGCGCCGGACAGGCGTTGACGCACGGGGCAGTCAATTTGAGCCGGTACTGCCCGCGCGGAAGCTTCGTCTTATGCTGAATAACGTTTTCAAATTCTTTGCGAAAGTGTTCCAAGGCCGCGAGCAGCGGCAGCGGCCCGGTCTGGCCGACCTGGCACTTGGAGGCGGCAACGATCGTGCTGCCGAGGCGTTGGAGCTGGGCAATATCCTGCATCCGCCCCTTGCCCTGGGTGATCCTTTCGAGTGTCTCGACAAGCACCTTGGTCCCTATCCGGCAGGGGAAACACTTACCGCAGGAAACCCCCTGGATCGCCTTCAGGTAGGCGCGGCACAGGTCAACCACGCTGACCTTTTTATCGCGGATGGCAAGACCTCCCCACCCCATAAAGGCGGCAAGCGGCTGCCCGGGCTTAAACTCCGCGGGGAGCTTGAGACGCTTTGGCCGACCGGCCTTCTGCCCGGTCTTTCTCCGGTTATCGACGAGCTCCCCGTTCCAGTAGCTGAAGACGATGTCGGACATATTTACCTATCTATCTCTCCTAAGACGATATCGATGCTCCCGATAACGGCCACCACGTCGGCGACCAGGTGCCCCTTGATCATGGACGGCAGGGCCGCCGCGTTCACGAAGCTCGGGGTGTGGATGCGGTAGCGGTACGGCCGGTTTGTGCCGTCGCTTACGAGATACCACCCGAGTTCGCCCTTCGGGTTTTCGACGCTGCTGTAGACCTCGCCGCGAGGGGGCGTCAGCCCCTCGGCAAAGTGCTTGAAGTGGCGGATCAGGGCGTGGATCTCGGTGCCGGCCTCTTGCTTTGTAGGCGGCGTCACCCGCGGATCGCGTGTTCTGACCTCGCCTTTTTGGAGCTTGCGCACGGCCTGGCGGATGATCCGGGCCGACTGCCGCATCTCCTCCAGCCGCACGAGGTACCGGTCGTAGACGTCCCCCTGCTCGCCTGTCGGGATCGCAAAGGTAAACTCATCGTAGCTCGAGTACGGAAAGGCCTTGCGGATGTCCCACTCGATTCCCGAGCCCCTGATCACCGGGCCGGCCAATCCCCAGTTGATCGCCTCTTTACGGGTGATGACGCCCACGTCCTTGGTCCGCTTGAGCCAGATGATGTTCTTGGAGAGCAACGTCTCGTACTCCGCCAGGTGTCCGGCAAAGGCGTCGAGAAAGCCGGCGATCCGCGCCTGGATGCCCTCGGGAAGATCGGCAGCCACCCCGCCGATGCGCAGGAAACTCGGCGTCAACCGCGCGCCGGTGACCTGCTCGAGGATATCGAGGACCTCCTCCCGCTCGCGGAAGCAATAGAAGAGGACCGTCATGGCGCCCAGGTCCAGGGCGTGGGTGCCGAGCCACAGCAAATGGGCGGCGATGCGCTGCAGCTCCGCAAGCATTACCCGGATATACTGGGCCCGCTTCGGGACTTGAATATCCATCAGTTTTTCCACGGCCAGACAGTACGCGAGGTTGTTGCAGATGCCGGCGGTGTAATCGAGGCGGTCGGTGAGGGTGATTCCCTGGGTATACGTCAATTGCTCTGCCAGCTTCTCCACGCCGCGGTGCAGGTGCCCCAGGTAGGGGACAGCTTCGCGGATCACCTCGCCGTCGAGCTTTAAGACCAGACGCAGGACGCCGTGCGTGGCCGGATGCTGGGGCCCCATGTTGAGCGTCATCTCGCGCTCTGCCCCACCCCCTTCCGACACGGGGTCCGACAGGGAAGCCGGCATCTGGGAATAGGCGTCCGTTGGCACTGCCGGCACCTCATAGCGATCGAAATCCGCGCCCCTGACGGGAAAGTCCTTGCGCAGGGGGTGCCCTTCGTAGCCGTCCCAGGTGAGGATGCGTCTGAGATCGTTATGCCCGGTGAAGGTGAGGCCGAACATGTCGTAGACCTCGCGCTCAAACCAGCCTGCCCCCTTCCAGACCGACGCCACCGACGCAATCGGCTCTGTCGCAGCCACCGCGGTCTTGAGCCTGAATCGCTTATTGCGTTTCATGGAATAGAGGTGATAGACGACCTCGAAGCGTTTCTCTCGTGGGGGATAATCAACGCCGCAGATATCGGTGAGAAAGTCAAATGCGAGGGCGGGGTCGCTCGCGAGGAATCGGCACACGGGGAGGATCGCCTCCGGTTTGATTACCACGGTCTCCTCCCCGCGGAAGGAGATGGTATCGAGGACGGCATCGGGGAACTCGGCCTGCAACTTCCTGAGGGCGACGTCCTTCTGCATCCGATCCCGCTCCTACCGGCTCTCCTCGGCCCTGAGAAGGCGAGGCTCATCCTTGCGGTCCAAGAGGCTCTCGTGCTGGATCTGCTCCTGCAGCTTCATCAAGGCCGTCAGCAGGGCCTCGGGACGCGGGGGGCAGCCGGGCACGTAGACGTCCACCGGCACGATCCGATCGACCCCCTGCACGACGTTATAGGTCTGAAAGATGCCGCCGGAGCAGGCGCAGGCGCCGTAGGCGATCACCCACTTGGGCTCGGGCATCTGGTCGTAGATCCGTTTGACCATGGGGGCCATCTTCTTGGTGACGGTGCCGGCGACGATCATGAGGTCCGCCTGCCGGGGG
>MGQT01000045.1:286-2449 GCA_001797935.1 Deltaproteobacteria bacterium RBG_16_54_18 | reverse complement strand
TGCCTCTCATGTTTTTATAAAAACCCGCCAGAATGTCCAGCCCGCTGCTTGCAGCGGGGATGAATGGCCTCCCTCTCCCTTGGAGGGAGAGGGTAGGGGTGAGGGGGAAATAATTTTATCATCACCCCCACTGTATCGCTTAGTGACACATCCCGGATTCCATATTTCGTATCAAAGCGGAGCGGGACTTGATCCTCCCCCATCAAGGGGGAGGAGAGATTTTTAAACAATTGGATGCCCTGCAGCAGAGTTGCGGAGTGCTTCATCCCCATACCTGCTCCTAAAAATATCGCTCTGCTCGCTCGTATCATTTTCTTATTCCCAGCCCTGCTCCGATCGTGCTATTCCCAGTTCAGGGCGCCTTTTTTCCAGACATAGATAAAGCCGACGAGGAGGATGAAGATAAAGATCATCATCTCCACGAATCCCGCGACCTTGAGCTCGCGGAAGACCACGGCCCAGGGGTAGAGGAAGACGACCTCGAGGTCGAAGACCAAAAAAAGCATGGCGATGATGTAGTACTTGATGGGCACGGCCTGATGCGTGGGGCCGAGGGTGGGCATCCCGCACTCGTAGGGTGCGCCCTTGGTTTGATTGGCCTGCCGGGGGCCGAGCAGCGCCGATGCCGCAACGGCGAAACAGGCAAAAAAAATCGCGACCCCGATGAGCAGCAAGACCGGTATGTAGTTGAGGAGCATCGTGCCGTATCCCTGGTTCGTATCCCTAGTTCGTATCCCTTATAGTTCGATCCTCTATCGGTTGCCTTTGTTCGTTCTCGAATCGCTCTCTTGGTTCGCTTCCTTGGTGACCAGGTGGCGGGGACGCCACGCAGGGCATTTGCTTTCATATCCTATCCCCTGCCCGTTTGTCAAGGGGAACGAGAGATTTTTATAGAAAAGGGGAGAGGATATTATAAGATGCCCGCTTTTAAACGTTAACGTGTCCGGTTTTAAATTTTAGCTCACGGGGGTTGGCCCGATTGTCTATATATCGGTGGGACGGTACAGGGTAATCTCCTCTACTCTAACAAACCCTTCGTCGTTGGACGCGAGGGCGTCAATTCCTTCGATCAGCATGGTGGCGATGACCAGAGAGTCATTCACCAGCAACCCATGTCTGGCCCTTAAGGTCTGGCTCTTCATGATCTGATCCCACGAGAGAGGGATGATCGTGATGCCCATCTCGACGATCTTTTCGACGTGCGTCGCGTAGTCGCTCAGGTGTCTGATTCTTTCGGGCTGTCGTTGAAGTTTTTTGAGGATCTGAGGAGGAACGACGATATTCTTCGTGACCGCCTCCACCATCATCAGACGATGGAGCACCTCCAGGATAACGTTCGCGGAGGTTATCCCCTGTACCGCTCCCTCCTCACATCTGTTTAAAAAGTCGCTGCATTCCTCCGAGGCGCCGGTGAAGTGGTAAATAAAGATGTTGGCATCGACGAAGCACGCCGCGCCGGGCGCGATCTCATCAAGCCTCATAGACACCCCCCTCGTCCATAATGCCGGCGAGGGAGTCTCGGGCAATCGCCATGCCCCCCCGCGTACTGTGCGCCACTCCCTTTTTCTTTTTTCCTTCCGCTGTGGCTAAATATGCACGCAGGGCATCCTCTAAGACCCGACTCAGGGGGAGCCTTCTTAAAAAAGCCGTCTGTTTGACCCTGAGCAATAGCTCTTCATCCAAGATTGTACCGACCTTCTTCCTCATGGTATTGAACCTCTCTTTTTTAACCACACTAGACCATGGAGGTAAAAATGTCAAGAAATATAGAATTATATCTTGCTTTCTTGATTAGTGCGGGAGGAGCGAAAAAAAAGGGGGAAGGGATCGCTCCCTTCCCCCACAGACTCAGGTTACGTTCTCGTTAGAAAGTGTAGAGCAGCAGACCCACGAACTGCCAGGGAGCGGCCGGCGCTTGACCACCCGCCATGCTCATCTGCTTCTGGGGAAAGAGGTAGCCGAAGGCGCCGTTGAAGCTCAGGTTCTTGTAGATCTGGACATTGACACCGTAGTCCATTTCCCAGCCGATACCGTTGTCGCCGTTGTCGTGGCGAGCGTTATAGTATTCGACAAAGGGGGTGTTGTCATTGTACCGGTCCGTGCCGGCGATGTACATGAGCTGTGCGCCGACCTTCATCCAGTCAAACACCTTGTAATAGGCAT
>MGQT01000045.1:0-222 GCA_001797935.1 Deltaproteobacteria bacterium RBG_16_54_18 | reverse complement strand
ATGCCCGTGCCCATCCAGCCGCCGGTGTAGACGATCGAATCGCCCGGCACGGCGTCAGTTGCCGGCTGGGGCAGGATAAACCGTGAACTCGCCGCTCCAGAATTTCGCGCATACTGCATCGTTGCACCAGCACCGGCTGCCGTTTGATTATATTTCTTGTAGTTTTCACCCTGCACGTACATAGCACCACCACCGACCTCAAGCCCCTTGAATACGTAGGAG
>MGQT01000044.1 GCA_001797935.1 Deltaproteobacteria bacterium RBG_16_54_18 | reverse complement strand
TGGCGTATCCTCCCGCCTTATCAAATGGTTCACCGGTATTGATATACCACGTTATCTCGCGTTCCGCGAGAGGACTGATCTTGACCCGCGTCTCTGTAAACCCGCTGGTCTTTTTCCCCTCGGCGACCTTGACGATTGCATAGCCGGTGATCACGGCATGTTCCCGGCCGGCCAGGAGCTCCAGCATCCGCCGCGCGTCCTGCTTGTCGCGAGGCTTGCCTAAAATCTCTTCGTCTATCGCGACGATTGTATCGGCCCCAATGACCACCGCCTGGGGGTAGGTATCCCCGACGGTCAATGCCTTGTCTTCAGCCGCCCTGACGGCGAAATCACGGGGAGCTTCATGAGGAAGGGGGATTTCCTGCACCTGGGCAGGGCAGACGCGAAACGGTACCTCGAGCGAGGTGAGGAGCTCTCTTCTCCTCGGAGAAGAAGAGGCCAAAATCAATTCTGATGACACAATCTTTGCAGACAAGTCGGGAGAACGGCCCTCTCTATTTTTCCGTACCCCGCACCATGAGGATGATGGAATCCCCGTTCCCGGTATTTTCCCAGAGCTGCGGAAGGCTTCCCTTAAAGAGGATACTATCCCCTTCCTCGAGCGTATATTTTTCTCTCTTTACCTCGAATTGAAATTTCCCCTGCAGACAGAAGACCAGTTCGTCCCCGAGGTGACTGACGCCCTTGCTGCCGCTCTTAGCGCCTTTGGCCGCGGTCAGTAGGTAGGCCTCGAGACCCTGCTGGATCAGGCCCATGCCAAGGCTTTCAAAGGTTATCTCCTTATCCTTGCTTTCCACCTGTTTGCGTTGCCCCTTTTTGGCGAAGATCACCTCTTCCGTTCTCTCTTCATCGAAGAAATAATTGATCTTCATCCCCAAGGCCTTGCTGATGCTGTAGAGGGTATTTACGGTTGGGGAGGTAATGTTCCTTTCGATGAGGCTCAAGGTGTTCACCGAGAGGCCGCTCAACTTAGCTAAGGTACGAAGCGAGATCCTTTTCTCACCTCTGATGGCCTTGAGTTTACTACCGATGTCTAAACCCTGCGTCTCTACCATACAAGATAACCTCCTCCTTCAAGGGGTTGCGTCTTCTCGTACCGTACATAAAACTTTGAGGGAAAGTGACCATTAATCTAGCCAACTTTTCGCATTTTGTCAAGAAGAATTTGGGTGAAAGTTAGATAAAATTGGATTTAATGTTTATAGTTACAGATAGTTCTAAAAAAAGAACCAGGGGAAAAAAGAAGACTAAGGGATTTTCTCCTCAGTTCTTACGGCAGAGGCATGCAGCGGCAGACGTTTGGCCGAAACGGTGATACACGGGATCGCTATACCAGACGAATTTCCTCTGTCCCCTCGATAGAGGGTGATGTTGACACTGTTGGGCATCATGTCTATTATAATGTAACACAGTACGCGAGGAGGGGAACAATGGTGGTCATGAAGCGGGGGAGTTTCCTCGACACCCGCGTCAAGAGAAAAAAGAGGTTTCAACTCCAGGATGTCGACGCGCCTAATTTGTTTCGCGATGTCTTCCCTTATGAAGAGGTATGCCGTGTTGAATTCGACCACCAGGTTGAATTGATCGACCCGCCGGAAAAGATATTCATCACCGATACCACCTTTCGTGACGGGCAGCAGGCGCGTCCCCCCTACACCGCGCAGCAGATCGTCGATCTGTATGACATGCTCCATCGGCTCGGAGGTCCCAACGGCGTCATCCGCCAGTCGGAATTCTTCCTCTACAGCGATAAAGATAAAGAAGCGGTACTTAGATGCCTTGAAAAGGGGTACCGCTATCCCGAAATAACGGGTTGGATCCGCGCCGACAAGGGTGATTTTAAGCTCGTGCGCGAGATGGGCCTCAAAGAGACCGGGATCCTCATTTCCGTATCCGACTACCACATTTTTTTGAAGCTGGGCAAGAACAGGAGGAGCGCGCTCATTGACTACCTCCGGGTGGTGGATGAGGCGTTGACCGAAGGGGTGAAGCCGCGCTGCCACTTTGAGGACGTCACGCGCGCGGATATCTATGGGTTTGTCGTCCCCCTGGCCCAGGAGTTGATGCGTCTGGCCCAGGAGGGGGGGAAAACATTAAAGATCAGGTTGTGCGATACCCTCGGCTTGGGGGTCCCCTATCCCGGGGCCTCTTTGCCTCGCAGCGTCTCCAAGCTCGTACGCGCCCTGGTCGACGAGGCGGGGATTCCTTCGGAAGAGATCGAATGGCACGGCCACAATGACTTTCACAAGGTACTCATCAACGCGACGACTGCATGGCTCTATGGTTGTTCCGGGGCCAACGGAAGCCTCCTCGGGTTCGGGGAGAGGACCGGCAATGCGCCAATCGAGGGGTTGATTATCGAATATATCGGCTTGACCGGCGACCAGAACGGTATTGATACTACGGTCATCACCGAGATCAGGAATTACTATGAGCGGGTCATCGGCGAACACATCGCCAAAAACTATCCCTTTGTCGGCGCGGAGTTCAACACGACGCGGGCGGGAATACACGCCGATGGAATCCTCAAGAACGAAGAGATCTACAATATATTCAACACCGGCAAAATCCTCAACCGCCCCCTGACCGTGGCCATCAACGATAAGTCGGGGACTGCGGGGATCGCCCAGTGGATCAATTCTTACTTCGCCTTGACCGATGATGAGCGGTTGGACAAGCGGCACCCGGGTGTTGCCAAACTCAACAAATGGGTAAAAGACGAGTATGGTCAGGGGAGGATTACCGATATCTCTTCCGAAGAGATGGTGAAGCGTTCCCGGAAATATTTGCCGGAGCTCTTTATCTCCGATTTCGATTTGATAAAACAGCGGGCGTATGAGATGGCCGCGCACCTCATCGAAGAGGTGGTGGATGCTCCAGATATCCGGTCGATGGATCCGGCGCGCCAGGAGGCCGTGTTGGAAAAAATCGAGCAGCAAAACCCCTTTATCCAATTCCTCTATGTCACCGATGATAAGGGGCGTAAGATTACCAGAAATATCACCCGTCCGGAAGACCGCGCGAAGTATGAACAGATCGGCTCGGAGATGGATTACTCCAACCGGGAGTGGTTTATCGAGCCCTTCAGGACAGGCAAGGTGCACGTGACCAATTTCTATACCTCGATGTTTACCGGCGCCCTCTGCATCACGGTTTCCGCGCCGATCAGAAACAAGGATGAGGAGATCGTGGGGATCTTGGGCATGGATCTCAAGTTTGAGGAGTTGATCAAGGCGGAGGATCTGGTCTGAGCAATGGAGGGCGTGATAACACTACAGAACGGCATGCCTACGGCAGTGCCGGACAATCCAATAATTCTCTTTATCAAGGGGGACGGCGTGGGGCCGGATATCTGGCACGCGGCCGTTCAGGTAATGGATGCCGCCGTGGAACGGGCCTACGCCGGGAAACGGCGGATTGCGTGGCGCGAGGCGTGGGCCGGCGAAGAGGCGATCAGACGATACGCTGATCCTCTGCCGCCAAAGACCCTCGAGGCCATCCGGCAGTATCGGGTCGCCATCAAGGGGCCGCTGACCACGCCGATTGCCGGCGGCTTCCGCAGCCTCAATGTTGCCCTGCGCCGGTACTTCGACCTCTATGCCTGCATCAGGCCGATCCGCTATATACAAGGCACCCCTTCGCCGCTCAAGCACCCGGAGAAATGCGATTTTGTCATTTTTCGCGAGAACACCGAAGACGTCTACGCCGGCATCGAGTGGCCGGGGGAGAGCGCGCAAGGCAGGCAGGTCGCGCGCTTTCTGCGCGAGGAGATGGGGGTGGAGATCGCGGCAGACGCGGGCATCGGGATAAAACCCATCAGCTCTCCTGCTACCAAACGGCTCGTACGCAAGGCCATTGCGTACGCCCTGGAAAAGAAACGGCGCAGCGTGACCCTGGTCCACAAGGGAAACATCATGAAGTACACCGAGGGTGCCTTCCGGGACTGGGGATACGAGGTGGCGGCAGAGGAGTTCTCGGGTCAGGTGGTGAGGGAAGATGCGCTGGGGCAGGGGGAAGGCGTGATTGACAATCGGGTCGTTATCAAGGATCGTCTGGCCGACGCCATGTTCCAGCAGGTCCTGCTCCGACCGGAGGAATACGATGTCCTGGTCATGCCGAACCTCAACGGCGACTATTTATCCGACGCCTGCGCCGCGCAGGTGGGGGGGTTGGGCATGGCACCGGGGGCCAATTGCGGGGACGAGATAGCCATCTTCGAGGCGACGCACGGGAGCGCCTTGAAATACGCCAATCAAGATAAGATAAATCCGGGTTCCATGATCCTCTCCGGGGCGATGATGCTCGAGTATATCGGCTGGCATGAGGCGGCCCATATGATAGAAGAAGGGATGCAGCAGACCATCATGGCCAAGACCGTGACCTACGACCTCCATCGACAGATGCGCGGGGCCACCCTTGTCAGCTGCTCGCAATTCGGAGAGGCCGTGGTGGAGAATATGGGGCAGGGGAGATAGGGAGCAGTTATTTCTTAGCCCTTAATGGACATTGGTTAACTAAGGATGAGGGGTCGAGTAAACGCTATTTCTTTTGAATCCTAGAACCCTTAAATCCTATGGTTATGTGAAGGTGCTTTCTCCTATATTTCGTGAGAAGAATACGAGTACGGTATGAGATTAATTGCTGCTGATGAAATCACCCGCGCGGTGAAAGACCTTTTCATCGATGCCAACATCAACCTGGGTGAGGATGTCATTGCGGCCCTGCACCAGGCCCTGACGCACGAGGAGTCTGCGCGCGGCAAGGAGGTGCTCCAGGAATTGCTGGCGAACGCCGGGATCGCCAAGGCAGAAGGCATCCCTATCTGCCAGGATACGGGGCTGGCAATCGTCTTTGTCGAACTTGGGCAGGAGGTGCAGATCACCGGCGGGTCGCTCACGGAAGCGATCAACGAGGGGATCAGGCAGGCCACCCAGGAAGGCTTTTTGCGATTGTCGGCCTGCCATTGTTTTACCCGTCAGAATACGGGTACCAATACCCCGGCCATCACCCACGTGGAGGTGGTCCCCGGCGAGGAGGTACGCGTTATCGTCTTTCCCAAAGGCGGCGGGAGCGAGAACACGAGCAGGGCAACGGTGCTGGTGCCGGCTGCCGGCATGGCGGGGGTCAAGGCATATGTCGTTGAACAGGTCAAAGCAGCAGGTGCGGACCCGTGTCCACCGCTCATCGTCGGCGTCGGGATCGGCGGCACCTTTGACCAGGCAGCCTTGATCGCGAAAAAGGCCCTGCTGCGTCCGGTTGCAAACAAACACCCGGACCCTGAGATTGCGGTGCTCGAGGCGGATCTCCTTACCAGCATCAACGACCTCGGGATCGGCCCTATGGGATATGGGGGGAGAATCACCGCCCTGGCCGTGCACGTGGAGATGATCCCCTGCCACATCGCCAGCCTGCCCGTGGCCGTCAATATCCAGTGCCATGCCCACCGCCATAAAGAAAGGGTGATCTAGCACGATGGGTAAAGCGCCAGCAACAGCAAAGCGGATTACCACGCCGCTGACTGATCAGGTGATCGAGGAACTGCACACGGGTGAAAAGGTTTTCGTAAGCGGCGTCATCTACACGGCCAGGGACACTGCCCATAAACGGCTCATCGCGCTTCTCGATCAGGGGAAGGCCCTTCCCTTTGAAATCAGAGGTCAAATCATCTACTATGTGGGGCCGACGCCGCCGCCACCCGGGAGGGCCATCGGCTCGGCCGGGCCGACGACCAGCGGAAGGATGGACGTCTATACCCCGCACCTGCTTGCGCAGGGGCTCAAGGGGATGATCGGCAAGGGTGCGCGCTCCCCGGAGGTACGGGAGGCGATCAGACAGCACCGGGCCGTCTATCTCGGCGCGACCGGTGGGGCAGGGGCCCTGCTC
>MGQT01000043.1:6011-7598 GCA_001797935.1 Deltaproteobacteria bacterium RBG_16_54_18 | reverse complement strand
GGCATCGGGGTAGGGAGGACGGCGGCAGCCGCCATCGAGCAGAATCACGACAAGGACGGTATCATCTTCCCCATGCCCATCGCACCTTTTCAAGTTTTAATTCTGCCTGTCAACAATAAGGACGAGCAGGTCATGCAGGTGGCAGAAGACCTGTACCGCCGCCTGGTGGAGGAGGGGGCGGAGGTGCTTATCGATGACCGGGATGAACGGCCGGGGGTTAAATTTAAAGACGCCGATATGATCGGCATCCCCCTGCGCGTCACGGTAGGAGAGAAAAACCTGCGCCTGGGAAAGGTGGAGATAAAGGAGCGTTGCTCAGGTGAGATCACCCTCGTGGCGATTGAGGAGGCGATGGTAAGGTGCTTGGCCATGATTGCTGCCGGGCTGGCAGCGTTATGATACAGCTCATTGCCATATTGGTATAAGGTAGTTAATATTCGCGGGGAACGAGAGGAGAGACAACGTGGACGTGTTGGGAGATTGGCGGCGCACCCATACCTGTGGCGATCTGAGAGCGACGGACGTCGGCAACAACGTCACGATAATGGGGTGGGTGCAGACTCGCAGGGATCACGGCGGGTTGATCTTTGTCGATCTGCGTGACCGGTATGGCATCACCCAGGTCGTCTTTAATCCCGCCAGAGTACCTCAGGCCCATGAAAGGGCCGGTGACCTGCGCAGCGAATTTGTCATTGCCGTGCAGGGTACGGTAGAGGCCCGTCCCGAAGGCATGGAAAACCCGCGGATAGCGACCGGCGCGATAGAGGTGGCGGTGCACGAGTTAAAGATCCTCAACGAATCCAAGACGCCGTATTTTCCGATCGAGGATGAGGCGGAGGTGGCGGAAAACGTGAGGCTCAGGTATCGGTACCTTGATCTCAGACGAGGGCAGATGCAACAAAATCTCTTGTTGCGGCACCGGACGGCCACGGTCGTACGGGATTATTTTTCCGCCCGCGGTTTTATGGAGATCGAGACCCCCATGCTCACGCGCAGCACCCCTGAAGGGGCCAGGGACTATCTGGTACCGAGCCGCCTCAATCCGGGCAGCTTCTACGCGCTGCCGCAATCACCGCAGCTTTTTAAACAGCTCTTGATGGTTGCCGGGTTCGACCGTTATTTTCAGATCGTTAAATGCTTTCGCGATGAAGACCTACGGGCGGATCGCCAGCCGGAGTTTACGCAGATAGACTGCGAGATGTCCTTTGTGGGCGCCGAAGACATCCAGGAATGTATGGAGGGGATGCTCGATGCCGTTTTCAAGGAGATTTTGGGGATCCAGCTGACGAGGCCTTTTCTCCGGATGAGTTATCAGGAGGCGATGGCCCGGTACGGCTCGGACCGCCCAGACCTCAGGTTTGGTATGGAGCTGGCAGACGTGACTGAGATTGCCTCACGCTCGAGCTTCCAGGTCTTTAAGAACGCGATAGCTGCAGGAGGTATGGTCAAGGGGATCAACCTCAAGGGCGGCGGCGGGCGTTCGCGCAAGGAGATCGAAGAGCTCGTCGCCGCGGCGCAGTCCTTTGGAGCAGGCGGGTTGGCCTGGCTCAAGGTCGAGGCGGGTAAGGTGCAATCGCCCATTGCCAA
>MGQT01000043.1:5685-5867 GCA_001797935.1 Deltaproteobacteria bacterium RBG_16_54_18 | reverse complement strand
CTATCGTTTTTTGTGGGTGGTTGATTTTCCCCTGCTGGAATATGACGAGGAACAGAAACGATACGTCGCCATGCATCACCCGTTCACGGCGCCGCGGGATGAAGATTGGGATAAGCTCACCGCTGACCCCCTTGAAGTCAGGGCCAAGGCCTATGATATTATTCTGAATGGTGCGGAGATCG
>MGQT01000043.1:0-5634 GCA_001797935.1 Deltaproteobacteria bacterium RBG_16_54_18 | reverse complement strand
CAGCGGCGGCTCTTTGATCTCTTGGGCATCGGCGCCGATGAGGCCCAAGCCAAGTTCGGGTTTCTTTTAGAGGCCCTCGATTACGGCGCCCCGCCGCATGGGGGTATCGCCTTTGGTTTTGATCGCCTGGTGATGTTGCTCTGCGGGGCAGACTCCATCAGGGAGGTAATCCCCTTTCCCAAGACGCAGAAGGCCTCGTGCCTGCTTACCGGCTCGCCTGCGCCGGTCGACGCGCAGCAACTGAAGGAGCTTGCTCTAAAGCTGACGATCTGATTGCGGGAGTGCGGCCCTCTTTTTGTCTACTTTCAACAACAGCTCATCATGAGGGCGGATGGTGTTTCGCCGCAGATTGTTCCAGCGTTTGATATCCGAAACCGCGAGGTCGTACATGAGGGCGATGTCCCAGAGGGTATCCCCTTCCTTGACCACGTAACGGATCTCTTTAACCGGGCCCTTGGTCTGCACCATGGTCTGAGGCTGAGGCCTTGCTGAGGCGATCCTTTTCTTTCTTACCTTCCGTTCCGGCTCCTGATCCTTAAAGGCGTATGCGCGGTCCGTGGGTATGGGGATGATGAGATATGATCCCGCGCGGAGCTGTTTCGAAGCCTTGACATCGTTCAAGTCCATGAGCGGTTCAGTCTTTATGCGGTATCGTCGCGCTATTTGCGAGAGGGTCTCGCCCTGGCGAACCTGGTGTTGCCGGTAGGTAATACGCTCTTCCGGCGCGAGCTTGGCAAAGTTTTGTAGAAATACCTCTTTTTTCCCTGCCGGGATCTTTACCTCATAGTTCGGGAAATCGGGCGGGGTGCACCAGGTCCTGAGTTCCGGGTTCAGGGACTTGATGGTATCGTAATCCGTCTCGCTGCAGCGGGCGATCACCATGAGGTCGGTTGCATCGGGGACCGTAATCTTGTCGTAGCGGATGGGCTCGTCGTATTCGATGTCGTCAAAACCGTATTTCTCCGGTTCCTTGGCGATCAAGGCGGCGGCGATCATCTTGGGGACGTAATGCCTTGTTTCTTTCTTGAGGTATTTGTATTTCGTGAGTTCCCAGAAGTCCTCGGTTTGGTATCGTTTGATAGCGCGGGAGATCTTCCCCGCCCCCGCATTATATCCGGCGGCTGCCAGATACCAGGAACTGAACTGATCGTAGAGGTCTTTCAGGTGTTGGGCGGCGGCGACGGTCGATTTTTCCGGGTCCCGGCGCTCATCGATCCACCAGTTGCTATCGAGGCCGTATCGCTGACCGGTGCGGCTAATAAACTGCCACGGCCCCGAGGCCCGGCTACGTGAGTATGCCTTGGGGTTAAAGCCGCTTTCAATCAAGGCCATGTATACCAAATCTTCCGGAAGGCCGTGTTCCTTCAGGACCACCTTCATCATGGGTATATAGCGTCCTGATCGTTGAAGCCAGCTGGCAAATGCCTTGCGGTGGACATTCTGAAAATAATTGATAAAGCTTTCGACCTGATCATTGATCACGATAGGAATATCGAACGTGATTTCCAATTCTTTTTTTTCCGCTTCTTGTTTTCCTGATTCTTGTTTTGCTAATTTTTGTTTTCCTGATTCTTGTTCGTCTGCTTCGCCTATTTCGAGCGGCGTCTGTTTTTCCTCGGCTACTTTCGGCAGGGCTAATGGTGCGGCCGCTACAGTTTCCTGCGGTGAAACTTCTTTCTTCGCGAAGGGGGTAGCACATGCGGTAACGGAAATGAGCGCGATACAGCTGAGTACGAGCAATCGATTCACCATTAGGTCTCTTGCCTCCTCTATCTTTAGCCCGATGCACTTAGAGTAATGGAGGTTGACCGCTTTGTCAAGGATAACATCTGGATTCAGTCATATCGAGATTCCTTTTCGGTTTTGTATCGTATGTTTAATGGTAATTTAACGACTAGGATGATAACAAGAGGAAGATCGTATTACTCGCTGTCCGCGGCGAGATAACACGGTGATTAAAGAACGAGATGCCGGTTTCTTTGCTTTCTTCACAATGTTTTTTGTGTGAGGATGATCCGTTCTTGTATGATATCGGCGACCGCGATTATTTTTCTATTAAGAAATAAATCAGGTGAGCTGTCTCTATCACGGAGTATCTTGCCTTGAGGTTCGGAGCGCCTCATGGTAAGAATAGATTCTGGAATCTGAGCGATGCTTGGCGTGCCATGAGAGGTGATATGAAAACGCCGTTTGCTGTCTCTTCTCTCGATCGGCCGGAGATAACTCGCTATATTTTTTATCCGCGGCGCGATCCCGCACCGTCGGATGTAGGCATGCTCTATCCGGTGGCGGTGGAGAAAGGGGTCTCGGTTGTCTGCCGCTTTTACCCGGCGCCGAAGGGAGTGGCCACAATTCTCTATTTCCACGGCAACGGCGAGACAGCCGGGGATTACGATCTCATCTCCTCCCTCTACACCGCCGTCGGCATCAACCTCTTTGTTGCCGACTACCGCGGGTACGGCCTCAGCTCAGGCACACCATCCTTCAGCCATATCATCCGAGATGCCTCCCCAATCTTCACGCGGCTAAAAGAGGTCCTGAGCGACAGAGGTGATGCCGAAGCGATCTTCGTCATGGGGCGTTCCCTGGGCAGTGCCCCTGCTATCGAGATTGCCGGCCAAGCGCCGGACGCTGTACGAGGGCTTATCGTTGAGAGCGGCTTCAGCGATGCCTTTCGTCTGTTGGGCTTTATCGGGTTATCGGTGGATATCCCGCATCACGGGGAGGGCTTCCCCAATGGCGCGAAGATGCGCGCCATTCGTATCCCGACCCTCCTCATCCATGGCGAAGAGGATCATCTCATCCCTTTGTCTGAGGCCGAAGAGTTACTCCGCTTAAGCGCTGCCGAGGCAAAGCGGCTTGTCGTGATCCCGCGGGCGGATCACAATACCTTAATGATGATCGGTCGGCGTCAATACTTTCAGGTTATCGAAGAGTTTATCAAGCGTGCTATATAAGGGAAGGATATGCATGTGATACATGCTCTCTTTCGGAGTGTGCGCTGGGGTGGGATTATTTAAATTTCAAAATGATACTTTTCACCAATTTTTTTATTCGGCTGATCCCTCGCACGTTGGAAAAAGAATGTAAGTAGTGCCACGCACTGGTGTTCCACATGTTCATCTTCGCTCGCAGCGCTAGTCTGAAGACAAGTGCGTGATCACGCCATCTCGTTTCTTGTGCAGGATATTTTTTTTGCGCTTCAATAACTTCCTGATAAATGGCGATTAGTTTTTGTACCGCCTGTTTCAGCCCAGCATTGGAACGCAGAAGCTCGCTCACTCGTAACGCGTCCTGTGCATCATAGCGACTAATTTGGCGCATAATATTCTCAGGATGGAGTGGTTCCCGAAGCGCCTTGAACCCGAAATTGAGCCGGCGCAAGTAATCGAATTCGGCAGAGGTGACCATGGGACCGACGCCCGTAAAATCGCATAGGATAACCGCAGTGCCCACTGCCATCGCCTCCATGGCGGCCTTGGCCTTGGCAAATACAATATCATACTTTCCTAGTATATCTTCTGGCTGGGATATGCTGTTTCCCACGCCCGCCCCCACGACATCGAGTCCCAGATTGGTACGCCGACAAGCCTCGATGATTGCCGGCAAATGGGTACGGTTAGTCGCGTAATTGCTGAAAACGAGGGCCCGTCGCGGATACTGCGGCAGAGGTGAACGCGGCAAAAAACGTTTCAAGTCAACAAAATTCAGCATCAAACCGATTTTTTTCTCTGATATCGTTGCTTCACGCAATCGCTGCATACAGGCAAGACTGACGCCGAAGTAGCGACGAATACGGGGATGCAATGGTGGATTGTCATACCAGGTATAATAGTCATGACAGATAAAAATTGCCGGAATATCGGTATAACGCAAAACGGCTGTCAACGTCTCTATCCGATGATGACCGTGGATGACGTGAGGGCGAAAAGGCAGCTCCAGCAGGTTACTGCAGACGGCCACGCCCGAGGCCTTCAGTTCGTCTGCAATTGGTCCCTGAATTGGTGTGTATACGGCTGGTCGGTGTCCCTCGCGCTTCAGTTCCATCGCGAGATCACGCACGTAGAGTTCCGTTCCCGTGCGAGATGTCAGAAAGATGTTAGTGATCAGAATATTCAATATCGTCTTACCGCCTGCTCGTTTCCGGTTATCGTGGCAGCGATGAAAGTCCGAGAATTTCACGGGCCTCGGCAGAACTGGCCGGTTCCCGCCCCATATCGCGGGCAATGCCGGCAATCCGTTTCACCAATATCGTGTTATCTACGAGTTCTGATCTGCGCCGGTCATAGTAATGGTTGTCCTCGAGCCCAATACGCACATGACCACCGGCGGCGATGGCGACCACGTTGGCATCAAGCTGATACCTACCGATGCCACCCACGGACCATACGCTTCGGGACGGGAGCAGGCTTATCATGTGGCCCAGCCCCACCAGATCCAACGGAGCGGTACCCAACGAGCCGAGGATGAAGTTAAAATAATGGGGAGGGCGCAGAACATTTTTTTTGATCAGATGATGTGCATAGTTGATAAAACCGACCTCAAAAACCTCTAACTCTGGCATTGCGCCAGCATCATAAATCCTTGACGCCAGCTCGTGAATAGTGTCCGGGGCATTGATATTGGCCTGTTGTGGGAAGTTCATGGAACCAAGCGTCAGCGTTGCTATATCGGGTTTTGCTTCGAGTGCCGCCGCACGCCTGGCTACATCTGATATATACCTCCCGCTCAAGGAAACGCAGCAGATGATGTCGCCGCAGGCCTGTCGCACGCGCTCCAAGAGTTCGCAATACCTGGCGGCGTCATAAGACGGTGCCTGATCTTGATTCCGAGCGTGCAGATGTATGATAGAGGCCCCAGCATCCTGCACTTGGCGCGCACAATCGACTATCTCTGTAAGAGTGACGGGGAGATAAGGCGTATCGGCCTTGGTGAGAACGGAGCCTGTGATAGCGGCATTTATGATGAGTTTATCAGATGTATTCATAGAATTTCCTCAGGCGGTACCCGGCCGATGACTCGTGCCGGGTTTCCCAAGACAATCACACCGTCGGCGACATCCTTGACGACGACGGAGCCTGCGCCGACAAACGCGTTTTCTCCGATAGTGACGCCCGGCAAAAGCACGCTTCCCCCTCCTACTCGTGCGGCCCTCAAAATTCGAGGCGCGGCACGCTCAAAAATCAAATGTTTTCTGCGATGGCAAATCCGCCGGTCGTTCATCGTCGTGACGCGGGGACCGCAAAATACTTCATCCTCTATGACTACCCCGCGCGTTAGGTAACAGGAACTCTGGAGAGAGACATGATCGCCGATCGAAACCTCACCCTCAATATCCACATAGGAGCCAATAGTGCAATCCTTCCCGATGCGAGTGTTGCTTCGGATCAGAACAAAATTCCCCAGACGGGTCCCTTCGCCGATCTTGACGTCAGGAAAAATTACGCAAAACTGCCCCTGTAGTATATTCATACAGCCAAATATCCCCCTTGCTCATATGATGTTTTGCCAAAAACGTAGCTGCCTTATAGCATAAGGCTAAAAAGCTAAGTGAGTTTCGTCAATTTCGAAGTCAGATTCTAAAATCAACGCCCTTTCTCTCATGAAAGATAAAAAAACTTAGTAGCATTACCT
>MGQT01000042.1:18023-27930 GCA_001797935.1 Deltaproteobacteria bacterium RBG_16_54_18 | reverse complement strand
GATCGATATTGACTTTTGATGGCGCAAAAATCTTCGATTGATCGTTTGACATAATAATCCTTTCGATGATTTAATAACTTTTATTATAAACCTGCCCTTTTTCTGAGATTGAGGATTGCCTGGGTTACCTCTTTTGCGCTCTGCAGATTGCAGCGCGGCGCGGGACCACCATGCAAGTACTCTACAAATTCTTTTAGTTCCAGATAGAGAGGAAAGGTCGTGTCAATCGGTATTCTTTCCTTACCTCTGTTG
Organism: Deltaproteobacteria bacterium RBG_16_54_18; assembly: GCA_001797935.1. Lineage (GTDB taxonomy): Bacteria > Desulfobacterota > B13-G15 > B13-G15 > RBG-16-54-18 > RBG-16-54-18. The sequence goes on along the minus strand of MGQT01000042.1, from coordinate 27,678 downwards.
TCTCTTATGGTAATGTGATCATCGTAGGCGTTATAAAGCCCTGCAGAACCTTTGTCTCCATGGATGCTGACGCCGCTTATTTTATCACAATGTCTGCCGCTGACTGACAGAAGAACCACAGGGCCGTTGCCCAATAGGGAGGTAACACTTACCGGCAATCCGCCTTCATCCGTAATGACCTTAATAGCCTTAATTTCTTGGGGAATATAACCCAAAATATGCTTGATAATAGTCAGATCGTGGACAGCCTGAGTCCAAAAAACATCACCGCCATGAAAATCATGTACCCAGGCGTGCCGTGTTGCGCACAACTCTTCTACCGCGCCGATCCTCCCCGACTGAGCGACAAAACGCAGCGCTTCGATGCCCGGATGATAGTGCCATTTATGCATGGCAAAAATATAGTCTGAGCCGCCGGCATTTTTTAAAAGGGTATAGTCTTCCAAAGACAGACAGAGCGTTTTTTCCGAAAAGATAGGTTTTTTGAATTCCAACAGGCGAGCGCATATCTTTGTTAAATCAGGAATAGGTACGGCTACCACATAACCATCGCAGATGGGTAACTGTTCGATATCGCAATATACTGCACGGACTCCCATCTCGGAGGCACGTGATCGCGCCTGCGCATCAATATCGACTACGGAGACGTTGCCGTTTAGCCGGAGCAAATCCCGTAAAATATTTTTACCCCAGTTACCACATCCTATTAAGGCAATTGATTTCATCTCTCAACCACTCGGTCCTGTCAATGCGTTGCCATATATATGGCAGAAAAGCATGGTTAAGTCAATTGCGCTCAAGGCCACATTATGCCGAGGTGTGATAGAGGCGGCAGTCGGCATCGACCTGCTGGCGCATCCCAAGAAAAGAAGGTGGTATGCAATGAGCCCGGAAACACGTTCAGGCTCCCGGGGCGGATCACGATAGCGATTTTCCCCTACCCCGGATTTATCCCTTTAAATACATCGTACGAGATCAACCTATAATTGATATTTGTTCTCATTTATGATAATAAAAATAAAAGGATATAAGATGTTGCAAGATTTGGGGGCGGATGTTGTATCCGTAAGGTAACCAATAAAATCATAAGGAGAAGAGCTATGGCAAAAAGTCATGATGCAAGAAAAAATGTAAAAAAGAAGCCGCAAAAGACGCGCAAAGAGCGGAAGCTTGAACAAATCGCGAAAAAAGCAGAAAAATATAAATAACCAAGATTTGGTGCGAGACCGTAAACCTGGAATCTAGGCTATAGCTGAGCGGTCTAGGCCAAACTTTTTAAAACACGTCGGGCCTGGAGTCGGACCAGGGTAATAGTTTAAAGGGATCGGGGGGCCATGATGGCGGCCGTGGCCTCCGCCGCCCAGCGCTCCAGAGAACTGGCAAAGATACAGGGGTGCGTCTTGGAGTAAATAGATTCTTTCCGCTGCGGTTCTAGAAAAGTAAAAATTGCTTTACAATGAACGCCTTCTTCTTTAGCCAATTCGGAAAGGAGACAATGATGAAAGAAAAGCATAGGTATTTTTGTAGAACTTGTTCGGAAAAGGGAAAAAAAGAAGTCGTTAAAGAATTTAAAGGCCGTCTTCAAGAAACTTGTGACTTTTGTAAGCAGCAGATGGAACTTCAAGAACGGCTCATTGGGAGCAATGGAGCTGATTTTGGATGGCGACGAAAATGAGGAAAGAGAGGAGGAAACAAGACATAGTTAATTATCATGTCTTGTTTCCACTGTCTCAGCGTGCCTGATGAGCAATCCCTGATGCTGAGGAAGTCAACGTAGTCAACAACGTCCTCTCCCCGGCTACAAAAAATGCGATTCGTATTTCTGGACGACTCACGCCAAAATGCACCATCCCGAGCGGGCATGAAGCCATTTGTCGCTATCGGCGGATTTTCACTGCCCTTTGAAACAGTGCGAAGCGTCGAAAGCAATTTAAACCAGTTATGCCGAAGAGTTGGGTTTCCTCCAAAGGAACCATTTAAGTGGTCACCTGGAAGAAACCAATGGATGCGAGAGGGTCTCGTCGGAGAACAACGGAAGCAATTTTTTTTCAATGTCGTTGACTTGCTGGAGAGCGCTGGGGCTACAGCATTTGTGGCTATTTCTGACACACAATCTCGTAAGGCCACAAAGGTGTCAACACCCGAAGGCGATGTGGCAAACATGATCCTTGAGCGAATTCATCTGCATCTCGTGCACGAGGGAACTGAAGGCCTAGTTATTGCTGATCGCCCAGGCGGTAGCCGTCTTGAAGAAGAAAAATTCCTGTTGAGCTGCCTTGAAATGATGCAGGAGGGCGCTGGTTATGTTGTCCCGGATAAGGTTTGTATCAACGTTGTATCTTCCCCTGCGAAGTTCATCCGTCTCTTGCAGGCAGCCGATATGGTCGTGTCTTGCACTCTGTCGAGGGTAGCTGGTGAATTTACCCATGCTCCGCCTGTCTTCGAAAAGATCCGTCGAATATTTTTCTCAGACAGTGGACGAATTGGCGGCATCGGCCTGAAGCTCCATCCAGATTTCAACTATGCAAACCTTTATCATTGGCTAGTTGGTGATGACACCCTATGGCGTTTTAACGTTGGTGCAAGGCTGCCGCTTCCCAATCGCCCTTATGCAAATAGTCCCGATGTTTACTAGACCGCGGCGTTCTAACACTTTAGCCCAAAGGACTGAATACTTCCTCCGACGGGAAGTAGGAGCGTTGGTTCTAAAACAACATAGCGGAATAGCCTTAATGTGGTAACGAGCTATTCTGAAACGAGAAGGTAGCAGTGCTGGAACATCTTGATTTAAAAGGGAAAAATAATCGATTAGCCATTTGTGTAGACAGAGACGGCGTGTGGTATTTCGAGGGGAGGGAGATCATCCGCAAGGATATCCTCTCTCTCTTTTATGACTCTCTTCACCTCGACGCCGACGGGTATTACCTGGAGATCAATGAGGAGCGGGAATGTCTGGAAGTGGAGGATACGGTCTTCCTGGTGCACGGGGCGGAGCTGATCAAGGAGAAGGAGGAGGAGGCCTTTATCATCAGCCTCAACGACGGCACGCAGGAGCAGTTGAACCTGGATACCCTACGCATAACAAAGGAGAACGTCCCCTACTGTCTGGTCAAAGGAGGCATGTTCCCAGCCCGTTTTTTGCGCCTCCCTTTTTACCAGGTGGCCCAACATGCCTTGCATGATGAGGAGAGGGATGAGTATTTTCTTTTACTCAACGGAAGACGGATAGTTCTTCAAGCAGGATCATAGTTCCTCATAAGTTCCTATTGTCAATTTCTTTCCATCGCTTTGCACCGTGATTGCTCCGTCGAGATCGGTGCGCAGAATCAGACAGTTACGCCGCGCGTACCGCTCGACGACCTCTTTATTCGGGAGGTGGTAAGGGTTTGCAAAGCCGACGGAGATGACGGCATAACGAGGGGAGACCTTGTTAAGGAACGTCTCCGTGCTTGATTGTTTGCTACCGTGATGGGGGACCTTGATGACCTGCGCGCTGATCCTTTTCCCGGCCTGCGCGAGCCTCGTCTCCGCTTTTTTCTCGATGTCTCCGGTGAAGAGCAGGCGGTGATCGCCAAACGCAAGCATCATGACCACGGCATTATTATTGACGAGCCCCCGTTTCAAAATCTTTTCCCCCATCCATCCCTCAACCGGGTGGATGATCTTCATTGTTACTCCCTCGATCGAGCGGGTAAACCCTCCTTCAACTCGCACCTCTCTCGTCCTACTTTCCTTGATGGCCTCCATGAGTTGCCCATAGGTAGAGCTCGGGCTCGTCATCCCATTGTGCCAGAACTCGCGTGGACGAAAGTGCCGTGTAATGAAGATGAGACCCTTGTAGTGGTCGGGCTGGGGGTGGGAGAGGAGGAGATAATCCACCTGCAGGATGCGCCGCTTCCACAGGAAGGGGGCAATTACCTTTTCCCCTACATCGAAATCCCCATAGAGCCCTCCGCCGTCGATGAGCATGGTCTTACCACGGGGAAACTCCACGAGGGCGCAGTCTCCTTGGCCGACGTCGAGAAAGGTTACGCGCATATCGGTCATCGAGTACCGCTTAAACCCCCAGTAGGAGAGGTCGAGCAGCGCCACACAGACGAGTGCGACCAGGGCAATCTTTTTTATCGCAGGTCTCTTGAGCCAGAGCAGGGTGGCGATAAAAGCGTAGAAGATGATCATTTCCAGCGCCGTGGGCCCCGGCAGGTATGAGGAGGCAAAGGGGAGCGAGGCAAGCAGCTCCACGGCCTTGATCCCCCAGGCGGAAAGTACAGCAGCGGCCTTGACCATAAGGGCCGCTGCCGCGGGGAAGAGCGGGATGAGGGGGAGCGAGAAGAGGCCCAGGGGGAGGGTCCCAAACCCCACCAGCGGAATGATGATGGCATTGGCGAGCATCCCTATTGCGGAGAAACGGTGAAAGTGAAAGGCCACGACGGGCGAGGTGACGGCTATGGCGGCAAACGAGGCGATGAGCGATATGGTAATGGCTCGTTTAATTTTCCCCTCTCGCTGGTGCGTCAAGAGGCTCAAAGGATCACGGGGGTAGAAGAGGCGATAGACCGGCGGGGTGATCACGATGATCCCCAGGACGGATAAAAAGGAGAGTTGAAAGGATATGTCCCACAGGGATGCCGGAGAGCACACGAGGATAATGAAGGCGGCGAGGGCCAGGGTGTTAACGGGATTTCTATATCGGTCGAGGAGGATGGCAACGAGAAAGCAGGAGGCCATAATACCTGCCCGGATTGTGGCAATAGGTAATCCCGTGATAAGCAGATAGGCGAGCATCGGCGGGAAGGTGGCCCACGCGGCGACCTTGCGGGTATCATACCGCAGGAGGCAGCGCTCCGATAACGCAAGGAGTCCTTGGACGGAAAAGAAGATGAGGGTGACGATAATGGAGAGGTGTGAGCCGGAGATGGAGAGGATGTGGACCGTCCCCGTGGCGACGAAAGCGTCGTTGACCTCTTGGGATATGTCTCCCCGCTCGCCGATGAGCACGGCCTTGAGAAAACCCTTTCCCGGCAGGGAGGTCGTGGCATCGAGAAATACCGCTATCTCCTGCCGTCGGCGATCGAACCATCGTAACAGGGGGTTTCCTCCCTCCCTACTCAAGATTTGTACCTGGGCACTATCGCGCACATACCCCGTGACCAGGACACCCTGACGCCGCAGGTATCCTGCATAGTCAAAAGAGCCGGGGTTCTTGAAGTTGCGGGGGTGATAAAGCTTGACTAAAAGGCGCACCCGATAGCCGTACTGCAATGGTATTGCCGGATCTCTGATAGTGATCCGTACCCTCCCCGTGCCGGATGCCGTGGTATTACCGAGTGAGACCTCCTCGGTCTGGAGATAGAACACGGTCTCTTTCTCCTCCCGCTGTGGGGGAAGTAAGATAGTCCCGGTCAGTGTTGCTTTTTCCCTGTCCGGGATCAACGAGACGTGGTTGGGGGGGATCGCGGGATTAATCGCGCGCTGGATGAGAAATGACCCGGCGGCGAGCACCAGGGCGAGGGCCAGGAGTTGCGTTAAGAATAAACGCCTGCGCCACAGAAGGATGCAGACGCAGAGCAAAAGGCCTATCGCGTACAGGGAGACGATAGGGGGGATCAGCTCGCCAAGCAGGATGCCGGCGATGAGCGTGAGGGTCAAAGGGAGAAACGGGGATCGAAACGGCTTCCACCCCGCGGCGATCATCACCGGATGCGGAAAAACAGGGGGTTGTTTAAATAGTGATAGTGCCCCTTGATGACCTGAGGGACCTTGCTCTCATCCGTGCGCTGGACCAAAAAGTGATCGAATTCCGCAAATTGCGAAAGTTTTATCCCGCTCGCCGTTGCAAGATCGACAAAGCTTTGATCGACGATAAACTCTTGCGCGGAGTTTTTATGGAAAAAATCCTCCTCCTTCATTTCAAGGAGAATAAAATGGAAGGTGATCAGGGCATCGACGGAGAGGGTCCCCTTGCCGCGGTCAACGGGGCCCAGATAGGCGAAAAAGATATCGTTTCCCAGCGCGGAGGCGACAAACTCGCGCATTCGGTAACATTTGATTTCACCCTCGATCGTGGCTTTTCCGGGTACCTTATGGAGTTTGCGTACGGTGACTTCACGAAAGGGGATGATCAAATCTCCCCGGTTGGGGGACACGATCGATTGAAAATTGACCTCATAGAGATGCATCTTGTTGCTTCCCTCCTTCCTGCAGAGATGCGAGAGAGGCTTGCGTACGACCTCTGATCTCCGCTCACGGGACACTGGGCATTAAACGGGAGAGATGTCTCTGTGATAGCGAAAAAGCGATACGTGGCAGCGCGGGTACGGCATACCATATCCATCCGCAGCACAATTCGAGATAACACCGACTTCTCAGGCAAGGTCTTTATCCAAGTATTTTTTTAGCAGGTTACGGGCAATGACCACCCGCTGAATCTGATTGCTCCCCTCAAAGATCTGCGTGACCTTCGCATCACGCAGCATTCGCTCGACGGGATAATCCTTGAGGTATCCATATCCTCCGAGAACCTGTACGGCATCGGTGGTTACCCGCATGGCCGCATCGGAGGCAAAGCATTTCGCCATTGCCGAGAGTTTATCCATGCCGATGGCGGACATGCGATCCCTCTCGTAGACCTTTTGATCCAGGAGGGTTGCGGCCTTATATACTATCGCCCGTGAGGCTTCCACCTGCATGGCCATATCGGCCAGCATGAATTGTACTCCTTGAAAATCGGCCAGCTTTTGTCCGAATTGTACCCGCTTGGTGGTATAGTCGAGGGCGAAGTCAAGGGCCCCCTGGGCGATCCCCACTGCCTGTGCCCCGATAGCAGGACGCGAGAGGTTGAGGGTCATCATGGCGAGTTCCCATCCGCTCCCTTCTGCCCCCACAAGGTTTTCCTTGGGGACGACGGCATTCTCGAAGATCAAGTCCGTGGTGTCGGAACCGCGCATGCCCAACTTCTCTTCTCTCTTGCCGATTGTGAGACCGGCGGTTTCCTTCTCCACCATGAAGACCGAAATCCCTTTCGTCCGGGCCCCCGGTTTCGTCGTGACGAAGACGACGTAGAGTTCGGCTGCCCCGCCGTTGGTGACAAAGCACTTCCTCCCATTCAAGAGGTAATGATCCCCCTGTAACACGGCCGTGGTGTTGAGCGAGGCGGCGTCGGAACCCGCCTCCGGCTCTGACAGGGCGAAGGCGGCGATGGCGTGCTCTTTTGCCACCCGTTCAAAAAATCTCTTTTTCTGTTCTTCCGTACCGGCCATCATTAAGGGCATAAGCCCTACAGAGTGGGCAAGGATCATCAACGAACTTGAGCCACAGGCATAGGCAATTTCTTCCGCGATGATACAGAAGGCGGTGATATCACCATCCATCCCACCATAGCTTTCCGGCAGCATCACCGAGAGGAACCCCTGCTGGGCAAAGAGCTCTGCCATGTCCCAAGGGAATGCCCCGGCCGCATCTATCTCTGCCGCCCGCTTGGCTACCTTGGTAGAAGCGATTTTTTTTACTGATTCTCTCAGGAGGTGATTGCGCTCCTCCCTCATTTCCAACGTAAGCTCACCCATTTTTTATGATCCTCGTATCCCCTGAATTTTTAGGAAAATTATTACTTATCACAAAAGGGACTCTTGAAGCAAGGGCTTTCTCCCCCTCGGCTGTACGCAAAATAAAGAAATGCCTTTGATACTCCCTTTTGTACACCATTCGGCAGGCATTTTTTCCACACAATAAAAATATGTGATACTTTACAATCTTCTGACGCAGGGTGAAATCATATTTTTTTCGGCTTCTGACAATTGAGCATTTCAGGGGCTAACATGCGGTGTGGGCATGCAAAAAGTCACAACTCTTTTTTCTTCGCTTGAGATGTTCGTTTTCATCTGGTTATTGATCGGCATGACATGTCGGTAGGATTCGGACACTTGTATTATAAATTCAGGAGGGCTCAATAATCATCTTTTTTAAGCGGCGTATTTTTTCTCAGATCACCGTGAAGGCCATGGGCGCTTTCAAAATAGTCTAAATCCCGACATAGTCATTCTCACGGAACCGAAAATAGCCTTTTTCCGTGATCCTGATAAAGGGGATGGCCGCGGAGGTCATGGTGACCAGGGTAAGGAAGGCATTGGGAAGGTTTGACCCCAATCCCACGATTGCCGTTTGCAAATCGGTGAGCGCCGAGGCAAGATCCTCGATCCGCATTTCGGCGATGTAGCCGGCAATGGGTGCGGGGATCTCGATCTTTAGAAGGCCGTCTACGACCAATGCGGTACCCCCTTGCAGCTCGATGACCCTGTTTATGGCCGCAGTTAAGTCCTGGTCATTGGTGCCCACTGCTACGATGGCAGAGGCATCCCACGCCAGGCTGGTGGCCACGGCGCCCTGCTTCATCCCCCACCCGCGCACAAAACCGACAAAGCGTTCCCCCATGCCGCTTACCCTCTCAATGAAGACGGCCTTGAGGAGGTCATGATTGGGGTCGGCGCAGATGTACCCATTTTGGGCCGTGATTTCGGCCTGGCCCTCGCGGGCAACCAGCCCGTTGGCCTGGATATCCATGGTCCTTACCTTGCCCGCCAAGGGGCAGGCGGCAAGGGGTACGGCTAAATGCTCGGGTTTGAGCACGGGGACCCTGACCGTCTCGTAGAGGGGGGCCGGGTGTGGGGTTCGGCGGAGCGGGACGAGGGTCTTCCCCCTTTCGGCAACGACCCGACCTGCGGAGAGCACCAGATCGGGGGTCATGGTATGGGGGTCGGGGAGGATAAGGATATCGGCGTAACGGCCGGGGGCTACCCCGCCAAGCAGGTGGTCCAGGCCGAGATGCGCGGCCGGGTTGAGGGTTGCCATACGAATGGCCTCGATCGGTGCGAGCCCCATGGCCACCGCCTTCTGCACCACGTCAGCGAAATATCCCTGGCTCAGGAGGAGGGCAGGATCCGTGCCGTCTGTCGAGAGGGTGCATCTCCGCAGATCTATTTTCCCGATCAGGGGGCGCAGAATCTCTAAGTCCCGGCGGATGTACCCCTCGCGGATCATCGCGCTGTAACCCATCTCCAGCCGCGCCACGACATCCTCAGGGGAGATGGCCTCGTGGCAGGAAACCACCCCGGCCGCGGCATAGGCCGCCAGCTTCCTGTCCGTGGCACCCGCGGCATGTCCCTGGACAGATTTCCCGGCCTTCATCGTCTCCTGGATAAGCTCCAGTATCCGTTTATCGGGTGGCAGGATCGCGTTCTGCCAGTATGCCTCACCCAGGCCGATGACCAACTCATCCTGCAGGAAACGTCTCGCCTCCTCCGCCGTTATGCAGAGGGGTCCTGCCGCGGGGCTCGCCGTTACCATAGGTGGAATCAGACAGAAAATTTTGACCGGCCGGTCGCGGACCTGCTCCAAAAAAGCGCCGAATCCCGCGGCCCCCAGCCCAAAACCGTAGGCCTCGACATCGGTAATGTAGGTGGTTGTCCCGCCAGGTATTGCGTAGGAAAGAAAATCGGCAATCGTGTAAAAGCTTGCCAGGTGGGTATGCGAGTCGACATACCCCGGCGAGATGACCCTTCCTGCTGCCTCGATAACACGCGTTTTTTCTCCGATGGCATAGTCGGCGTCCGGCCCGGCGTAGGCAATCCACTTGTCGGCAACGGCCACCGACCGGTGC
>MGQT01000042.1:0-18017 GCA_001797935.1 Deltaproteobacteria bacterium RBG_16_54_18 | reverse complement strand
ATCCTCCCGGTATAGACCTCTGCCAGCGTGCCGTCCCTGATGACCACGTCGGCCGGCGTGTTGCCGAGGGCAGTTTCCACGAGCCGGCGATTATCTGAATTATAGGGGAACATAGGCGGTTTAAAACAGAGATGCTACATACTTGTCGATGGGTTCGGGGAGGAGGTCCGATGGGTGGTCGCCGCCGACGGTAAACCACCTGCTCTTATCCTTGATCACGACAGAGTCGATGATTGCCTCGGTCGCGGTATCCATGATCATGATCTTGATCTCAACCTTGTCCGGATTTCTCGCCCATTGTACGGCCCTCTGCTCCCACCGCAATATCATCGGACGTACGAGATAGGTAAAACCTTGAGTCCTCGTTTTTATCAGCGCTATCTCAAGATTTTCTTTTTCGGGAGCGATTTGCACGCGGTTTACATGTTTTTCAAAGGCCGCGCGGATAACCTGAGCCATCGTCGAGCCCGATCCGGGATAGATACGCGTACCGTATTTTCCGTCCTCCGGCACCAGTATATATACCGAGCCATCGGATCTGAGCTTCGGGTGGACTGCAGATTCGCCGACGGTGATTTGTTCAGCGGTGTAAGCACGCCCCCAGATAAAAACGACTGCTAGAAGGCACAACATCGCTTTTTTCATATCATCCTCCCCCGTTACTTTTTTATCACATTTACCTCCTGCGGGCAACAAAGAGATCCTATAAGGGACCGGTGAGGGATGAAGACGATTAAATCAATTTGTTTGCCGTGGGAGAGGATGTCAACACAATGTCAAGTTTCAAGCGCTGCATTTTTCGTAATGAGGCGGTGCGAACGATAAGTTCAGTGGCAAGCAGGCCTGAATAAACCTTTCTATTAAGCGAAACAAGCATGATCAGGCCTGCTTGCCCATCTGGAACGGCTTGTTCTAAGTTGTTATCACCTAAAGTGTGGGAAAAAGATAAATCAAATTAGCAAACCAATTAAGCATAGAATAATAAATATAAATATTGTTTTAATATTTTTTATTCTGTACTGATTGCCTATTTCGGTAAAATTATTTGGCTTGAATAATGCGAGATGTTGATACCATTTTAATCCTGGCTTAAAATTCTTGGTGACTTTAAATTGATAGAAAACACACAATCCAAAGCTTATTAAACATGCTATCCAAATTATAATAAATAGGGGATAAATTATGCTCATCATGACTTATTAATAATTTTACTTAGAACATTTATTTTTATGCATATTCTGCTATTGGTGGCATTTTATATAGAAGGTGATTGTGTGTCAATTATTTTTTGTGAAAAATTATTAAAATATGGCTCGTAATTCGCTATAATCCTGCTCTATTTATTGTTATGTAGAAGCGGTTGAATTTTATATCTTGTTACGATTCCTGTATGCAAAGAGTATCTTCGCCAGAGGATTCTATAAAGCCCCTGAATAGCCCCATGCTCACGTGAGCTTCTGGATGCAGCCGAAAATATCGGGGTCGTTGACACCCGCAGGGGTCACCCTTGCAAAAATAGTCCTTGACTTCTCCCCGCGAGGGTGTTATTTTTTAGTTCAAGTCACAGAAGTTTTTGTTACCGGGTACCCATAGGCCACAAAGACGACGTGCTTTGTGGTTTTTTTAGTCCAGGTGATTCTGCGGCTTTAATTGTTGAGAAAGGAGGTATGCGGCATGGCCAATGGAACAGTGAAGTGGTTTAATAATGCCAAAGGTTACGGTTTTATCACCGGTGAAGACGGCAAGGATGTCTTTGTTCACCATTCCGCCATTAAAAATGGCGGTTTTGGTTTCAAGTCCCTTGTTGAGGGTGAGAGAGTCAGCTTTGAGGTCGAGCAAGGCCCCAAGGGTCTCAACGCGGTCGACGTTGTGAAGCTGTAATCAACCGCCGGCGAACATCCATGTGATATGATGGAAGTTCGCCGGCTTTCTTTTTTCCCCATCAAAAGAACAACAAGAAGGTATTATGCTGGCATTTGCACATCGTGTGACGTGAGTTGACACGCATCCCCGAATTTCCTATAGTTTAAATGAAGTCTTTTTTTACACGCGCAACGGACCCTGGGAAGGTCCGTAGGCACGGGTATACTAATTATATTACTCAATCATAATAATGATAACAGGAGGCACAAGACCATGTCCTTTCTTGCGCCGATCAAGCTTTGTTTTTCCTATATCGATAATGCAGGCATTGTCTACCACAGGCAATGCGAACGGCGAGGTATGATGCGGTGACCGCGGTTGTCGAAGCGACTCATCTCAAAAAACGCTATGGCAGGTTCACGGCTGTAGCCGGCGTGAGCTTTAACGTTATGGCAGGGGAGTGTTATGGCCTCCTTGGTCCTAACGGTGCCGGCAAGACATCTATCATCCGGATGATGTACGGTTTTTCTCCCGTCTCCGCAGGCCGGATGCGGATATTTGGACTGGACATTGAGCGAGACTGGCGGCAGATACGCGCACGCATCGGCGTTTGCCAGCAGGATAATACCCTCGATCCCGACCTGAGCGTTGCAGACAATCTCGCGGTCTTTGCGGGCTATTTTTCCCTTCCTGCTGCGCGGGCACGTGCCAGGGCCGAAGAGCTCTTACGCCTCTTTGCCCTGGAGAAAAAGCGAACAGCCAAGGTAATGCAGCTCTCGGGCGGTCTGGCAAAGCGCTTAATGGTTGCCCGTTCGTTAATCAATGAACCGGAGCTGCTCATCCTCGATGAGCCGACGACGGGGCTTGATCCGCAGTCTCGGCATCTCCTCTGGGAAAAACTCAGGGCCTTGCGCAAACAAGGGGTTACCCTGGTGCTCACCACCCACTATATGGAAGAGGCCGCTTATCTCTGCGATCGCCTCATGATCCTCGACTATGGCAAGGTTCTTGTAGAAGGGACACCTCAGTCTCTCATTAAACAGTATGCGGGGGAATCGGCTATTGAGATCGAGGGGGTTGATGAGGCACTGCGAAAATATCTTATCGAGAACCGTATAGAACACGACGTCCTGGATCAACGCATTATCGTCTACGCGGAAGACTCCGTGGCCGAGGATCTTCGCCGTAATTTTTGTATGGAACGCTGCACCTTCCGGACACCGACACTGGAAGATGTCTTCCTGCATTTGACGGGAAGGGAACTCAGAGAATGATGCTGTATGCCAATATATCCTGGCGCTTCCTGCGGGTCTGGTGGCGGAATGTCGTTGTGTATCGGCGCGTCTGGAAGGTCAATTTTTTGATCCCGCTTTTCGAGCCGGCCTTTTACTTACTTGCCTTTGGGATCGGCTTCCGTAACCTGGTGGGGAATGTCGGGTACGCCGGGCTTACCCTTTCCTATACGGAATTTATCGCTCCGGCCCTCATCGCGACCGCGGTGATGTGGAACAGTTTTTTTGAGACGACCTACAGCTCTTTTGTGCGCGCGTTCTATCAGAAGACCTTCGACGCCATGATCGCCACCCCCCTGTCCCTGGAGGAGATCATCCTGGCCGAGGTGATCTGGGGCGCCACCAAGTCGGCCGCTGCCGCGGCGATCATGCTGGTTGTCCTGTGTCCCCTTGGCTACGTCGCCCTGCCGTCGGGGTTGCTTATTATCCCCCTTGCCTTTCTCGGCGGCATCGCCTTCGGCGCCATCGGGATGTGGTTTACCGGCATTGTGCCGAGCATCGATATGTTCAATCTCCCGATTTTTCTTTTTTTGACGCCCTTGTTTCTTTTTAGCGGTACCTTTTTCCCGGTTGGGGCTCTTCCCGCGTGGGCCCAGAAGACCTCCCTGGCCTTCCCCCTCTACCATGTGGTCGAACTGTGCAGGCTTTTTTCCCTCGGCAGGATGGAGGCTATGCCTTTACTCAGCATCGGTTATCTCCTCATTTTTGCTGTTGTCTTTTTGGCGGTCGCCATACGCGCCATGCGCCGCCGGCTGATCGTGTAGATCACGATAAAAAAAGAAGGATGCTAGAGATGACTCACCCAACGGCCATGTCAGACCTCGGTGATGAGACGCGCACATTATTGTGAGACGATGAGGCGCGCCTATTTATTGTGAGACGATGAGGCGCGCCTATTTATTGTGAGATGATGAGGCGCGCCCCATTATTTTGAAATGATGAGGCGCGCATCGACGGCTACGACCCCCTGACCCTGTGGGAGGACAAAGACGGGGTTGAGGTCAATCCCCTTTATTTCCGTGAACGTGATCATGAGCTGGGAGAGCCGTAGCAGGGCCTCTTTGAGTTGCCCGCAATCAAGCGGCTTTTGGCCGCGTGCGCCGGTTAAGATCGGGTACCCGCGGAGCTCAGCGGGCATGGCTGCCACCTTTTTTTCGGTGAGCGGCAAGATACGCAAGGCGGTGTCAGCGAAGAACTCGGCATAGCTGCCGCCGAATCCCAGCATACCCACCGGGCCAAAGGTCTCATCAACCCTTGCCCCCAGGATCATCTCCACGCCGCCAGAAACCCATCCTTGCAGGAGGAGGCCGTCTGCAAAGCCCTGTGTCTGTGCGTGATACGAGAGTTGTGTAAAGGCCTCCCTGAGAGCGGGGGGGTCCGGGATCTCGCGCCAGACGGCGCCGATGTCGGCCTTGTGGGTTATGCTCGGGCAATTGATCTTGAGGGTGAGGGGATATCCGATCACATCTGCCTGTACGCGGGCGTCATCGAGCTGCCGGCAGACGGCGAAGCGCGCGCACGGTATCCCTGTCGCCTTGACAATCTCCAGGGCCTCGGCCAGGAGTAGGGGCCGCTTTTCCCGGCCTGCCGTTGACAGGATCGTCACTATGGTGTCTTCGGCAAGGCGGAATTGCGGTACGGTGTCGTCTGCATCTCGTTCTTTTATTCGTTGATAGCGATCTCTCGATATGGCGAGGGCGTACATCGCGTCGTGCGGATCGGCAAACAGGGGAAAATTAATAGACTGTTTGATATGGGCGGTACTGCGATCGTCGGCAAGCAAACAGACGGCGATCGGCTTTTGATATTTCGTGCTCAATCGCAGAAAGGCCTCGCCCAACGGCAGCGTCCCCGCGACTTCCTTATCCGTGGCGGCCCCGTGCTGAAAGAAGATCCCATCGGCCCCTTCCTGAAGAACTCCCTCGGTGACCTCGGCAAAGAAGTCAAAATTGAAAAAATCCCCCAGGTCCAACGGGTTCATGCGTTTAATCACCTTGGGGCCCGATTTCTCCTGCACCTTGTTGAGAAAGCACTCCGAGAGGGAATATAAGTTAAAATTAGATTCTATCGCATAGTCGGCAGCCGAGATGGCCACGCCTCCCGAGCGGGAGATGATGACCAGGTTATTACCGCGCATGGGGGGTAGGGTGAGGATTTTGACGGCATCGATGATTGCGCGGTAGGTATCGACCCGGACGATACCCGCCTCCTGAAAGGCGGCATCGACCACGCGGTCGTCCGTGGCCAAGGCCTCGGTATGAAACCGCGCGAGCTGGCTGGTCAAGGGATGCCGGTTCACCTTCTGAATGATGATCGGCTTGGTCGTCTGCTTTGCGAGCTCGATGAACCGCCGCCCTCGCTTGATACCTTCCAGATAGAGGACGATGAGCTCAGTTTCGTCGTCATCGATGAGATAGGCGAGATAGTCGCTTTCATCGAGATCCATCTTATTGCCGAAGCTCACTGCCTTGCCGATGCCGATATTGTTGCTGCTCAACAGATTGACCAGGGCATACATGACACCCCCGCTCTGGGCCAACACGGCGACGGGTCCCTGCTTTAAGGACTCGCGGCGCAGGGGGACGAAGGGGGTGGCGAGGGCCGCCGCCATGTTGATGATGCCCAGCCCATTGGGGCCGACCACTCGTATGCCCCACCTGCGGGCACGGCGCAGGAGTTCCGTCCCGAGTTCTTCGCCGCTTGCGGAAAGTTCCCCAAAACCGCCGGTCTCGACAATGACCCAGGGTATCCCCTGGCGCCCGCACTGGTCAATGATGTCGGGCACGGTTGGTGCCGGCGTGATGATAATGGCCATATCGATTCCCCGTGGGAGCTGGTCCACGGCGGTAAGGATATTTCGCCCGCAGGCCGTGCCGCCGTGGGGACCGACGGGGAAGACATCGCCAGTGTAGTTGAATCGGGTGATATTCTCCATGATGAGTCGCCCGAAATTATCAGGTCTCTCGGAGACTCCGATCACGGCAATACGCTCGGGATAAAACAATGTACGCATGCGCTCATATCAACACACCGATACCATTTTGTAAAGGCGAATTCATAGGAGATGGTTTTTGACATTGAATCTCGCGAGAGAAAACGGTATCCTTAAAAATGGAGTTTTAAAAACCCCATGAATAGACTCTTCGAGATCATCGACGCCATTGCCAAGCCGCTCAGCCTTGCCTCCAAGGACAACTATGCGCGCCTAGCCAACATCAAGGGATTAGAGGGGTTGATCACGGGGCTCGCGCACGAGGCGATTTCCCTCGCCCGTGATCCGTCCGTTGCGACCAAACTGAGGGACCTGCATGAGAACTTCGTCGGTTTTGACCAGATAACCGGTGGTGTACAAGAAGAGCGGATCAGACGCGGACGCGAATTGGTCTCTCTGATTGCCGGCATGGTAGCGATTGCCGGCGTGCAGCAACCTTCCTCCTCGCCCGGCGGAGGGATGCCCCGTCTTCTCAACACCCCCATGCAATACGTCAAAGGGGTAGGACCGAAGATCTCCCAGTTGCTCAAAAAAAAGGGTATCGAGACTATCGAAGATGCCCTCTATAACCTTCCCCTCCGGTATGAAGACCGCCGCGAGATCAGGCGTATCGCGGAGCTCCCCGTCGGCGAACAGGGTGTCGGGTTGGCCGAGGTGATCGTTGCCGACGAGGTGTTCTACCCTAAGAGCCGTCGCCGTATCTTTGAGGCAGTTTTGGGGGACGGGAGCGGTTTTATCACCGCGAAGTGGTTCCAGGGGATCCGTTATATCAAAGGACGCCTCAAAAAAGGTGATCGGGTTATCTTCTGTGGGGAGATCAAAGGGTATCGGTCCCAGCGACAGATCATGCATCCCGATTTGGAATGGGTAGAAGGTACGGAGGGGGATTCCCTCAACTTCGGGCGTATCGTCCCGGTCTATTCCGAGACCGAGGGGCTCTATCAGCGCCGGATCAGGGGGATCATGTATCAGGTGGTGCAGGACACCGACGGCAAGATCGACAGCCCGATCCCTCCCCGGATCTGCACCAAGTGCAACCTCATGCCTTTTGCCGAGGCCATGCGCGAGGTCCACTTTCCGCAGGGGTATTCCGATCTCGTGCGGCTCAACCTCAAGACATCCGGTCCCCATCAGCGTTTGGCCTTTGAGGAGTTCTTTTTCCTCGAGCTCGGCATGGCGCTGCGGCGCCGGGGTATTGCCCGCGAAGAGGGGATCGCCTTCGGCGTCGCACGGACACCGCTTGCAGACACACTCCTGAAGCGGCTCCCTTTTTCCCTCACCAAGGCCCAGGAGCGGGTGCTCGAAGAGATCAAAGGGGATATGGCCAAGTCTCACCCCATGAACCGCCTGTTGCAGGGGGATGTGGGGAGCGGCAAGACGGCAGTGGCGCTGCTCGCCTCCCTCATCGCCGTGGACAACGGCTATCAGGCGGCAATGATGGCCCCCACCGAGATCCTGGCGGAGCAACACTACCTCAACCTCAAAGGGTGGCTGGGTGATATGGGGATCACAGTCTGCCTGCTGAAGGGAAAGATCAAGAGGCGGGAGCGCGACCGCCTGTATCAGGCCATTACCGCAGGGAAAATCCATCTCGTGGTCGGGACCCACGCCCTGATTCAAGAGGGGCTTTCCTTTAACCGACTGGGGCTGAGTGTCGTGGACGAGCAGCACCGCTTTGGTGTCATGCAGCGGGCGCGTTTACGGAGGAAAGGAGAGGTGCCGGATCTGCTCGTGATGACGGCGACCCCGATCCCCCGTACCTTGGCCATGACCCTCTACGGCGATATGGAGGTCTCGGTCCTCGATGAAATGCCCGGAGGACGGGGTTCCATCGTTACCAGGGTCTGCCGCGAGAAGGGGTACGGAGAGGTCTACCGCACCGTGGAAGAAGAGATTGCAAACGGTAGACAGGCCTTTGTCGTCTACCCTTTGGTTGAGGAGTCCGAGCAGGTGGACCTGCGGGATGCCACCCAGGGGGCCCAGCGCCTCCGACAAGAGGTCTTTCCCCATGCTACCATCGGGCTTATCCATGGCAGGATGAAAGGTGAGGAAAAGGAAGAGATCATGCGGTCCTTTCGCGCCGGGGAGATCCAGATCCTGGTAGCCACCACGGTGATCGAGGTCGGGATAGATTGCCCCAATGCCACGGTTATGGTGGTAGAACATGCCGAACGGTTCGGCCTCTCTCAACTGCACCAACTGCGCGGGAGAATTGGGAGGGGGCCCCATCCCTCCGTTTGTTTCCTCGTGGCCTCTGCCCGGATGGGGAAAGAGGCGTGGCGTCGCTTAAAAGTCATGGAGCAGACCCTTGACGGCTTTCGCATCGCCGAGGAGGATCTGGCCATGAGGGGGCCGGGGGAATTTTTGGGGATCAGACAGTGGGGGTTGCCTGATTTCCGGGCGGCCAACCTGATCAGAGATGCTCGGCTGCTCAAGCAGGCGCGCCAGGAGGCATTTGCGTTGATCGAGCACGACCCTGAACTCAGCAGCGCGGATCATCTTCTCCTCAGAGAGGTCATCCGCGAACGGTGGCAGGAACGCTTGGAACTGGCAGCGGTGGGTTAAGAGCTCTTGACATCTCCCCCCTTTTTGTTATTAAATGCACAAAGTGAAAATAGAATACGAGGAGGTTCTATATGGCGACATCGGTGACGGTACCTATGGTGGGGAAGATCGTGGCTGTTATTGTGAAAGCTGGTGATAAGGTCAAGGAGAACGATCAAGTAGCAACGCTTGAGGCGATGAAGATGGAAATGCCGGTGGTGGCCCCCGTCGGCGGGAGCGTTAAAGAAGTTAACGTGAAGGCAGGGGATGAGGTCACCGCGGACACCGTCCTTATGGTTATCGGATAAGGAAGGAGACGACGATGGGATATGAGAATATTCTCTACGAAGTGAAAGATAAGGTAGCGACGATCACCATTAATCGCGCTCCCTATAATGTGCTCGATATCAAGACCATGCGGGAGATGAATCTGGCCCTGCAGGATGTCAAAAAACGCCAGAAAGAGCTGGCCGTCGTGGTGATCACCCAGGCAGGAAACAAGGCCTTTTCCACGGGGGTGGATGTTCGGGATCACACGGCGGACAAGATGGATGAAATGATAGAAGTCTTTCACGGGATTTTCCGCAACTTGGCGACCCTCGATGTGCCGACACTGGCCGTCGTCAATGGGTTTGCCCTGGGGGGCGGATGCGAGGTCGCCGTCTTCTGCGATATGGTAATCGCCTCCGAGAAATCACAATTCGGTCAGCCCGAGATTAAGCTGGCGGTCTATCCGTCCATGGTGGTTGCCTGGCTTCCCCGGCTCATCGGCCTGAAGAAGGCCTTCGAATTTATCCTGGCGGGCGAATCTATCGATGCGAAGGAAGCGGAGCGCATCGGTCTTATCAACCGTGCCGTGCCTGAAGAGCGGTTGGCGGAAGAGGCAAAAAAGTTCATTGCGATGTTTACGGAGAAGAGCCCGATCGCCCTCAAGTGGGCCAAGCGGGCAACAGTGGCCGGCATGGATGTCGATTTCGAGCAGGCCCTGCAGAGATCCGAGAAAATCTACAAGGGGGATCTCATGCACACGCACGATGCCAATGAAGGTCTCAAGGCCTACATGGAAAAAAGGTCCCCGGTCTGGAAAGGGGAGTAGCCGAGAGGGGTATGATGGTCGCGGCAGGGATCGATATCGGCTCTCTCTCTACGGAGACCGTGATTTTTGATAACGAGAAGGGGATACGCGGCTATTCAATCGTCCTCACCGGTGGTTCCAGCAGGGAGGCGGCGCAACGCTCATTACAGGAGGCCGCGGCGAGCGCTCATGTTGCGAGAGATCAGATCGAACGGATAGTTTCCACCGGCTGCGGCAGGGAGATCGCCGAGTTCGCCGACCGGAAGGTTACCGAAATCACGTGTATTGCCAAGGGGGTGAATCACCTCTTCCCTCAGTCTCGCACCATCATTGATATCGGCGGGCAGGACACCAAGGTGATCCGGGTCGATGAAAAGGGGCGGGTGCTGGAATTTGACATGAACGACAAATGCGCCGCCGGCACGGGGAGGTTTTTGGAGGTGATGGCCCGGGCCCTGGCAGTTGAGCTCGATGAAATGGGGGAACGGTCGTTGCGGCACACGCATGACCTGCAGATCAGCAGTATTTGTACCGTATTCGCCGAATCAGAGGTCGTCTCCCTTGTCTCGGAGGGGCAGCAGGTGGAGGATATCCTCCGCGCTATCCACAACGCAATTGCGGACAGGACCCTGGGGCTCTTGGAACGGATAGGTGAGGTGGCGCCCCTCGTGGTCATGACCGGGGGTGTTGCCAAGAACATCGGTGTAGTGAAGTGCCTGGAAGAGAAACTGGGTACTCCACTCACCATCTATACCGAACCGCAGATCGTGGGGGCCTTGGGTGCGGCCTTGCTTTCCTTTGAATAGCCTTTAAAACCGCCCCACTTTTTACATTAAATTAGTACATTATAAAACATATTTTATTAAAATAGCACTGATCGGGGCGCGCGTCGCAATTGTGCCGATATCCTTAATTGATATTTGGAACCGCATCAAAATACTACTTTTATTACAAAATAATCATAAAAAAGGGTTGACAAACCTTAATTTGTTTAGTATAAGCTGTCTGTTGTAGCGAAACCCCAAGGGAAAACCACAAATCTTCATGGAGGGAGATAGGCGTATGAAGAAAAAGGAGGGGACTGTCACGATATGGATATTCCGCTCAGGGCCATTTAAACCTCTAAAATTCAAACTGCCCACTCGCCACGCGAAGATCATCTTGGCATCGCTCCTCGTTATCGTTGTCACCTTTCCCTTTATTACCTTAAATTACATCTCGCAGAGCGTAGAAGTAGCCAGGACAACCCATCTCGTCGCCGCGAACAAACAAAAGGTAGAAGAATTACAACAGCAGAGCCAGCGGTTGAAGGAGTTCGATGTCAAACTCCGCATCATCGCCAATCTCGAGAATGCCGGAGATACGAATTCCTTCCTGGCGGTAGGGAGCGTTCCCCCTGCGTCTCAAGAAGCATCGAAAAAGGCAGAAGCAAATCTGCAAAACGATGTCTCGCGGATGAATACAGAACTAGACCGGCTTTCTACCGAAGCGAAATTCCGGGAAAAAAGCTTTCAAGAGCTTTATTCCTTCTTAGAGGGCAAGAAGCGTCAGTTGTCGTCTACCCCTTCTATCTGGCCTGCCCGGGGGTGGGTGACCTCAGGTTTTGGGTATCGCATTGATCCTTTTACGGGGATGCACCAACTTCATGACGGGATTGATATCGCCAACAGGATAGGTACCCCTATTATCGCGCCGGCCGACGGCATCGTTACGCGCGCCTCCCATAGTGTCGGCTTTGGCTTAACGGTGGAGATCAGCCATGAGTATGGCATCTCTACGCTCTATGGCCATCTCTCTCAGGTATACGTGAGCGTGGGGCAGCGGGTGCGGCGGGGTACGCGGATTGCCGCCATGGGCAACTCAGGAAGGGCAACCGGACCCCATCTACACTACAGAGTGTCGTTAAACAATGTTCCCATGCACCCGGGTAACTACATCTTAAATTAAAGGCCTTTCCTTTTCCACTGTTTTCGCAGTACAATAATCTGAGTAAAAATTGAGAGGCACGTGTGCCCGGAGGGGTCATCCCCCTCGAGGGCATTTGTATGGAGGAAGCAAGCAGTGTTGGGTGATGTCGTCAAAAAGGTCGTGGGGAGTAAAAACGAGCGTGAGCTTAAGCGGCTCCAACCCCTGGTCGAGTGCATCGGCGCCCGCGAACCGCAGATCTATCCCCTCAGCGACCATCGTTTGATTGCCAAGACAGGCGAATTTAAGGAACGGCTGGAAAAGGGTGAGGCCCTCGATGACCTCTTGCCCGAGGTCTTTGCCGTGGGCAGGGAGGCAGCAAGGCGCACCTTAGGGGAGCGCCATTTCGATGTCCAACTTATCGGGGGGATCTGCCTGCACGAAGGGAAGATCGCCGAGATGGCAACGGGTGAGGGGAAGACGCTGGTGTCTACCTTGCCGGCCTTTCTCAATGCCCTTACGGGTAAGGGGGTGCACATCGTCACGGTCAACGACTACCTGGCCAGGCGCGACAGCGAATGGATGGGGGCCATCTACCGCTTTTTGGGGCTCTCGGTGGGGGTGATCCTGCACGACCTGGATGACGCCTCCAGGAGAAAGGCCTACGGCGCGGACATCACCTATGGCACGAATAATGAGTTCGGCTTCGACTACCTGCGGGACAACATGAAGTTCAGTCTCGATGACTATGTCCAGCGTGAGCTCCATTATGCCATCGTGGATGAGGTGGACAGTATCCTCGTTGATGAGGCGCGGACACCCCTGATCATCTCCGGGCCGGCGGAAGAATCCACGGAAAAATATTACAAGATCAACCGGATCAGCCCGCAATTGAAAAAGGAGCGGGACTATACGATCGATGAAAAGAGCCATACGGCAGTCCTCACCGAAGAGGGGGTGGCCCGTGTGGAAAAGCTGCTGAGCGTTGAAAACCTCTACGATCCCATTCATATTGATACCCTCCATCACGTCAATCAGGCGCTGCGCGCCCATACCCTCTACAAAAGGGACGTGGATTACGTGGTTAAGGACGGCCAGGTCATCATCGTCGACGAGTTCACGGGGAGGCTGATGCCCGGCAGGCGGTGGAGTGAAGGCCTGCACCAGGCAGTGGAGGCAAAAGAGGGGGTCCGCATAGAAAACGAAAATCAGACCCTGGCGACCATCACCTTTCAAAACTACTTCCGCATGTATAAAAAATTGGCCGGTATGACGGGGACGGCCGATACCGAGGCCGCCGAGTTCAAGAAGACCTATAACCTTGATGTAATGGTGATCCCTACCAACCGCCCTCTCATTCGCACCAATTACGCGGACGTGATCTATAAGACGGAGCAGGAAAAGTTCAACGCGGTGGTACGGGAGATAGCGGCACTCCACGAGGCGGGGCGACCTGTCCTCGTGGGAACGATCTCCATTGATAAATCGGAGCACCTGAGTAAGCTCCTGAAAAAACGCGGCATTCCCCATCACGTGCTCAACGCCAAGCACCATGAGCGGGAGGCGGAGATCATTGCCCAGGCAGGTCGCTTCCGGGGGGTGACTATCTCTACCAACATGGCCGGCCGCGGGACGGATATCCTCCTTGGAGGCAATGCCCGGATGATCGCCTCCCAGTCGGTGGGGAAAGATGCCGACGAGGCGGCGATAGAAGCCGCCTATCAAAAGGCCGTGACAGCCACCTCGCAAGAACGGGAGCAGGTGCTCCAACAAGGAGGACTCCACGTCCTGGGGACGGAACGCCACGAGAGCCGCAGGATCGACAATCAATTGCGGGGGAGGTCAGGGCGCCAGGGGGACCCGGGGTCGTCCCGCTTCTATCTTTCCCTGCAAGATGACCTCATGCGGATATTCGGTGCCGAACGGATTGCCAGCATCATGAACCGATTGGGGGTAGAGGAAGACCAGCCGATCGAACACGTCTTGGTCAGCAAGGCCATCGAGAACGCCCAACGGCGGGTGGAGGGGCATAATTTCGAGATCAGGAAACAACTGCTGGAGTACGACGACGTCATGAACCAGCAACGCGAGGTCATTTACTCACAGCGCCGCGAGATCCTGGAAGGGGGACGATTACGGGAGATGGTCGGCGAAATGATAGAAGATACCGGGGAGGGTATCGTCGAACGCTACACCGACCCGAAGCTGCACGCGGACGAATGGGACATCGCGGGGTTACAAGAAGTCTTTCGCCAGCATTTCTCGTTCCCCCTGGAAATTGACCGCGAGGCGCTTGCCGGGATGAAGCAGACAGACCTGCGTGATCTGCTGGTTACCGGGGCCACGTCATTCTATGAGGAGAAGGAGCGGGCCCTGGGCAGCGATATCAGCAGGGACTTGGAGCGCTTTATCCTCCTCCAGACCCTCGACAACCACTGGAAAGACCATCTCTTGAGCATCGATCACCTCAAAGAGGGCATCGGCCTCAGGGGTTATGCCCAGAAGAACCCCCTCTTGGAGTATAAGAAGGAGGGGTACGAACTCTTTGTCGATATGCTGGCCGGCGTGAGGGAAGAGGCGGTGCAAAAGCTCTTCGCCGTACAACTTGCCGAGGAGAAGGAAGTGCCGATGCTTCCTCATGCCCCGGGGCCGCGGCTGGTCCTGGTGCGGGGCGCCCTCGATACTCCCCGGGCCTCTACACCTCCTCCGATGGTACCCGCCCTGCCGGAGCGGGAGATGCGGGCGGAGCCACCGCCACCGCCGATCCGTCGTGACGGGCAGAAGGTCGGCCGCAACGACCCCTGCCCTTGTGGCAGCGGCAAAAAATACAAGAAGTGTTGCGGGGCGTAGTTGTCCCCTACCTTAAAATAGGAGATGTTGTAAACGACATATGGTGCCGAAAGGTTTTCAGGCGGCGGGCATTGCCTGCGGAATAAAGGGGACAACGGGGGCCAAGGACCTGGCCCTCATCTATTCGGAAGCGCCGGCACAGGTGGCGGGGCTCTTTACGCGCAACCGGGTTAAGGCCGCGCCGGTACTGGCGACCAGGCAGCGCGTGCGGCGGGGAGTCTGCCGGGCCCTGATCGCCAACAGCGGCAACGCGAATGCCTGCACGGGTCGATCAGGCCGGCAGGACGCCGAGACCATGGCCCGTTTGGTCGGCACGGCACTCCATATACCCCCCCACCACGTCCTCGTTGCCTCCACCGGTGTCATCGGCCGCCCCCTTCCCATGCCGCGGATCGAAGAGGGTATTACCGCGGTGACGACGCGCCTGTCTTCCCAGGGTTTTTCCGATGCCGCCCACGCCATTATGACGACCGACACCCGCCCTAAGATAGTCAGCGAGCAGGTACGGCTCGCGGGCGATCCGATTACGCTCCTCGGTATTGCCAAGGGTGCGGGGATGATCCGTCCTCAGCTTGCCACCATGTTGGCCTTCATCATGACCGACGCCCGAGCAGATGCCGCGGTTTTATCCGCTGTCCTCCACGAGGGGGTCGGCACCACCTTCCACCGCATCACGATTGACGGAGATACCAGTACCAACGATATGCTCCTGATGATGGCAAATGGGGAGGCGAGTGCAAAGGCCCTGCGCTTGCGCGGTAAAGACTTTTCCCGCTTTCTAGAGGCCGCCACCGCGGTTATGGACCAATTGGCGCGGGCCATAATCAAGGACGGCGAGGGCATGACGAAGGTAGTGGAGATTTGCGTACGGGGCGCCAAAGACCGCACGATGGCCGAGCGGCTGGCCTTTCGGGTTGCTCATTCCCCCCTGGTGAAGACGGCCTTGTTCGGCCAGGACCCCAATTGGGGGAGGATCATGGCGGCCATGGGGGCAGCGGGGGTTGCCTTTGATCCGCAGAAGGTCTCTATTTTTTTCGGTGATGTCATGGCGGTAGCTCGTGGGGTCGCCGCCAGCGGCGCCAGTCAAGAGCAGATGCGAGCGGTCTTACAACGGGAGGAGGTGAAGGTTACCATTGATCTGCATGCAGGTGCCGCTCACACGACCGTGCTGACCAACGACCTTACCTACGACTACGTCAAGATAAACGCCTCATACACGACCTAAATCCCGCTCTGTCGCTTTGCGACACCCCATCGTTAAAATATCAGCAAGGTAGGGGGCCCCAAAGGGGGAGGGTTCAATCCCTCTCTGTCGCCCTGCGACATCCCGACATTCAGATTTTTATAAAAAGATGACCGGGACTTAATTTAGATTGTATAGGATGAGGGATTCCCCCAAGGGGGAGGAGCCCAGGGGTCAGGGGTTCTCGAAGCAGGTCAGAATGGTTTTCACTCGAACCCTGCCGCTTGCGGTCCCCTACCGTAAATTCACCTTGTGGCCAAGGGGCCACCTGCGGCGGGGTAGGATAGAATCCTCGCATTCTTGACCCCTCAAGCCGCCGGCTTTATCATTCTTTTCCACCGCTCCTGAGGATCCTGTCATCCCCCACCCGTACGGTAAGCTTGATGGCATCGAAGTACTCTGCCAGCGGGATCGCGTACTTTCGTGAGACGCCGGCCAGGGATTTAAAATCCTGAGTGGAGATCTTTCCCTTTTTCTCGAGCAGGGCGACTAACTGCTTGCCGAGTTCGCTCAGCGGCTCCCGGTGGTAGTAGATTCCCTCTTTAAGCTTGACGATGGTCCCCGCGTCGGCGAGCAGGGCAAGGATCTCTCGTATTTCCTTCTCGGCGGCCCCGAGCTGCTCCCCCAGCTCTTTGGCCGAGGGGGGGGTGAGGCCGCTGTGCTGTATGATCTCCGCGATTTTTTCCTCTAACTCCCGCTGCCGCCCCTTGAGGGCGACCTGATGGTTGGCCAATCGCACCTTGTCCCGTTCCTGGATGACGACGGTGTTCCCGGCGAGGTCGGCGAGGAGGGCGGTGAAGAGCTTGCCGTCCACCTCCGGGGGAAGTTTGGACTTGAGTTCTTCCTTGGCGATGCCCGGCTTGAGGGGATTTTCGGCATGGTATTGTTCCATCGTAGCCGTCATCTGCTGCGCGAGCTGCATAAAGAGCTCAGCGTCAATGACCCGTTCGGCCTCGCGGTCAAATTTGATCACCTCCCGGCGGGAGAGGAGTTCTTGCACGGCGGCAGATACGACGGCAGGGGGGATATTCGTCAGGCCGACGAGCCTCTTCAGTTCTACGCCGCGGTTACCGGCCTTCCTGATATGAAGGCCGAGGACGCCTGCCGGTGATCCATGTTTGAGCGCCTCAAGCTGGGGGATGATATCCCCCTTAAACCTTTTATGCCGCTGCGGATGGGCATCGAGGATGATGCCGCCGCCGATCGTCTGTATCTGAGAAGAACCGCGCAGGACGAAACGGTCATTGGGCAGGGCGACGACGGGATGTTGCAATCGTATCTGGGCATAGCCGTGTTCGCCCGGTTTTAATTCATTGATCCCCAACAGGTAGAGGGTGGCCATCTGGTAGGAGGTACCGGTATGGAAGCGCAGCATGGCGCCGTTTTTCAGGGGGCGGGGGGCATGGGCGAGGTAGATGACCTCGGCATCAAGGAGCTTGGTGACCTCTACGGTCCCGGGGTGGAGGAGCACCTCCCCCCTTTCGAGGGATGATTTCTCTATCCCCTGGAGGTTGATGGCGGTCCTCTGCCCGGCCACGGCCTGCTCGGCCTTTTCCCCGTGCACCTGTATCCCCCTCACCTTTGCCGTGATACCCGGGGGGAGAATGGTAACGGCTTCTCCCGTTGTCACCTGGCCTGCGAGGAGGGTGCCGGTCACGACCGTGCCGAATCCCTTCATGCTGAACACCCTGTCGATGGGGAGGCGGAAGATGCCGTCAGCGGATTTCTGCTCGACCTGCGCGACCAAGTGCTCCAAGGCAGTTATCAGGTCTTTCAATCCCTCCCGTGTGACGGCGGAAACGGGGATCAGGGGGGCTCCTTCAAGAAAGGTCCCCTTGGTAAAATCCCTGATATCCGCAAGGGCCATTTCTCGGAGTTCCTGGTCCACGAGGTCGATCTTGGTCAGGACTACTACCCCCCGTGTTATCCCCAAGAGCGTGCAGATAGCGAGATGCTCCCGGGTCTGCGGCATGACCCCCTCGTCGGCCGCGATAATCAAAGCGACGATATCAATGCCCCCGGCGCCGGCCACCATATGCTTGACAAATCGCTCGTGCCCGGGCACATCCACGATGCCGAGCCGCACGCCGCTCGGCAAATCGAGGTAGGCAAAGCCCAGCTCGATCGTGATCCCGCGCTCCTTTTCTTCTTTGAGTCTGTCGGTATCGATGCCGGTCAAGGCCTTGACCAAGGCCGTCTTGCCGTGATCGATGTGACCGGCCGTCCCTAAGATGATCTGCTTCATCTGCTCAT
>MGQT01000041.1:9946-10269 GCA_001797935.1 Deltaproteobacteria bacterium RBG_16_54_18 | reverse complement strand
TGCTTATAGCTGAATGTCGATTATGTAATGATTGCCCAGCGCGGCCACGCTTGTCTTCTGAGGCTTTTTGCCTCGAAGCCACGGTTTGTCGAATAACGCGGGTACCGAAGCGGCAAGGATGTCCACGTCCACTGTTGCATTTTCACATGATAGATCTGTTATCCATGGTATCTTATGAAGATCGCCCTCGAAATCAATAATCAATCTATTATCATCGGGGCCGGAGTCGGAGAGGCCGGGATTGAACTTAGGACGCCACTGGACTTCTCCAGATTCCATCATTATTGCGCTGTACCATGCGGGCATTTTATACCTCCTTATAT
>MGQT01000041.1:9532-9910 GCA_001797935.1 Deltaproteobacteria bacterium RBG_16_54_18 | reverse complement strand
TCCATGACACAATTTTTTATCCTATTATTTGCCATAACATTCATTGTGTGCATTTTATGCTGAATTGCAAGTCGAAAGAATGATGTCATGGAAACTAGGAAGGGGATAAAATAAAAAGGAGGAAAGAATATCTTTCCCCTCATCTGTGCCTTTCCCGCAAAGTGGGATTCCGTCTTTTATAGAATCTACATCACGGTGCGGAACTTCATCTCCTCCGGTGGCCTAAAGGCCATCTCCGGCGATCTCAATCCTTATCTATATAATAATAAGATTTGGTTATCGCCTACGACTTGCCACTGCCAACCTGTTCATAGCCCGTTCCAGGGCCGCCACGGAGGCGTAGTATTCCTTATCCTCGGAGCTGAGTTGTTTCAAACT
>MGQT01000041.1:3717-9449 GCA_001797935.1 Deltaproteobacteria bacterium RBG_16_54_18 | reverse complement strand
TGACACGGTCCGGGAGGACCTCCACAAATCCCTGGGTCACGGCCATATGATGTTGTTCCTTGCCCTGCCGGTACATGACCACGCCGATCTTCAGGGTCGTGAAAAACTGGGTGTGCCCGGGCAGGGGGCCGAACTCACCCTCTGACCCCGGGGCCGTGATCTCCTCTACCTCCTGGCTCAGGACCAGGCGATAAGGGGTTACTACCTCAAAGAGAAAATTGTTCGCCATGGCCGTCTTATTCCGCCTTCATCTTCTCCGCCTTCTGCACGGCATCTTCGATAGTCCCTACCATGTAAAAGGCCTGTTCGGGGATATCATCGTGTTTCCCCGCCACCAACTCCTTAAATCCTTTAATGGTATCTGCCAGCTTCACATACCTTCCCTTTATGCCGGTGAACTCTTCCGCCACGAAGAAGGGCTGGGAGAAGAACCGCTGGATCTTTCTCGCCCGAGACACAGTCAGCTTGTCGTCTTCGGAGAGCTCGTCCATGCCGAGGATGGCAATGATGTCCTGCAGATCTTTGTATTTCTGCAAGATTCGCTGGACCTCACGGGCCACCTGATAGTGATCCTCGCCGACTACGTCGGGGGTGAGGATCTTGGAGGTGGAGTCCAGGGGGTCCACTGCCGGATAGATTCCCAGCTCAACGATATGGCGGGAGAGGACGGTGGTGGCGTCGAGGTGCGTAAACGTGGTAGCCGGGGCCGGGTCGGTGAGGTCGTCTGCCGGCACATAGATGGCCTGGACCGAGGTAATGGACCCCTTGGTGGTGGAGGTGATGCGCTCTTCCAGCTCACCGAGGTCGGTGGCCAGCGTCGGTTGATAGCCTACTGCCGATGGCATCCTCCCCAGCAAGGCCGAGACCTCGGCGTTGGCCTGGGTAAAGCGGAAGATGTTGTCGATGAACAGAAGGACGTCCTGCCCCTCCTCATCGCGGAAATACTCGGCGGCGGTGAGGGCCGAAAGCCCCACCCGGGCCCGGGCACCAGGGGTCTCCGTCATCTGCCCGAAGACCAAGGCCGTCTTGTCTATGACCCCCGACCCCTTCATCTCCAGCCAGAGGTCGTTTCCTTCCCGGGTCCGCTCTCCCACGCCCCCGAATACGGAAAAACCACCGTGCTCAATGGCGATATTGTGTATGAGCTCCATGATGATCACCGTCTTGCCCACGCCGGCACCACCAAAGAGGCCTACCTTGCCGCCCCGGGGGTACGGTTCCAAGAGATCAATCACCTTGATTCCCGTCTCCAGGAGATCAACTTTTACATCCTGGTCCATGAAAGAGGGGGCCGAACGGTGAATAGAGTACCTCTTTTTGGTAGTGATTGGTCCCGCTTCGTCCACGGGCTCGCCGATGACGTTGATGATCCGGCCGAGGACCTCTCTGCCTACGGGGATGGTGATGGAGTCGCCGGTATCAACGGCCTGCATTCCCCTGACCAGGCCATCGGTGGTGTCCATGGCCACACACCGCACCGTGTTCTCGCCGATGTGCTGAGCTACCTCCGCCACCAGGTTTCCTTGTTGGTCGCTGATGCGGGGATTGGTGAGTCTGACGGCATTGAAGATCTCGGGGAGCCTTCCCTCTGCGAACTCGATGTCGATGACCGGTCCGATGATCTGTACGATCTTTCCTTCGTTTTCTTTACCCTTTTCTTTTTCTTTGTCCTTCTTCATCTCTGCAGCCTTCCTCCTTAATTTCTCGGTGCTATCGCAAGGCCTCTACACCGCCGACGATCTCCATCATCTCCTTGGTGATGGTGGACTGACGCGCCTTGTTATACACAAGGGTGAGGTTTTCGATCATTTCCTGCGCATTCTCGGTGGCGGCGCCCATGGCCGTCATCCTCGCCCCCAGTTCACCTGCCATGGATTCCAGCAGTGCCCGGTATATCTGAACCTCTATATACCGAGGCAGGAGTTCAGCGAGGATGGCTTCTGCCGATGGCTCGTAGAGGTAGTCCACCGGCTGGAAATCGGATTCCATCTCCCGGGACTCAAGGGGCAGGAGGGGTTTGATTGTCAACCGCTGAATCAGGGGGGAGTGAAACTCGTTGTAGACCAGAAAGACACCATCGACAGCCTCGCCGATATAATCCTCGACGATATCCTTTCCCATGGTCGCGGCTTTCTGATAGTCAAGTTCCCGAAATATACCCACATGGTTTCTGATGATGGGAACATTTTTTCTGCGGAAGTAGTCCAATCCCTTTCTTCCCACCATGGTAAGCGATATCTCGTCATAGGTCTCGCGATTTTCCCGTATAAACCCTTCCACCCTTCGGAAGACATTCTGGTTGAAGCTTCCGCACAGACCCCGGTCGGTGGTGATGACCAGCAACTCCACCCGTTTCATCTCGCGGCGGACCAGCAAGGGGTTGGTCTCGGGGTCGGCCCTGAGTGCCAGGTTATGCAAGACCTCGCCTATCTTATCCGCATAGGGACGGGCCTGGATCGCCCGCTCGTGGGCACGCCGCAGTCGTGCGGTGGCCACCATCTTCATGGCCCGGGTAATCTGCTGGGTGCTCTTGATACTGGTGATTCTGCGGCGCAGTGTCTTGAGACCGATCATCGCGGCTTATCCCCCGGATCCCCCTTCGGGGGAAAATATCCCCTTGAATTTTTCCAAGGCCGTGGTGACTTTTTGATCCAGGGCCTCATCCAGTTCCTTCTTTTTCTCGATCTCTTTGAGGATATCCGCGTGTTTGTCCGAGATGAACCGATTCAACTCCTGCTCATACCGTTGCAGCACGGACACGGGGTAGCTGTCTAAAAAGCCGCGTACCCCGGCGTAGATGATCACGGTCTGACTGGCCACCGATAATGGCTGATACTGTCCCTGTTTTAAGATTTCCACAAGACGTTCTCCCCTGGCGAGTTGGGCCTGGGTTGCCTTGTCGAGGTCGCTGCCGAACTGGGCAAAGGCGGCCATCTCCCGGTATTGGGCCAGATCCATACGGAGAGAACCCGCCACCTGCTTCATCGCCTTAATCTGGGCGTTGCCGCCGACGCGGGAGACGGATAACCCGACATTGACAGCGGGCCTGATCCCGGAATAGAAGAGATCGGTCTCGAGGTAGATCTGGCCGTCGGTGATGGAGATGACGTTGGTGGGGATGTAGGCGGATACATCACCGGCTTGTGTCTCGATAATGGGCAAGGCCGTGAGAGAGCCTCCTCCCAATTTTTCGCTGAGCTTGGCAGCCCGCTCCAGCAGACGCGAGTGGAGGTAGAAGATATCCCCGGGATAGGCCTCTCTTCCCGGAGGGCGGCGCAACAGGAGGGACATCTGACGGTAGGCTGTCGCGTGTTTGGAGAGATCGTCATAGATGCACAGGGCGTGTCTGCCGGTATCGCGAAAGTACTCACCCATGGTGCAGCCGGCATACGGGGCGATGTACTGTAAGGGCGCCGGTTCGCTGGCGCTGGCCGTTACCACGGTGGTGTACGCCATGGCCCCATAGTGTCTCAACTTATCAACCACCTGGGCTACCGTGGACTGCTTCTGTCCAATGGCTACGTAAAAACAGTAGACCCCTTTTCCCTTCTGGTTGATGATGGTATCCACGGCCAAGGCGGTCTTGCCCGTTTGGCGGTCGCCGATAATGAGCTCCCGCTGTCCTCTGCCGATGGGGATCATGGAGTCGATGGCCTTGACACCGGTCTGGAGTGGCTCTTTGACCGGCAGGCGCGATACGACGCCCGGGGCCTTTTCCTCCACGTTACGATATTCCGCGGTCTCGATCGGCCCTTTGCCGTCGAGGGGCTGCCCCAGCGGGTCCACCACGCGCCCGATCAAGGGTTCGCCGACCGGCACCTGCACGATGCGGCCGGTCCTCTTGACGATATCTCCTTCTTTGATATGGCGGTCTTCTCCAAGGAGCGCTGCCCCCACATTGTCTTCTTCTAAATTAAGGACCATCCCCATGATCCCATGGGGAAATTCGAGCAGCTCGCCGGCCATGGCCTTGTCCAGGCCGTAGAGCCGTGCGATACCGTCTCCCACGGAGACGACCACGCCGGTTTCGCTGACCTCGACCTTCTGGTCGTAACCCTTAATCTGCTTCTCAATGATCTCGCTAATCTCTTCGGTTCGTATCTGCATTTTTTTATCCTTTTGCTAAAGCTTCTCGTAATCGTTCCAACTGCGTCCTGATACATCCATCAAACACCATTCCCTCCATCCGCGCCACGATACCCCCGATGAGCGAAGGGTCTGTTTGCACCTCCATGATCACCGTTTTTCCCGCCACACCCTCTAGACTGCGCGCCAGTTTTTCTAATGCCTGCGGGGAGAGGTCATGGCTGGTTTCCAGCTTGACCCTGGCCCTGCCGGCAGCTGCATCAGCCAGTTCCCGGTACAAAAACTCGATGTCCGACAGATACTGCATCCGGTTTTTTTCCACGAGGAGATGGAGCAGATTGCCGAGCAAAGGACTCAGACGCAGGCGCTGGGTGATCTCCTTGATGATCGCCTGGCGCTGGGGTATGGTGATGGTGGGGTTGGTCAAGACCGAGCGGAGCCGTTTTTCCCCCTGTACTAAGGAAGTAAAGGCGGCAAGCTCCTCCCCATATTGCTCGTACTTGCCATCCTCCCGCCCGATACTCATCAAGGCCTTGGCATACCGGCGTGCAATTTTTCGCGCAATCACTGCATCCTCTTTATGTGCTGGATATAATCATCAACCAAGTGCTCATGGTCTTTGGTCGTCAAGTGTTTTTTAAGGAGCTCTTCGGCCAGTTTAATGGTCGCTGCAGCCGTCTCATCCTGGACGCGCCGTTTTGCCGTCTTTAGTTCCTGTTGGGCCGTCAATCTGGCCTGTTCTTTAATCTTTTCCCCTATCTGCCGGGCCTCCGAGATGATGCGCTCCTTTTCCCGCTCACCCTCCTCGATCAAGGTCTGGCGGAGCTGCTGAATTTCCTGATCAAGTTTTCGTAACCGCTCCTCATATTCTTGATACTTCTTTTCTCCCTCTCGCTTAGCGTTCTCGGCGTCGGCGAGAGCGGTCTTGATCGCCTCCTCCCGTTTCTTCAGGTAAGGGCCGAGGTGAAAGGCATCCATGCCGAGCAGCCGGGCCAAAATACCTTTTTTAACCAGGTAATAAATAATAGCGACCAGGACGGCGAAATTGAATAGTTTGATGAGATCCGACCCCATACTTACCGATTTCCTCTCCTACCGAAGATTCCTGCCGAGAATCTTCTCGGCGATCATTTGCGCCATATGTCCGTGACCGCGTTGCAGCTCGGACAGGGCCTGTTGGCTCTCCCGGGCAATCTGGGCCTTGATCGTGCGCAGTTCCGCATCGACCTCTTGCTGGGTTGTTTTGATCACTTGTTTACCGGTATCCGTCCCTGCATCCTGGATACGCCCTTTTTCTTCCAGGGCCTGGAGATGCCCTTTGTGTAATCCCTCCTCCACCTGAATGCGCCGATGCTCCGCTGCCTCCTGGAGCTTCGCGGCCTTCTCCTCGTCCTCTCTAATCCTTCTTTGGCGCTCCTCGAGGAACCTGATAAAGGGCTTAAAGAAGATCTGGTTTAAGACGAGCGCGAGGAAAATGAAAAGAGCCGCCTGGATAAATAACGTGCTATTGATATTAATCACACCTTGCTCCTCTTACCGATTACTGCCTTATAATTACAACAAAAATGTCCTTTTCCCTAGGCTTTCAAAAGAACATTGTGAAATTATTTACCAGAAAAGCAATCTTTTTGCAAGCCCCAATTTAC
>MGQT01000041.1:0-3602 GCA_001797935.1 Deltaproteobacteria bacterium RBG_16_54_18 | reverse complement strand
TTGAGGGGGAGCGTTACCTCCCCTTGCGGAAAGTCGCTTCCCAGGCGCCGGTATTCCATGCGCACCTCCTCCAGGGTTATCTGCTCACCCTCTTCCCGCCGCACGAGGAGTTGGAGGAGATGACAGTGGCATTGCTCCAACTGGAAGGGATGGCCCTCGGCGATACCGGCGGCCTCTTTCAATATCGCTGCGGCTTCGGCACGCTTCCTCTGCAAGAGGGCGAGTTCCGCCTTCCCGAGGAGGGTGTAGATCCTTCCCCGCTGATCCCCGGTAGCTTGGAAAATGGCCTCGGCGTCCTGAAATGCCAGTGCGGCCTCTTCTTCTTTACCCAGCATTTTGAATGTTGTCCCCTCGCCCCAGCGTGTGTAGGCATAGCTGATGCGGTCTCCGATCTCCTGGTAGAGGGTTGTAGCCCGGTCAAAGTAGCTCAAGGCGCGCTCAAATTCATTGCTCATACGATGGGCATTGGCTATCCCGCAGAAGGAAT
Organism: Deltaproteobacteria bacterium RBG_16_54_18; assembly: GCA_001797935.1. Lineage (GTDB taxonomy): Bacteria > Desulfobacterota > B13-G15 > B13-G15 > RBG-16-54-18 > RBG-16-54-18. Next base: position 3,115 of record MGQT01000041.1, on the reverse strand, counting down.
AGGCGGTTCCGAAGACGTCATTGATCTCCTGCAGTACCGTATTGGCCCGCGTGTAATAGGAGAGGGAGTCTCGGTAGTGCCCCATCATGCGTGAGACCCCTCCGAGGCCGCAGAGGGCGTAGCCGGTGCCCATAAAGTCCCCCATTCCTTCCGCAAGGGAGAGGGCCTCTTCAAAAAAACCCTTGGCCCGGCGCAACTCGCCGGCGATACGCCACAGCCCTCCCAGGGCCCACAAGGTGTACGATTCTCCCTCGGGGTCTTCCCACTTCTCGTAGATCCCCCGGGCGCGTTCCAGGTATTGTTCGGCCTCCTGAAGCACACCCAAGCCCCGCGCGCTGAGGCCCAGCCGCACCAGGGTATCGGCTATCTCCACCTCATCCCCCCCCTGCTCGGCAAGGGAGAGGGCGCCCTGAAAAGATTCCTTGGCGGCACTAAATGTCCCCATCATCCGCTGGCAGTCTCCTATCCTGTGAAGACAGAGGATTCGTTGCGCTCGCGCCTCATCCGGATACCGGGCCAGGGCGTCTTGATAGGCCTTTAAGGCCTCAGTAAAATGGCTGGCCAGCCGTTTGTCTTCCCCTGCTTGATAGTACCGAGCTGCTTCTTGTAAACTCATTTCCTCTTTCTTCATAGTGTCATATCCCGCTTCTTTTTATTGCTCCGGCTGAAAGTATTTGAGCCATACGCGGGCTTGGCGGTAGTGGGGGTAGATGGCGCCCACCTTGTCCCAAAAGGCCTCCGAGTGCTGCAAGACCTCCGTATGGACCAATTCATGTACCACGATGTAATCAATAATATCAGAGGGGGTTTGTATGAGTCGCCAGTTAAAGGATAAATTCCCCTCGCCCGAGCAGCTCCCCCACAGGGTCTTTTGGTCGCGAAAAAAAACCCTGTTATAACTGAAGTGATACGCCTCAGCAAAATACCCGAGCCGTTCCATGATAATCCGCTTGGCCTCTTTTCGATACCAGCGGTCAAGGGTCCCATCCTGCAACAGGTTTATGCCGGAAAAGATGGTCTTACCCGTTGCGTTGATCGCGAAGTTCCTGTGCAGCCCCGCGAGCAGGCGGAAGGTGTAGACCTCCCCTAAGTAGAGGATCTGATTACGGCGTCCGTGGATGCGGGCGTCGCGCCTCTGCCGGTATAATGCCAGCTGTTTCTGCACCCATACCGCCTTACGTTCGGTCAGGTCGTCAATCTCCTGTCGAGAAAAATCAACCGGGAGCGTTACCCATACCCGCAAATCCTCGTCCACCGTAATGCGGGCACGCTTGACCTTACGCCGTTCTACGACTATCGCCTGCGCGCCGACTATCGTGATACCGTCTCGTTCCATACCCCTCCAGGCCTCCGCGATAAAACGGTCTGGATAGTTCCTGTCTATCAGATAGCGGCGAATATGTCAAAGCCTTACCCTCCGTTACATTGACAGAGGGATACTGGGGGGTTATGCTTAAGACAAGAAGGCTATCTTTTCCCGGCAAAGGAGGGCAAGAGAAACATGAAATCCAGAGACGTGACGCTCGCGGTCAACGACGAGCCTGTCGAGCTCAATGACTTTGTTAAGGGGTATATCGATCGCGTGGTGGAAGCCATCCTCGCCTCGTTGAAACGGACGGGAGCAATAAAACAGGCGGCGGTTTCCCTCACAAAGGATCAGGTATCCATTGTACTGAATGATACGGGGGTTCCCCTTAACCCCTTTGTTACTCGGATCATCCATAACACCATCGCAGGTATGGTCTCCTCGTTGAAGGGGGTGAACGCGGTGGATACTATACGGATTACTATGGGCGCGTAATCGTCGACGCCGGTTGGCAATTGACCTACCAGAGCGCCTTTACGTAAAAGAAGAGCACGGCACCGCAGAAGGCCAGCTTCACGCCGATACCCGCCATAGTGCCCACAAAAATGCCCCAGCCCGCCTTCAACGCCTCTTTGGCCTTCTTCCCAAAGGCAAGTTCGCCGATAACGGCTCCGGCAAAGGCGCCGATGAACATGCCCCAGGGAGGGATGAAGAAGATGCCGACAAGCATGCCGATCAGGGCGCACCATACCCCTGTCCTTGATGCCCCGTATCGCCTGGCACCGATAGCGGGAAAAATGTAGTCCACGAGGAGCACGGCGACGAGTACGACCCCCATGAAGATCAAAAAGGTCATGTTGAACGGCTCCCAGTTTTTGGCGATAGAGAGGATGAACAAGGAGGCGTAACTCAGCGGCGGTCCGGGGATGACGGGGAGGATACAACCGATAATGCCGACGAGCGCGACGATCAATCCGAGGATAATAAGGGTAATGGTCATCACGGAGTCCTCGGGGAGAAAGGGAGGTGATTGCTCATGTGAGGAGGAGCACTCTGCTCAGTATTTAGCGAAGAAGTCCTGTACCTCTTTGATCAGGGCGGTCTTGGCGTCTGTAAAGACGCCGCTGGCAAAGACAAACTCCAGTGTAAAAATGAGATTGTATTCCACCGCCGAGGTCTTGTATTCCTGGCTCGCGGTCACGATGATGTCCTTCAACTGTTTTCCTTCGGCGCCCTTAAAGAGCTGCGACTTTTTCAGGATGAGATCGATGGCCTCCTTGGCGTCCTCGGCGTTTTCCAGGGTGACCTCGATCCCCTCGACCTCCTTGAGCGCCTTGACGATCTTGTCGCGGTCTACCTTTATTTTCATAGCTGCCTCGCGGTATATGGATTCAATTCTCTCTCACTATAGAGAATACCTTCCTCTTGGTCAAGCCCTGAAACAAAGAAGAACTACCCGGTGATTTCCCCCTCTTGCCTTTGACCTGATTTCGGTATACCATAATAACCATGAACAGCAAACGGTCATTGTTGATCGTTTCTTGCGTTCTCATCCTCTCCCTGGCATGTCTGGTAGGAGCTTCCCTGGCTGCCGAGGTGGCGGTCATCAAGGTCAACTACCGTAGCGCTGCCGACCTCCTCCCTCTGGTGCAGGACCTCCTTTCTCCGACAGGCAAGGTATCTGTTGATACGCGGACCAATTCCCTCATCGTCTTCGACACGAAGGAATCCCTGGCGAAGATACAGGCCTTTGTCGCCTCCATGGACAAGCCTGCAGAGCAGGTCAAGGTCCGGTTCCGGTTTCAGGAA
>MGQT01000040.1:6299-6425 GCA_001797935.1 Deltaproteobacteria bacterium RBG_16_54_18 | reverse complement strand
CGTGCAGATGGCCGAGGATTGCGGGGTAGACATTATTGCCATCCATGCGCGCACACGCTCACAAAAATTCGAGGGTGCGGCAGACTGGGGGCTTATCAGACAGGCCAAAGAACGTACCGGCATCAC
>MGQT01000040.1:5819-6224 GCA_001797935.1 Deltaproteobacteria bacterium RBG_16_54_18 | reverse complement strand
GATGATCGGCAGGGGGAGTTGGGGAAACCCCTGGATCTTTGCACAGGCGCGAGCCTTGATCCGCCACGAGGAGGAGATACTGCCTCCGGCCTGGGAGGAACGGGAGGCGTTGATCTATAGGCACCTGGAGATGCTTGTTGAGCGCCGGGGCATCCCGTGGGGGCTGATCCCCTTTATCAAACATGCGGGGTGGTATGTCAAGGGGTATCCTGCTGCTGCCCAGTTTCGCAGACGGATCAGCACCATCAGGTCGCACGAGGCCTTTATCCAGGAGATGGACGCGTATTTCCGGCAGATCGCCGGCACACGATTGGCACATGAACCGGAACATGAAGGAGAGCCATGCCCATTATTGATGCCCATGGCATGAGGGGTAATGTGGTCTTGGGCAGGGGAGAACGGGTG
>MGQT01000040.1:0-5711 GCA_001797935.1 Deltaproteobacteria bacterium RBG_16_54_18 | reverse complement strand
CTGCCTGGACATGGGGGGGCGCGCGGCGAAGCGGCACGGGATATCCAGGGCTGCGCCCGCTGGATCAAGGCAGCCCTGGCAGAGCTCGAGGTGACCAGACCGGTGGTGATCGGCCACTCCATGGGAGGGGCCATCACCATGGAGCTCGCCTTGCGCAATCCCGAACTGCCCCGGGCCTTAGTATTGGTAAGCACCGGCGCGCGGCTCAAGGTCCTCCCCGCAATCCTCGACGCCCTTGCCAAGGACTTTTCGCAGGCCGCGGCCCTGATCTGCAAACTCTCCTTTGCCCCGGATGTCCCTGCCGAGATGCTGCAGACGGCCGTGCAGGAAATGCAAAAGAACACCGCTGACGTCCTGATCAGTGACTTTACGGCCTGCGGGCGATTCGATGTCATGAACGAGGTACAGGCGATTACGGTGCCGACACTCGTTATCTGCGGCGACCAAGATGCCCTCACGCCGATCAAGTATTCCCGTTACCTGGCGGACAAGATAACCGGCGCTTCCCTCGCGGTCATCGCGGGTGCCGGGCACCTCGTCATGATGGAGCGTCCCGAGGAGTTCAATAAGGCGGTAGAGACGTTTCTCGATTCGCTGAGGAACAAAGATGCCTAGGGTCTACATTCCTGCGGAGCGGATCATTGGCACAGAGATTCTTTTGCAGACCAAGGAGGCGCGCTACCTCCTCACGGTCTTGCGGCTTACGGCAGGGGATGCGGTAACGGTCTTTGACGGGGAAGGAACGGAGTACCGGGCCGAGCTCAGGGCGGACGAAGACCAGGGGGTGTATCTGGCAATTCAGGAGGAATTGCATCCCGTACGGGAATCTCCCCTGCGCATCACCCTGGGGCAGGGTCTGCTCAAGGGTGAACGGATGAAATTCGTGATCCAGAAGGCCACGGAACTGGGCGTTGACCGGATCATCCCCCTGGTCACCGCGCGCTCCATCCCGATCGTGGAGGGGGAGCGGGAGTCGCTCAGGTTAGAACGATGGGCGCGCATCGCCCAGGAGGCGGCGAAACAAAGCGGTAGGACCGTTGTCCCCAGTATCAATGCGATCCGGGAGTTTGCCGATTTTCTCGCTGCGAGCGCAGGTACGCGGGTAATGTTCTGGGAGGGGGAGCCAACCCCGCTGCGGAAGATTGCCGATCAACTCGATCCACAGCAGGGGCTTGTGCTGCTCGTCGGGCCTGAAGGGGGATTTTCTGAGGAGGAGGTATTGGCTGCCCAGGCGCAGGGTTTCATCATTGCCGGGCTGGGACAACGGGTCCTCAGGGCGGAAACGGCGACCTTGAGCGTCTTGAGCATCATGCAGCACCTATTCGGCGACTTGGGGTAGGTTTATTGGTTAACATGCAAGGGTAATAGCCCTATTCTGCCATTTTAAAACTTTTTTGCCTCTTTAAAAGCCATTTAGATTAGTTTACAGGCACAATGGTTGTTTCGAATTTAAAATCACACACGTCAACCACTTTGCCCTGGTCGATTCGGGTAACACGGTGGTACTCACCGCCGTTATCTATCGTCCAATCAGCTGGTTTGTTCTCAAAATAGACTTTGTCACGGTAAACAAAGAAACGTGGTTCATTGCTACATATTGGAGGATATCGTTTGGATGGGTCTGCGTCCTGCAATTTCATGAGTAATTCATGCTTCGTTCCTGATAGTAAATTTTGGCCAGTATTGTCCAATATGTCATAAAACTTGGCATCGCATCCTACTCCACCTCTGAATGATATTTCCATTTCTGCCACATTTACGGGTTTGCCATCGTTGGCAAAATCGAGGAGGCACATATTATTGGCACCACCAGTTTCCGAGTAGCGTTTGCTAACATTTTCTCGTTCAATAGGAGCAGGTGTCTTGAAAACAATCGATGGTGGACCTTCGCCTTTAATTAAGCTTCGGCATAGATTTGGTTCGATGGCCTTTGGTCCAATCTTTTCGACAGTCTTTGCTTCGAATTCGCATGCATCGCCACCAGTAAGGGGCGTGGTTGCTACTGGATGACGGAAGTCACGGTAATGAAGAATATGAGCGGCATCGCGATAAACAACCAAGCCCAATTCGTCGCCGCCCCCAAGCTCATTAGCATCGGGAATTGAAATTTCATCGTCTTTCAGAGGGAAATCCGTCTTGGCATCAAAAACATACATTACAGGCACATGCGCTGTTCCTTCCGTGCTAAACACAAAATCAAGCCTACGCTCTCCCACTTTGATGTTTATTCCAATACCCGAGACAAGTTCTTCTAATCTTCCCGCATTAGCGTAGCTTGCAATGGCTCGACAAATGTTACCGCTGGCAATACGGTCTGTCTCATCTTTCAAGATACTTTCAATGCGCGCATTGCTTTTACCGCCAAGCGCCAGATATTTTTGATAAAGTGCTTTGATTTCTGATAGCTGCTTTTGTTTTGCTGAAAAATCAGTCAGGAAAGAGAGGCGTGCTCGCAACATATCCGCCAGATTGAGCCTCGTGATTGCACGCTCGGGGTCCAAAACAATGGCACGGCGCAGGGCGGTCTCTGCTAATTTGGAATTAGCATTTTCTTTGAAAGTCAGAAAGCCGTAATCATTCAGTATGACCGCTGCTTTTTTATTAGAAATTCCTTCAACTGTAGCGTCTAATGCTTGTTGGACTCCTGCTTCCTCCAGACGGTTAATCGCATAGTGATATGGTATTGGTTTTTTCTCGCGAATATCCCGATTATAGCGATCCATGGTATCGCGGTGTGCTGCCTCAAGTGAATTCCAGTCCACGATAGACGGAGTGGAAAGAGTGGAAACGTCAAGGTGGAATATTTTCATTTCCCGACCATGATCACCTCCTGTGGCAAACAAGTAAGTCTGTGTTGCAGCTTTAGGATAGGTTGCCGGCGGGAGTTGCCAAGAACCGCTAAACGATATTTTTTCAGGCAACTGAACATCGATGCGATCAACACGACCTCTCGGGCTAATGATATTCAGACTGGTGTTATCCAGAATTAACGCTGTTCCGGTTTCGTTGAGATTGAGCCTCGTGCAATAATTGCCGATATCATGTGTCAGGGTGGCAATTCGTGGTATACCTTTCTGAGGAGCATATACGCCAATGCGCGGAGCACGCGTGTCTTCAACAATAATGTGACCACTTTCCAGAAACCCTAACAAGCTTCCATATCTGTAAAAAGATGTAAAACCCTGTTCATAGAGGATTGGCTCTTTAGCTCGAAGATCAAACAAACGAAATTGGCGTTTGTGCTGCGGAAGTAATAGAAATGTAGCACGGTCAGAAAGATGCATGTCCCCGTAGGTATGCTTGGCTTCTTCGACAACACTCTCTGGGCGATCATTTCTGGTCCAACTTATTACCGTTTGCCAAATTTTCCCTTCACCCGGTTTTGGCTCTATTTTGGAGGGCATCGAAGCGGCATAGGCGCTCGCATCATCGGCAAGAACTACTTTACGTGCCAGGATCTCGCGCCGCCATTGTACTTTTGGGCTGTCAGGATTAGAGAGGTCAATAGCAATGATTTCGTGGCGTGTTGGCGTATCATACTTTTCTTTTTCTATTTCTTTCAGAATTAATGCTTGACGACCATCTGGTGATAATGCCAGCTTACCAAGGACATCAAGGAAGCCTTTTAAAATCGGTTTTTGGGGATTAGAGGTATCAATGACTCTCATACCCCATGATTGATTTCCGGATGGCTGCAGCATTACAACTGCTCGTTTGCCATCAGGCGTAACACGAAGTTGTGTAATAGGCGCGTTCAAATCAATCGTTCCTATTAATGTTGGAACAGCGGCTAAACAAATTGTGGGAAAAACGAGAAGAATAAAAGCAAAAACGTACCGCCCGATAGTGAGTTTATTTAATATGGTAATAATCTTCGGCATAGACAATCCCCCCCCCTTTTTTTATTAGAAATTACTTCTACAATTTCCTACTCCCCCTTACGAAGGTTGTCAACCAAAGACGCATGATAGATTCATTCTATCTTATTACTTTTAATCCCAAATATTGTTCCATGGGATCAAAATCTTTATCGTTATGGATTAATGGAAAGTTATTCTCAATGCAAAAGGTAGCGATTATAACATCTATTGTTTTTCGTACTGTTATTCCTTTTTTTCTTAATTTTCTAAAATTTTGGGCTGCTTTATATGCAATTTCTTTACCGACAAAATCATGATATTCCAGGGCATTCATGATTTCTTTTGCTTGATTATAATCTTTTTCATCTTTAAATCCCTGGAGAAATTCCGCTATAATTATATCTCCTGTGATAATCCTGTTATGGAGCAGTTCTTGATCGAGAATGTCAGTATGCCGAGCCTTAATTCCTTTAAGATAATCTATCCAAACAGAAGTATCTGCTACGATCATTTGTCTATTCTCATTTTGTCTAAATCGCCTTCCCAGTTAAGCTTTCCACGATACTTCCTAATTTTTGTTTGATTCTTCATGGTGATCAATAGCTTAAGAGCTTCCTCAACCGTTTCCTTCTTGGTTTTGTAACCGGAAGCATGAATTGCTTTTGCCATGAGATTATCATCGATAATTATATTAGTTCTCATATGGACCTCCTATGTGTATCATTTAGCTACAATATACACATTACTTGAAATTATTTCAAGTGAGTTTTCTATCTTTAGTGTATCAGATAATAACCCAACGAAAAGCTAATCCGCGCTGCTGCCAAAAAGAACTGCCACGCTTCCCGGCGCCGGCTTCATTGGTTGGGCACTCGCCTTGCTCATCTCTTTACGCTGCCCAGATGCCCATGACGACCTGGACAGCCAAGAAAAGAAGAAGGATGTATAGGCTTAGGCAAACTGGCTTTCTGTTTTCGATGCCCCGGGCTGCTGCCACCATAAGGGCTGAAACTGCCAAGACGCCGGTTGAAATGATACCTGGAAGGGAGATGAAAAGGACTCCATACATTGCCCAGTTTTCGGAGTACGACCTTTCGAGCCAAGCCCACCCAACGAAGAATGCCGAGAGGATAGAGCACAGCCATAAGAGGACGGAAAGCACGGCAAGAGCGGTCCTGTTTTTCTTTACGCCCCCGACTACGACAAGGGCCACTGAGAGAATGATGTACAGAGACACGGCTGGGATCAGCATGGGTTTCTTTGGCCTTTCTGTGGCTCAACAGGGCTTATGCTGATCAGGATAAGATCCCTTCCTGTTTATGCGACAATTTCACCTTTTTTATTAGAAACCCCTTGCACAATTCTTACCCCCCCTTGTGAAGGTTGTCAACGGAAGAATCATGCTTGTCATCTCTCTGTTATAAAGAAGCGATTACCTCGTTTGATGATAAATCCTTCTGCGCGTAATTGCTTGATGACCTCGCTCACGACCTGGCGCTCGCGCCGGCACTCCTTGACCAGGGCGGCCTCGGAGATGCCCGGTTGTGCAATGACAGTCTTTATGATTTTTCCTCTCACCTGCCTCAGCGAACCTTCGAACGGGGATTGCCGGGTATAGTGGGCGCTCCGGCGGCTCGGATTCGTGTGTTGCTCTTTTAAGGCAACCCCATAATCCATCAAGGCGTAATACCAGTCACGGGGTTTTTTCTCATCAAGCGTCTGTGCTATCAAGGGGATGATCTCGCGGTCCGTGATTGTTTTCCGGTTTTGGAAGAAGTGGTGGATAAAGACGCTACGGATGTTCGTCTCGATGAAGACGGTTGGCTGATTAAAGGCAAAGGCAAGGACAGC
>MGQT01000039.1 GCA_001797935.1 Deltaproteobacteria bacterium RBG_16_54_18 | reverse complement strand
CCCGCTTTTCTACCGTGCATAACCCCTCCTTAACTGTTAGCTTCGTGCGCTGTTGCGTTTTGAGGCCTTCAGGGGGTTGAGCTTCTTTACGGCGCCGGTGTTATTTTGTACCTTTTTGACGTGCGTAGCAAAGTTGCAGGAGCCATTGGTCCATTTGAGGCGGGGCTCGCTGTAGCTATTACAATAGGAACCGGTCGGAAATTGAATGATACGATCGCAGCCTTGGCATGATTCCACAATGGGATGACACTGGCCTCCGTTATACGTACACCCGCTCTTCTTCATAAAGATACACTCTATACCGGCCTTTATGGTTTGACAAATCATGGGTATCACCTCCCTTCAAGAGAATATAAAAAAAGTGTAATATAAAAACCCGCCTCAAAACCTCATAGCGGGCCTCACGTTATGAACCACATAATATAACATATTTTTTGTAATTGTCAATAGTTATCATCGTAAAACCCTGTATCGTCGGCTACAACTTGGTTTCGTCACCCATCACGAGGGCTGGTTATGGTTCATTGACCCGTATAAACCTTTATGATACAAGATATAGTACATAGAAAACTATTGTATCACTATACCGGAGCGGCGATGTCGGGAGAAAAGAGACTGCGCAAGACGAGAAATATCGGCTTCATGGCCCATATTGACGCGGGCAAGACCACCGTGACCGAGCGGGTCCTCTTTTATACCGGGCGTACTTATAAGATCGGCGAGGTGCATGACGGCACGGCAGTGATGGACTGGATGCCCCAAGAGCAGGAACGGGGGATTACCATCACGTCGGCGGTGACGACGTGCCAATGGCACGAGTATATCATTCAGATCATCGACACACCCGGCCACGTCGATTTTACCATCGAGGTAGAGCGGTCATTACGGGTGCTCGACGGTGCCATCGCCGTCTTCTGCGGAGTGAGCGGCGTGCAGCCGCAGTCGGAGACCGTATGGCATCAGGCCGATAAATACCGTGTTCCGAAGCTGGCCTTTATCAACAAGATGGATCGGGTGGGGGCCGATTTTTTTGGGGCGGTCGAGCAGATGCGGGCAAAGCTCGGGGCGAACCCGCTCGTGGTCCAGCTCCCGTGGGGCGCTGAAGATTCCTTTCGCGGGGTCATTGACCTCATTGCCATGCAGGGGATTACGTGGGAAGAGGAGAGTTTGGGCGCCCGCTATCAGCAGGTCGCGATTCCCGAAGAGATGCTGAGTCAGGCGCGGCATTACCGGGAGCGTCTTGTTGAAAAGATTGCGGAGACCGATGAACGCCTGACGGAGAGATATCTCGGCGGAGAAACGATATCGGAGGATGAGCTGCGACAGGCCATAAGAAAGGCGATCATTGCGCTCAAGGTGGTGCCGGTCCTGTGCGGAGCCGCCTTGCGCAACAAGGGAATTCAGCCGCTGCTCGACGCTATCACTGCATACCTCCCCTCGCCGCTTGATTGTCCTCCCGTACGCGGGATAAACCCGCTTACCAAGCTGCCGGAAGAACGCCGCAGCGACGAGGGCGATCCGCTCTGCGCCCTCGCTTTTAAGATTTTGATGGATCAGGGTCGCAAGCTGACCTATGTGCGGGTATATTCCGGGGCGATAGAGACGGGCAAGGTTATCTACAACGCTAATCTCGGGGGGGAGGAGCGCGTGGCGCGGATCTTCGAGATGCACGCCAATGATCGTAAAAGGCTTGATCGCGCTCGGGCGGGAGAGATCGTCGCCGTTATGGGATTAAAAGATACTTCCACCGGGCACACCCTGTGTGATCGCGAGTACCCGATTCTCCTGGAACCCATGGAATTTTTTAAACCCGTCATCTCCGTCGCCGTTGAACCGCGGACCAATCAGGATCAGGAAAAACTCGCGTTCGCGTTGGAGAAGCTTTCAGAAGAGGACCCTACGTTTCAGGTACGCTATGATGAAGACACGGCGCAAACCGTCATTTCGGGCATGGGTGAACTGCACCTTGACGTCCTCATCAAAAGGCTGCTGGAAGAATACAACCTACCGGTGCATGTCGGCAGGCCGCAGGTGGTCTATCGGGAGACCATCGGAAAAGAGGCGGAGGTAAAAGAACGCTTCTCTAAGGTAATCGAAGACGTCACGCATAGCGCCGAGATACACCTTGCCGTTATTCCCCAGGAGAGGGGTACAGGGGTTGCGTTTGTCTCGGCGGTTCCGACGGGAGAAATTACTGATGAATTGTTGGAAATGATAAAGGAGAGCGTACAGGAATCTTCCACCGTCGGGCCTCTTGCCGGATACCCCCTCACCGACATCAAGGTCGTGCTTAAGAGGGTGCGCTACAGCGATGATGAGTTCACCCCGATGGTCATCAAGGTCGCGGTTGCCCAGGCACTCCGTGAGGCCTGCCAGAAGGCTTCTCCCATCCTTATGGAACCCATGATGGAGCTTGATGTCATCGTCCCCGAGGAGTTTATGGGAGAGGTCATCGGCGACATCCAGGCGAGAAAGGGGACGATCGACCTTATTGATACGAAGGGGAAGATAGCGACGATCAAGGCCCGATCACCCCTAACCCGCATGTTCGGTTATTCTACGGATCTACGCTCGATGACGCAGGGGCGCGGTACCTTCTCCATGCGTTTTTCCCGCTACGATTCGGTGAACGCGTGATAACCCCGGATCCGGCAGGGCGGATATTAGCGATGTTGCGCGACAAGACAGTGCCGCTTTCCGGCGCCGCGATGAGCAAGACCTTGGGGATAAGCAGGAGCGCCGTGTGGAAGCACATTCGATCCCTGCGACAGGAGGGATATCGTATTGAGGCACAGACCGCCAGCGGGTATCGGCTGGTCGCAGTACCGTCGCATCCGACGCCGTGGGAGATTCAGGCGGGCCTGGGGACTGATCGCTTCGGCCGCAAGATTCACCTCTTCCAGCAGGTGACGTCCACGAATGCAGTCGCCTTTCGTCTCGCCCGCCGGGGGGAACAGGAGGGCGCGGTGGTGTTGGCGGAGGCACAGACGGCGGGCAAGGGGCGGATGGGGCGCCGTTGGGAGTCGCCGGGTGGGGCGAACATCTATCTCTCCCTCATTCTCAGGCCGCACATTCCGCCGACCAACATGCCGCTTATTACCCTCATGACCGCGGTGGCCGGTGCGGAGGCCATTGGTGAGGTCATGGGGCGCTTGCCCGAGATCAAGTGGCCCAATGACCTCTTGTTCTCGGGGAGAAAGGTCGGCGGTATCCTCACGGAGGCGGATATGGAAATGGACGCTATCAACTTCGTCGTGGTGGGTATCGGCATCAACGTCAACATGCGCCGCCGGGCATTCCCTGCCGTGATACGCGATACCGCTACGTCCTTACAGGAGGAATCGGGCAAGGAAATTGCTCGCATCCCCCTCATACAGGCCGTTATCCAGGGGATGGAGCGGTGGTACGACATACTCGCACAGGGACGGGGGAAGGCAATCAGGGAGCGGTGGCAGGAGCTCGCCCGTATCAAGGGCAAAAAAGTAGCGGTGAGTTTTATGCACGACATCGTAAAGGGTATGGCGCTGGGGCTCGACGAGGATGGGGCCTTGCTCGTGGAGTCGGATAATGGTACGGTAAGGAGGATAGTAGCCGGTGACGTTACCGTGGGGGAGGGATAATCATGCTCCTGGTCATTGATGTCGGCAATACCCATACGGTATTCGGGGTGTTTGTTGACGATCAATTGCTCCATCACTGGCGGGTGGTGACCGAACCTGAGCGCACGGCCGACGAGTTCGGCCTTCTCCTGAGTAATTTCTTTGCCTTCCACGATATAAAAACGCATGATATCAGTGGATTGATCATTTCCTCGGTGGTGCCGCCGATGCTTCCGATCCTGGAGGAGGTGGCTGAGCGCTATTTCCATATCAAGTCATTGGTCGTCGGGCCGGGAATCAAGACCGGTATGCCCATTTTATACGATAATCCGATAGAGGTCGGTGCGGACAGGATTGTCAACGCCGTGGCGGCCTATGAGCAGTATCACCGGGAGCTCATCGTCGTCGATTTCGGCACCGCCACCACCTTCGACTACGTCACGGCCAAAGGAGAATATATGGGGGGCGCCATCGCTCCCGGCATCGGGATTTCTATGGAGGCCCTGTTTCAACGCGCCTCAAAACTGCCGCGGGTGGAATTGCTCAGGCCAAGGGGGGTCATCGGCAAGAACACCGTTCACAGCATGCAATCCGGTATCTTTTATGGGTACGTGGGACTCGTTGATGAGATGGTCAAGAGGATGCAAGAGGAGATGCGCTCCCATCCTGCAGTGGTGGCGACAGGGGGGTGGGCCTCCTTAATTGCTCCGGCATCCAAGACCATTCAGGAAGTGGATGACCTCCTTACCCTCAAGGGGCTCAAGATCATTTACGCAAGGAATCACTTGAAAAAAAAGTAGCATGCCCCATGACTAGGGAGGCGTTGTGGCAGAGCGGGAACCTCTGAGTGAAATACAAAAGAATGGGGAGCTGTTAGTTCTGTTGGCTGGTCGCAGGCTGCGCGTAAGGGCGGCTGACATCTCCATAAGCAGCAAGTGGTTGGTCTTATCCGAGCTGGAGATCTCGGACGATGCGAACGATCCCCTGTACAATCTGAGGGTTCGTAATACGGAAAACAATGAAGAAATCTTCGCCATGTGGATGTAGGGATAATTTTGAACAAGGAATTCGCATTCTAACATGTGGCGGCAGAGGCCAGAATGGCAAAATTGAATGAGCAAGATCTTCAACTCATAGCATCCGCGGCATCGCTCATTACGCAGCGCGCGAGGCATGATGCTCATGAGGTCGGTGCCGCGATGCGCACACGCTCGGGGAAAATCTTCTCCGCCGTCAATGTCAAGGCGAATGTCGGGCGCGTATCGGTGTGCGCCGAGGCCGTTGCCATTGGCATGGCCGCGGCAGCCGGTGATACCGATATTGTGAGGGTCGTTGCCGTTGATGATAAGGGGAGGGTGGTTTCCCCGTGCGGCATGTGCCGGGAGATGATCTCGGACTATGCCCCTGAAGCCGACGTTATTCTCCCCGGAGACGACGGGCTGGAGATCCTTAAGGTCACGAAGCTCCTTCCCCATAAATATCGAAGGATAACCGACTGATCAACGATTTCTATCTATAGAGATTTATCTCGTCGCGCAGGGCGATGGCTGCTGCGCGCGCCGCTTCGGCAAAATCGTCCTTTTCGCTTGCATAGATAATGCCTCGCGAAGAATTGATGATCATCCCCGTCCCGTTTTTTGACTTGCCGTTTAACACGGCGCTTTTTACCTCCCCGCCTTGTGCGCCGACGCCGGGCACCAGCAACGGCATCTCTCCCACGATCGACCGTATCTCCCCCAGCTCTTGCGCATAGGTGGCGCCGACTACCAGGAGGGCATTGCCGTTATAATTCCATTGGGTCGCGGCCTTTGCAGCGACGATCTGATAGAGCTTTTTTCCCCCTGCGTCCAAATCCTGGATCTCTTTCGCACCGGGGTTCGACGTGCGGCACAGGATGATGATCCCTTTATCTCTTCGGTCAAGAAAGGGTTTCAACGTATCTCCCCCCAGATATGGGTTGACGGTTACGGCGTCTGCCTGATACCGGTCAAATGCCTCTTGCGCGTATTGTTCGGCGGTTGCGCCGATGTCGCCGCGCTTTGCGTCCAAGATAACGGGAATACCGGGATAGCGCTCGTGGATATATGCGATCGTCAATTCCAGCTCTACCTCGGCGCGCGCGGCTGCATAGTAGGCGATCTGCGGCTTGAACGCGCAGACGAGGTCAGCCGTGGCATCGATAATTGCCTGGTTAAAGGCAAAGAGGGGGTTTTCATGGTTTCTGAACCTGGACGGAATTTTAGTGCTATCCGGGTCAAGTCCCACACACAAAAGGGTGTTGTTTTTTTGCCAGGCAGATTCAAC
>MGQT01000038.1 GCA_001797935.1 Deltaproteobacteria bacterium RBG_16_54_18 | reverse complement strand
GAGAAAAAGGTAGCACTCGCCAGGTGAATGCGGTACAAGGATTGCCGCCGGTTGGTGGCGATCAACCAATGAAAGCCGTAGCGGTGCGCCACCCGCTCCATCAATTCGCTGGAGGCCACAAAGGCGGTATTGACGGCCATGGTCAGGGTAAGGCTCGCTATGGCGGCGACCGCCAATCCAAAAGGAAGGCCGTTGAGCATGGTGGCATAATAGGTGATCAAATCCCCTTCATGGGCCTTGAAGTCGATCTGACTCGACAAGACGAGCGCTGCCACTACCGGCGTTATTACCCCCACGGTCAAGGCCAGGAACCAGTAGGCCTTGCGGATCTCTTTCCAACTCCGGACAAAGCCCGCGGTTTGCAGCACCGATTCCACTCCGGAATAGGCCAGGATGCAGAAGGCGGTGCTCGAGATAAAATTGCCGTAGTTTTGCAAGATCGAGCCGGTGGTAACGCTCTTAAAGGCCTGCTTCGTCGCTAAGTGCAGTTGGCCGACTGCACTTGCGTCCAGGTTTAAAATGCCGGAGCCGACCAGGTTGAGTATGACAAAGGCGGCGGCGATGAAGATCATGAAGGTGAAGCGTGCGTTGTCGCGAATCCCGATAATATTAAGTCCGGCAACCCCCCAGATGATGGCCAGGACGATGATGAGAAAGGTTGTATGCGAGAAATGCAAAAAAGAGGCGGTGTTGGCAACCGCGCTGACTGCCGATAAGCAGGCGGTGAGGATGTAATCTACCAGGATGGACGCGACGGCCACAAAAGAGATCATCGGGCCGAGGACGAGGTACGAAAAAGAATAGACGCCGCCGCCGATCAAGTCGTGGCGCTCCAGAATCTCGGCGATCTCGGTCAGCCGCGTACTGATGAACCGCACGAGCAGGGTGGTGACGGCGATAAAGATGATGGCGCTTGCTCCGATGAAACGGAATGCCTCGGCAGGGGCATAAAAGATGGAGGAATACTGATCCATCAGGGTGATGATGCCGATTGCCAGAAAGGTGAGCCACACCCGCCCCCCCTGGTTAAAGGTGAGGAGGTTGCGTCGACGGAGCAAATAAAAAAAGAGGACGATCAGGCTGATATTGAGTAATGCGAGGACGGCAAGCTTCATAGAGCACTCGTTGCGCAGTTATATCGCAGTTCTCAGCGCAAGGCAAGGTACTTTCTGCCCCCCTACCCTATACAATTCTAAATCATTTCCATAGCATATCCCTATTTTTTCATGCAGAATGTCTTGACAAAAATGCATGGGATTACTATTTTTTAGCATGTAATAAGGAAATTTTTGTAACAATACTTGAGATAAAATTTTACGCGCATGCTGCCGCTAACCGAACGGGACAAGAATATCCTCAGGGTCATCGTCAAGGACTACATCAATACGGGTGAGCCCGTCGGCTCGCGCACGGTGGCCAAGCAGTCCGACCTCAATCTGGGTCCTGCCTCCATCCGCAACGTGATGGCCGATCTGGAGGAGTGGGGCCTGCTTCAACAGCCCCATACCTCGGCGGGCCGTATTCCCACGGAACAGGGACTGCGTCTGTTCGTCGACCTGTTGCTCGAACGTGAAGAGCTTGCGAGCGAGGAGCAGGCCATGATCATGAGCGCCTATCAGACCTGCGGCGCGGATATGGCGCAGCTCATGCGGGGGACCTGCCGGATCCTCTCCGCCTTGTCTCATTATACGGGTATTATCATGGCCGCGCCCCTGCACGAGACCCTGTTCAACCGGATCGAGTTCATCAGGATCAAGCGGAACCAGGTCCTGATCATCTTTGTGGCGGCCTCGGGCCTTGTCCAGAACCGCGTAGTGGAAATGGAAGAAGACCTCAGGCAGGATGAGCTCGACACAATTACCAACTACCTCAACAGCCGGTTGAGCGGCCTTACCCTCCGCGAGGTGCGGGAGCACATCGTGGAGGAGATGCACCAGGAAAAGGTGGCCTACGATCAATTGTTGCAAAAGGCCCTCCAGCTGGAGGGAGGGGCCCTGGAGCAGCGGGAGGAGCGCGACCTCTTCATCGAGGGACAGATGAACATCCTCGATGAGCCGACATTCGCGGACGTGGGGCGGATGAAGGAGCTTTTTAAGACCTTTGAGGAAAAAAGCCTCCTGGTCAAGCTCCTGGACCGCAGCATGAAGTCCCAGGGGGTGCAGATCCTCTTAGGCTCGGAGTGCGGGGTGGCGGGGATCGAGGGATGCAGCCTGATTACCGCCACGTATGGTCACCCCGATCAATTTCTGGGCATCCTTGGGGTCATCGGCCCCCTGCGCATGAATTACTCCCGGATCATCCCGGTGGTGGACTATACCGCCAAACTCCTCACCGATATGTTGAAATCGGGGGAGAATCCTTAATCATTTTCCCTGACGGAGGACAACAAAAATCACCCGGTATCCTGTGTCGCTCGGCAAGAGAGGGTTGGGGGGAGTTGAAATCTATTTTCTAAATAACGAAAACAAACAAAGGGGTCTTATTGATGATGGAGGGAAAAAAGGGAGAGGGGAAGGTAGCTGCTGGTCACGAGGAGCCTGACAAGGGCAAGGAGCGACACGGCAGAAAAGAGGCGGCCGCGGAGCTCGAAGCCGCACGTGACCAGGCGCAGCAACAGGCAAAAGAAAATTACGACCGCCTCCTCAGGGTATCTGCGGACTTTGAGAACTACAAGAAGCGCGTCGCCAAGGAGAAGGCCGACCTCACCCGCTACGGCAACGAAGAGCTGATCAAGGCACTGCTGCCGGTGATCGACAACCTCGAGCGCGCGTTGGAACATGCCGCCGCCGCGAGGGAGCAGGGTAGCATCCGGGAAGGGGTCGAGATGACCTTGCAGCAATTTCTCCAGATCCTCCGGCGCTTCGGGGCCAGCCCGATCTCTGCAACAGGAGAGCGGTTCGATCCCACCAGACACGAGGCGGTGATGGAGCAGGCGTCTGCCGAGCACGATCCGGGGCACGTGGTCTCGGAACTGGAGAAGGGATACCTGCTCAACGACCGGCTCGTGCGTCCGGCCAAGGTCGTCGTGGCCAAGGCGCATGAGGATGCACAAGAAAATTCAGAATCTGAAACGGAATAGGAAGGAGATATAGATGGCGCGGGTTGTGGGAATCGATCTCGGAACGACCAATTCAGTGGTGGCGGTGATGGAAGCGGGGGAACCCAAGGTCCTCATCAACGCGGAAGGGAGCAGGATCACCCCGTCGGTGGTCGCCTTTACCGACGCGGGGGAGCGGCTCGTCGGGCAAATCGCCCGCCGCCAGGCCATAACCAATCCCGAAAATACCATTTATGCAGTCAAGAGGCTCATCGGCAGGCGGTTTTCCGATGCCGAGGTGCAGAAGGACACACAGGTCTGCTCGTATAAGATCGCAGAGGCGACGAACGGCGATGCCTGGGTCCGGGCCCAGGGCAAGGACTACAGCACCCAGGAGATATCGGCCATGATCCTGCAGAAGATGAAGCAGACGGCCGAGGATTACCTGGGGGAGCCGGTGACGGAGGCCGTCATCACCGTGCCGGCCTATTTCAACGACAGCCAGCGCCAGGCGACCAAAGATGCAGGGAGAATCGCCGGGTTGAATGTCTTGCGGATCATCAACGAGCCGACGGCAGCCTCGCTCGCCTACGGCCTCGACAAGAAGCAGGAGGCCGAGATGATCGCCGTCTTCGACCTGGGAGGCGGCACCTTCGACATTTCGGTCCTGGAGCTCGGGGACGGGGTCTTTGAGGTGAAATCGACCAACGGGAACACGCACCTGGGGGGGGAGGACTTCGACCAACACGTCATCGAATATATCGCCGATGAGTTCAAAAGAGAGCAGGGGATCGATCTGCGCAAGGATCGCATGGCCCTGCAACGGCTCAAGGAGGCGGCGGAAAAGGCGAAGATCGAGCTCTCTTCATCGTTAGAGACGGAGATCAACCTCCCCTTTATTTCTGCCGACGCCGCCGGTCCCAAGCACCTGACGATGAAGCTTACTCGGTCAAAATTAGAAGCCCTGGTCGCCGACCTCATCGACAAGGTGGAAGGGCCGTGCCGCCAGGCGATTGCCGATGCCGGGCTCACGGCGCAGAAAATCAACGAGGTGATCCTGGTCGGGGGGATGACACGGATGCCCCGCGTCCAGGCAAAGGTGAAAGAAATCTTCGGCAGGGAGCCGAATAAGAGCGTCAACCCCGACGAGGTGGTGGCAGTGGGGGCGGCCATCCAGGCCGGGGTGCTCAAGGGGGAGGTCAAGGACGTCCTATTGCTCGACGTCACGCCGCTGTCGCTCGGCATCGAGACCCTTGGCGGGGTCTTCACCAGGCTCATCGACCGCAATACCACCATCCCTACGCGCAAGAGCCAGATATTTTCCACTGCCGCCGACAGCCAGACCGCGGTGAGCATCCATGTCCTGCAAGGGGAGCGGGAGATGGCGTCACACAATAAGACCCTAGGTCAGTTCGAGCTCCTCGGGATACCGCCGGCACCCAGGGGCATGCCGCAGATAGAGGTCACCTTTGACATCGATGCCAACGGCATTGTCCACGTGACGGCCAAGGATTTGGGCACGGGCAAGGAGCAGTCCATCCGCATCACCTCTTCGAGCGGGCTCAAGGAAGAGGAGATCGAACAGCTGGTCAAGGACGCCACCACTCACGCCGAGGAAGACCGTCACCAGCGGGAGCTGGCCGAGGAACGCAATCGCTTGGATGGGATCATCTATACCACGGAGAAGTCCCTGCACGAGTACGGCGACAAGCTGGACGCGGATGCCAAAAAACGGATAGAAGCGGCCCTGGAACAGGCGCGCAAGGCCCAGGGGACGCAGGACGTGGCCGAGCTTAAAAAGGCCCACGACGACCTGGCGCAGGAGGCGCACAAGCTCGCCGAGGCCATGTACGCTAAGGCCTCGCAAACGGGATCCCAAACAACCGGACAAACGCCCCCTCCCGGAGGGGAAGATGCGGCACAGGGGAAAAAAGCAAAGGACGAGGACGTCGTCGACGCCGATTTCGAGGAGGTCAGAGAGGAACGGGCGTAAGGCGCGAGCCTAGCGCGCGGCGCTGATCTGTTCTATCCGATACCCCTTGTTCTGTAAGAGTTGCAGCAGATTGTCCGGCCCGCCGAGATGTCCGGCCCCGACGACGACGAAGGAAGTCCCGCCCTGCGCCAGCAGGCGATCAATCGTAGAGACCCACGCCTTGTTTCGTTCAATGACGAAGCGGTTATAGAGCCCGGGGAGGTCTTTAAAGCTCATAGTCAGGAAGGCGCCGAGCCGGGGGGCGTCGCCGGTTTTCCAGGCGTTCACCATATCGGGGAGCAAGGTCTCGATGACCTCAAGGTCTTTGAGCGACTGCCGCAGAAAGGCATCCTCCTCCTTGCTACTCAATTCAGTGAAGAGTTTTGTTTGAAAATCAAGGGTCTCCAAAAAGAGCATCTCTTTGTCATCTTTTTTTGCCTTATCAAAAAAATATACATCAACGCCGTAATTAGGATCGAACCCCATCTTCATGAGCGCTAACCCGCTGACGGCCGAGGCGCACAGCCACGGCTTCAAGGGATTGAGCTGCGCCATTGTGAGGCCGAGGGCCGCCGCCTTTTTCTCGAGCAAGGCGTAGGTCTCCTTGGATATGTTCTGCTGCAGGGTCTGGCCTTCGGTATACAGGCCCTGGGCGACCATCTTGGATTGAAACTCCTGGTCCCTGGCACCGGCGATGTCCGCCTCAAAGACCACCTTCTTGCTATTCCGATAGGCTGCCTCGATGTTCTTATCCAGAGGAAACGCGTCCGCCTTGAGCAGGTGCAGGGAGCCGAGAAGGTAGACCGTCCCCTTGTCGGATTTTACAGACCAGAGGAAGTCCTTTTTGGTCGTGCTCTGCGCGTGGGCTGTGTTGATCGCTGCCCAGAGCGTAACGAGACAGATGAGGAAGCAGATAACGAGTGATTGAAACCTATGTCTTTTAACTGT
>MGQT01000037.1:3143-10942 GCA_001797935.1 Deltaproteobacteria bacterium RBG_16_54_18 | reverse complement strand
CAAAAAGTCAGAACTCATGCGACTGCAACAGAATAAAAAGCTATGACCCGCCCCATTGCCGAAGGCGAAAGCGTCATCCTCCTTGATATAGAGGACAATAAGGAATTTTTCTACCTGATGCGGGCCAAGGGGCATATCAACCTGCACAAGGGGAAGATCCTCCACGCCGAGGTCATCGGCAAGCATGAGGGCGCGGTGGTGCGCACCTCCAAGGGAAACCCCTTCCTCGTCTTCAGGCCGACCCTCTTCCAGTACATCATGCACATGAAGCGTGATACCTCGATCATCTATCCGAAAGACCTGGCCCTTATCCTTTTCTATAGCGATATTTACCCCGGCAGCACCTGTCTGGAAGCAGGTATCGGTTCCGGCGCCCTGACCCTGACCTTGCTGCGTGCCGTAGGGCCTCTGGGCAAGGTCATCTCCTATGAAGTACGCCCGGAATTCATCGAGCGGGCGCAGAAAAACGTCCAGCTCTTACTGGGGGAAACTCCCAATCTGGAAGTCAAGCAGCGGGATATTTATGAGGGGATTGAGGAGCAGGGGCTCGATCGCATCTGCCTGGACATCCCGGAGCCCTGGCGAGTGGTAAAGAACGCCGCGGAGAGCCTGCTGCCGGGGGGGATATTCACGAGCTACCTCCCCACTATCATCCAGGTGAAATCCCTGGTGGATGCCCTGCGCGAGGAAAAACGCTTTACCTCCATCCAGACGATGGAAACCCTGCTGCGCGATTGGCACATCGAAGGGCTCAGCGTACGCCCGGCGCACCGGATGGTGGGGCATACCGGTTTTCTCACCGTGGCCAGGAAGGGAGATCTCCCCTAGCCTATTGCTGCCAAATATAATCTAACCCCGGCTGGGTGGTGTCTCGTACCTCTTCTTTGAGGCGGTGAGCAATGCTTTCCGTAAAAAAATCGAGCAATGACGACTTCTTCTTGCGGGAGTAGACCACCGCCGGCCTCCCCTTGATCCCGCCGAGCCGCGCAGCGATGTCTATCGTATCCTCTAAGTTCCCCAGTTCGTCCACCAGCCCCACGTCCTTGGCCTGTTCCCCCGCAAAGATCCTGCCGTCGGCAATGGCCGCTACCTTTTCCAGAGGCAGCTTCCTCCCCTCGGCCACCGCCCTGATAAACTGTTGGTGGACGTTGTCGATCACTGCCTGCAATAACTCCTTCTCTTCAACAGTCATCTCCCTGAGAGGTGAGCCGATATCTTTGTGGGTGCCGCTTTTGAGCACATACCCCTTGTAGCCGATCTTTTTGAAGAGCTCTTCCAGGTTGGCAAATTGCATCACCACGCCGATGCTCCCCGTGATGGTGCCTGGATTGGCCACGATCTTTTCCGCGCCGCAGGCGACATAGTACCCCCCTGAGGCAGCCACCCCGCCAAACGAGGCCACGACCGGTTTTACCTCCCTGGCCTTCACCACCTGCCGGTAGATCTCCTGGGACGCCCCGACGCCTCCGCCTGGGGAGTCGATACGCAGGACAATGGCCTTGACGCCGCTATCCTGGGCAAACGTATTGATCTCTCTGATAATATCCCTGGAGTCTGATATGACGCCCGTGATCTCTACCACCCCCACCCTGGCCCCTGCCGTAAAAGAGGGGGTCTCGCTGCGAAAGAGCAGGGTCAACAGGACAATCGCGCCGATAAAGACCACCATGATGACCCCAATGACGATGAGTCCAATGATGACCGGATTTTTCTTCATAAGCCACCTCTCTTTGTGAGAAAACGCCTCAGCGTGATAAACCCAACTCCACCCGCTCACGCTCCGCGGTTATCACCCTGGCCTTGAGGCCGTCGAAGTCAGCGGCGAGAAACCGCGCGGTTAACCTCCCGGCATCACCCCGCATCATCACCTTCCAGATGAACAGGGTAGGACCCATCTCGGCAATGGCAAAGTCCTGTACTTCGGTATCCTCAGCGAGCAGCCGCTCGATCGCAACATAACTCTGATAACTGGTGACGCCGGAGATCGACAAACGAACCTCCCTGAGGCGCGACCCTTCATCCCGCTCCCGCAGCAACCCCAGTGAGGCCAATCGCTTTTCAACCCCCCTCGTATCGACGAGGACTTCAAGCGCAGCCTGATAGCCGGTAGGGAGCACCGTCTTATCTGCGATGGAATAGCTGAGAATGTATGGCTCCGTATTCTGCAAAAACTCCTTGGACAAGAGTTCCTGCTTCTTCTGTATATCCTGGAGAGAAACCATACTCCCCACCACCT
The DNA here is from genome assembly GCA_001797935.1 of Deltaproteobacteria bacterium RBG_16_54_18. GTDB lineage: Bacteria > Desulfobacterota > B13-G15 > B13-G15 > RBG-16-54-18 > RBG-16-54-18. The sequence goes on along the minus strand of MGQT01000037.1, from coordinate 8,706 downwards.
CCGCCACCGCTTTAGCGAGTCCGTCCTTAATGGCCATATCCAAGGTGGGATTGGGCACCTGTTCGCTCTGTTCGCTCTTGCCGATCACCGACAAGGGTTTTTGCCCCCAGCCGGCGCTCCCCACAGAGAGCACCAGCACGAGCACCGTCAAACTCACTATCAAACGTTTCATATCTACTCCTTCTAAGCAGTTGCGATTGCCGCGCGGGTCACCCAGAGAGGGCCAAAGACCTCGCGCTGATAGGCCCGCAGCATTCCCGATTTTACCAGCTCCAAAAGGGCGAGGAACGTGACGATCAGTTCCTCCCGGGAGGAACCGGTAAAAAGGGAAAAAAAGGACACCGCCTCTTTCGTCCCCTGAAACCGCTCATAGAGCTCCCGCATCCGCTCCCGTAAGGTTACGAGTTCCAGGGTGACTTCATGAAAGTCCTTGACCTCTTCGCGCTCAAGGAGCGCGCGCAAGGCATCGATGAGATGGAAGAGGTCCGCCGCGATCTCTCCCGTATCAACCTCGATTTCCTCGGCAGGCCTGATGAAGACATCGACCCCGAGCAGCGCCTGGTGCGAGAGATGGATAGCCGCTTCCTTGAATCTCTTATACTCTACGAGGCGCTGGATAAGCTCCGCCCGTGGGTCTTCTCCCTCCTCTTCTACTTCTTCGCTCGGCGCGGGGAGGAGCATCCGGGACTTGATATACATAAGCGTCGCCGCCATTACCAGGAATTCTCCGGCGACGGTGAGGTCGAGGGCCTTCATGATCCTGATATACTCCAGATATTGTTCGGTAACCAGGGCAATGGGTATGTCATAGATATCAAGTTGATTTTGCTTGATGAGATGCAGCAAGAGGTCCAGCGGCCCTTCAAAGACATCGACCTTGACCGTATATCCTTCCATGCCGTCCATAAATCTTATATCCTCATCGCGTCCCGCACCTCGGCCATGGTGTGCTGGGAAACCTTCCGCGCCCTCCCCGTTCCTGCCTGTATGATCTCCTCTACCTCGCTCCGGTGGGTAAGGTAGTATTGTCGCTTCTCCTGGATGGGGGCGAGAAATTCCTGCACCCGCTTGATCAAGATTTGCTTGCACTCCCTGCACCCGATACCGGCGCAGCGACACTGCGTGTCAATGTTCGCGACGACCGCGGCTTCGGTATGGATGCGGTGATACGGGAACAGGTTGCACACATCCGGGTCTCCGGGATCCTTGCGGTATGCCCGCTGGGGATCGGTGACCATCTGCTCGATCTTGGCAGCAAGCTCGACATCGGAATCCGAAAGGTAGATCGCGTTATGGTAACTCTTGCTCATCTTCCTCCCATCGGTCCCGACCAGATTGGGGACCTCGGTGAGCAGCGCCTCGGGCTCCGGGAACACCTCCTGATAAAGGTAGTTAAAACGGCGGGCTATCTCTCGGGTGATCTCAAGATGGGGGAGTTGGTCCTTGCCGACCGGCACGTAATTACCCTTGTACATAAGGATATCGGCGGCCTGTAGCACGGGGTAGCCGAAAAAACCGTAGGTATTCACCTCTTTTTCTGCGAGCTCTTCTTGCTGCTCCTTGAAGGTCGGGTTACGCTCCAGCCAACCGAGGGGGGTAATCATCGAGAGGAGGAGGTGAAGCTCCGCATGCTCCTTGATCCACGACTGGACAAAGAGCGTACTGCGCTGGGGATCGATCCCGACGCTCATCCAGTCGATGATCATCTCCGTCAGACTCTCTTTGATAAGAGCGGTGTTTTTGTACTCGGACGTTAAGGCATGCCAATCAGCCGCAAAATAAAAACATTCATACTCGTCCTGCAGGTCGCGCCAGTTTTCCAGGATACCGTGAAGATGTCCCAGGTGGGTCTTGCCGGTAGGACGCATACCGCTCAATACCCGTTTCTTTTTCATCCCGTCTCTCTCGCTCCGTCAACGCATAAATTTCTGCTTACCGTATCAGAGGAGGGTAATAAAGTCAAACGCGCCAAACAAAATAAATCCCTCATGATAGTATCATCACTCGCGAATCCTCCTCATGACAATGAAAATTCATTAGCCTCCTTTTCCGCCCGGAGGAGAGGAAGAGGGTGAAGATTTTCTCTCTATATATAATAAGCCTTCACATACGCCAGCTCATCCGCTTTGGTCTTGACCTTACCTTCGAGGCGCGCAAGGAGGAGGGCATCAAGGATTTCGCGATACCGGGGACCGGGTTTAATACCCAGCTGCAGCAGGTCTTTTCCCCGCAGGTTCACCTGCATGACATTGAGCGTCGTGAAAAAAAGGGAAATTGCCTTTTTTATCCCCTCTTCTTCCGTCTTGGCCATGATAAAAAGCAGGGCCTCAGTCGAAAGCGGCTTAAAGAGGATATAGATCTCCCTGGGGGTCATCCGCCTGCGGTGTGCCCGCGACAACGCCTCCGTCCCCCCTCGCGCCCCATCGAGCAGCCGCTTGCGGTAGCGGGGGGAAAGCGAGAGTCGCTTGCTCATTTCCTCCAACCCAGCCGACGTCAATTGATCGGCCAAACCGAGAAGATAGACTATCCATCGGTAATACCCCCCCTCGAGGAAGAGGAGATCGAACCAGTTGATCACCTCAGAGATCCGGGCAAGGAGGGCCTTGGTACCTGCCTCATGCTGCAAGCCGGGGTGAAAGACGGCGAGCAGCCCCAATTCCGCCATCCGCTCTAAAATAGGAAGGGGGTTTCGTTCCCGCAAGATCAGCTCCAGCTCGGAAAAGAGCCGTGCCCCGCTCAATCGCTCCAAAAAACCCATAGAGACGGCGTTGCGCATGAGATGCGCGGTGTGTTTCCCGAGGTGAAAGCCGAATCGCTGTTCAAAACGGATGGCGCGGAAGATGCGCGAGGGGTCCTCGACAAAGCTGAGGTTGTGCATGACCCTGATCACCCCTTCTTTGAGATCCCGCTGTCCGCCGAAGAAATCAAGGAGTTGGCCGAAGGCAGCAGGCCGTAACTCGATGGCCAGGGTGTTGATCGTAAAATCCCGACGAAAGAGGTCCATCTTGATGCTGCTGAGCTCTACGGTCGGCGGCGCGGCAGGGCGTTCGTAGTATTCCATCCTCGCCGTGGCCACATCGAGCTTGTACCCGTCCGGGAACGAGAGGGTGGCGGTCTTCATTTTTTTATGCACCTTCACGCGGCAGTTGCGCTTGGCGCCGAAGACCTGGGCAAAGTGGACCCCATCCCCCTCCACCACGCAATCGATATCGTGGTTCTCCTTGTGCACGAGCAGGTCCCGCACGAAGCCGCCCACGGCGTAGAGCCGGTACCCCAGTTCCTCCCCCACCTCGCCCAATTCCCGAAAGAGGGAGATCACGGCGGGCGGCAGCCGTTCTTCCATGAGCGCGGTGACGTTTTTGCGTTTCTTGGTATCGGGGACAAGCGGGGTCGGGGTGCTTGCATCGTGCAGCGCGCGCAGGAGGTCCGTCCTGGTGATCCCGCCGATCAGTCTCCCCTGATCTACAATCGGCAGAAATCGCTGGTTTTCCCCGACGATACGCCCTTGCACCTCCCGTAAAGAGGTATCGGGCCCAACCACGGCAAAATCCGTGGTCATATATTCTTCAACCTTCATATCGCCGAGACCGTGGAGCATGGCCCGCTCCACTACCGGCCGCGAGATCAAGCCCACCAACGCTTCCTCCTGCAGGACCGGAAGCACCGCGATCGTATAGTATCTCGCCAATATCCCCTGGACCTCTTTGAGCGTCACATCTCGCTGAATGGTCGTAAGAGGCCGTATCATGATGTCCCGCGCCCGCACCTTCGGCTTGACGACCTCATGCAGGACTCCGAGCAACCGCTCCTTGGCCTCGACCATGGTTAAATCCTTAATGGTGGCGGAAGCCGCGGTGGCATGTCCCCCGCCGCCGAATGCGACCGCCACCTCAGCCACGTTGATCTCTACCACCCTGCTGCGGGCGATAAGATAGATCCGATCTCCCATCCTGATCAAGGCGAAGACACAATTTAAGTTCTCCATGTCCTTCAGCTTTTGAACGACGACGGCCCCGTCTCCGATATACCGATCGGAAGAGCCGGTGGTGATCACCACGTCGGTCCCCCGGATGTCATACCGCTCTGCCGAGCTAATAAGGTCGTTGAGCAAAAAAACCTGTTCGGCGCTCAACTCTTTGGTAATCATGTCGGCGATGATATTGAGGTTGGCCCCCTGCGCACGGAGATAGGCCGCAGCGGTAAAATCATCTGCCGTGGTGGAGCTATGCGTGAGTGAGCCCGTGTCCTCGTAGAGCCCCAGCATCATAATGGTTGCCTCGTCGGGGGTAAGGGCGATGCCGCGCTCCCGCAAGAGCTCAACGAGAATGGTAATGGTGGCCCCCTGTTCTTTGATGACCTCGACGATACCCCTCATGTCGTCCGTCGAGGGGGGATGGTGGTCGTAGATATGGAGCTCTACCGTGGGGCTGTCGACGATCTCGGCGAATCTTCCGATACGCGACCGTTGCCTGGTATCCACCAAGATGAGTCGCGTTATCTCTTGAAAGGGGATATCCTTTATACGATCTGCCGCTAAGATATAAAAGGTGGAACGGACAAAGAAGTCCCGCAGGCTCTTCTCCTGGGAGCCGGGAAACACCAGTTTTGCCTCCGGGTAGAGCTTGTGCGCCGCCAGCATGGACGCCAGGGCGTCAAAATCCGCATTGATATGGGTAATGATGACATCCATTGGTTAAACCGAAGCCGGAGGTGGCCCTCCTCACCTTTTAATACCTCAGACCGGCGCTTCCTGTCAAAGAGAAGGAATAACGATTCGCTTGCAAGATATCCTATTCTATGATAGAGAGTGTACCTTACGCAACAGCAGGGAGTGAAACAATGGCCAAATGTCTCAGGTGTGGGAACACCCTGCATTTCAACATGTGGTGTTCCATACAGAAGGTCCTGGAAGTAGAACTTGATGATCTCGAAGAGGTGGTAGAGATCATGGGAGAGCCGGAAGACAAGACCCTGCACGGTTTAGAGAACGTCGAACTGATGGAGGGAGATCTGAGGTTCTCCATGGTAGGCTGCGCCTGCTGTGGCAGCAAGGCAATTGAGCTGCATGACAAAGGGAAAATCCTGCCTTTGCGTATTCACCAGTAATGCCGCCATAATCCTTACCCCTCTTCCGCAAGAGGAAGTTTGAGCCGTACCACCTCCCCCGCTTCTCCCAGCCCCCCCAGTACCTTGCCGTCAAAGGTTACTTGTACCCCGCTCGCGTTCCCGATCAAAATCGCCAGGGGGAAAGAGCTTTTTCGGGTATAGCTATCCCCCGCGTAGAGGATAACATCCATGGGAGCGGATGATCCTTCCTGTACTTGTATCCACGTGCGCTCCGAGGCCTTGATGATGAGAGTATGTTCACGCCCAGCAGGGAAAGAAACTTTTTCTCCAGACGCCTGCCTTGTTGCCGCAGGGCGCGCATCGGCAGTGCGCACAGACTCCGGGGGGGGAACCGCTTTTTTTTGACTTGCGGCCCCCTTCGTGGGCGTTGTCTGCTGCGTACCTTCCTGCGGGGAGTGTCCCGAGAAAACCAGGATTGCAACAAGGATGATGACGG
>MGQT01000037.1:0-3107 GCA_001797935.1 Deltaproteobacteria bacterium RBG_16_54_18 | reverse complement strand
GGGGGACCTTCGGTTCTTCCATTACCGGGGCTTCTTCCACAGGCGCCGCGCGGCTCGCCTTTCGCCACTGCGCATAGCGTGCAAGCGCTTCCTTGGGGTTCAATCCGACACAGCGGGCGTAGGCCTCGATAAAGTTCTTGATCACCACCTCGGGGAGGAGAAACGACCCGCGATCCCGCTCGATGTCCTCCAAGATGGCGCGACGGATCTTCGTGGCCCGGCTGATTGCGGGTAAAGAGATCTTTTTCGCTTCGCGCGCGCTCTTGAGATACGAACCGAAGCTTTCCATATTATCAATGCCCCTGGGGTACCACCCTGTGTAACCACACTATAGAGCGTTCTATGATTTTTGTCAATTTGTACTTATATCAGGCAATAGATGGCTATAGACATCCTTACCAAGGGGAATAAGGATGATGTTTCTCTTTATTATTAACACCGGCAAAGGGTTGAGTGAAGCACCCCGCAGCAGAGCTGCGGGGCATCTAATTCTTTAAAAACTCTCCTCCCCCTTGATGGGGGAGGATTAAGTCCCGCTCCGCTTTGATACGAAATATGGAATCCGGGATGTGTCACTAAGCGACACAGTGGGGGTGATGATAGGATCATTTCCCCCTCACCCTTACCCTCTCCCCCCAGGGGAGAGGAGAGGCCGTTCATCCCCCCGGCAGCGCTGGGGGGTATTCTGGCATGTTTTTATAAAAACTTTCCCGTCTTTTACAATTGCAGGTACCAATTTGATTCCTTATTGATTAAGAATTTTTGAATTTGGTAATGATTCGTCTAATCATGAGACTAACCTCTCAGTTCCAGGAAATCATCAGGCCTCGTGTTTAACCGCTTCCCTGCCCTTGCCGATGGCCTCCTGGTATACCTCTTTGAGCGGGACCTGCTTTGCCTCTGCTGCCTGGCGGCAGCTTTCGTATTCCGGCATCAGGTTGATGACCTTCCCCTTGCTGTCAAAGGCCACCTTTATTTTGATTGTGCCATACGCGGTCTCCACTTCCCGCTCCTCGCGGGCAAGAATTACGCGCTCAACCGGATACTGCCTGACACCGAGGGTAGTGGATTCCCGCAAGATGAGCTGCGCTAATTTCTCCCGCAGCGCGGCAGTTGCAAGGCAGCGGATGGTAAAGCCCGGCCTCCCCTTCTTCATCTGGATCGGGATCACCGAGGCATCCACAGCCCCCTCTTTGAGCAGGAGCTGGGTGAGATAAGGTAAGAGCTCTGGAATCATATCATCCACGTCCGCCTCGAGGACCCATACGTCTTCAGCCTTCTCCTCCGTCCGTATGCCGTGGATGATCCGCAAGAGATTGGGAACATCGTGTGGATCCCTGGTGCCGGCGCCGTACCCGATACCCGTGACCTCCATGGCAGGCACCGGGCCGAACGCTGAGGCCAGCGTGGTGACGATGGCTGCGCCTGTCGGGGTGACGGTCTCTCCCTCCGCAGCAGCGGGGGTAATAGGCACCCCTTTGAGCAAGGCCATGGTTGCAGGCGCGGGAAGCGGCAGTCTGCCATGCCCTGCATCCACAAACCCCCTCCCTAGGGGAAGGGGGGAACAGATGATTTTTTTCCAATTGAAATACGCGATTCCCAAGGCAGCCCCGACAACATCGACGATGGTATCAATACCCCCGATCTCATGGAAATGGACCTTGTCAATCGCCACGCCGTGGATCGCGGCCTCTGCCTGGGCCAGCGCCTGTAAGATCTTTAAGCCCTGCTCCTTGACACCTGCAGGAAGCGCACTGCCATTGATCACCTGCCGCATTTCACCGTAGTCCTTAAGCGCACTCTTCCCTTGCTCCGTAACCTCCACGTGCACGCCGGTTAATCCGCCGCGCTGGACCCGCTGATGTTTAATCTCGACCCCCTTCAACCCCAGCATTTGCCACCCCTCCGTCAGGACCTCCGCAGGGAGGCCGAGGTCGAGCAGCGCGCCTAAAACCATATCGCCGCTCACACCGGCGAAACAATCAAGATAGGCAATCTTGTTCTGCTTCATGGATGATACGGTATCATAGGATGAGAGACCCTGTCCATACGAGGGAAAAAGAAGGATTCGAGGGTTCAAGGATGCAAGGATTCGAGTGAAGACAAGAGGTGGCCCTTTGGCCAGATCCCGAAGCGGGAATAGCGACACAGGATGCGAGGGTTCTAGGGGTCGAGTGAAGATAAGAATAAGCGCCTTTACTTGAAACCTAGGACCCTTGGACCCGTGAACCCTTTTATTTAATTATTTCTGCGATTTCTAAGAGATCTTCAATATGATAATCGGCCTCGAGCGTTTTGTTTTTATAGGCAATAAAGGGAACCCCGGCACCTTGGGCGGATATCTGATCCGTCTCGGAATCTCCCACAAACAGGGCCTCTTTCGGCGAGCAGGCAAAATGGCGCAGGATCTTGAGCAGGGCCTCGGGGTGGGGCTTGGGCCTTTCTACATCCAGGGCGGAGACCACCAGGTCGAACTCTGTGGACAAACCATGCGTGCTGAGGACATCCCCGATGGTATAGGAACGGTTAGTCGCGATTGCCCGCTTCATGTCGCGCGGCAAGACGCCCAACAGCTCCTGTACGTGGGGTTCCATCCGCATGAGGCCGATAAAAGGAGTATAGTCTACCGCAGGGCGATTGGCCAAGACCTCCTCGACGCGCTCCAGCTGCCTCCGCGTGAGAAGATATCCCAGGGCCTCTGCCGCCGTGCTGACGTGCACGTAGGCGACCTCCTCCGCCGTCATCGGAGCGAGACCGACAGCGGCGAGGATCTGGTTGTAAAAAGCGATGTTTGCATCCTTCGAATCAAACAGTACGCCGTCACAGTCGAAGATAATGACCTTGGTATCTGTTCCCATGGCTTTGTTCCGTTTATCACAGTGGAGACCATAGGTCAATGGCAAGTAGAAAAAGGCAGTGCCCTGATTTGAGACATTCTGAAACTTGACATTCTCGGAAAAAAGATGCTAGCCTTTTATCGTTCCCGAACCCTGGGGGGAATTATGTCAGAGGTACACTCCATAATCCATACAAAAAGCGATCAAGGTTTATACCTAGCTCCTCAAGCTGGAAGGTTCTTATGCCGATCCGCATAAGCTGCCGTGATA
>MGQT01000036.1:7044-7766 GCA_001797935.1 Deltaproteobacteria bacterium RBG_16_54_18 | reverse complement strand
AAGCAGGAGGGATAGAATCCTCACTATCTTGATCATCCCGTTGATCAGCTGTAGCGCCAGGCTCCCCGTCTATGTCCTCATCGCCGGGGCCCTGTTTGGGGCGCGGGCAGGGAACGTCATCTTTTCTCTCTATATCATCGGCATTGCCCTGTCCATCATCACGGGGCAGATCTTCAAGCGGGCCCTTTTCAGGGGGGAGATCGCTCCCTTTGTGCTGGAGCTCCCCCCGTACCGCATGCCGACCATCAAAGGTACCCTCATCCATATGTGGGAGCGCGGCTCCATCTTCATCAAAAAGATGGGGGGCGTGATCCTGATCGGGTCAATCGTCGTGTGGGCCCTCAGCTCCTTTCCCCAGCAGGCAGAGTATTCAAGGGATTATGTCAATGAAGAGCGCCGCATCCAGGAGGAGTATGCGACCTCCATCCAAGACGCTGCCCCAGAAAAGACAGAGTTGCTCGCCAAGGAAAGGGATCAGAAGATCGCTGAGGTGGAGATCATCAGAAAAAGGGAATTCCAGGAGAAGAGCTATTTGGGGAGGCTGGGAAAGGTCATGGCGCCGGTCTTGCGCCCCCTCGGTTTTGACTGGAGGGGGGGCGTTGCCCTGCTCACCGGTTTTGTGGCCAAGGAGATCGTGGTGAGCACCTTCGGGGTCCTCTATCAGGTGGGGAGAGAGAGTGGAGAGAAGAGCGAGACCCTGCGCGCCGCCATTCAGGAGGCCA
>MGQT01000036.1:0-7032 GCA_001797935.1 Deltaproteobacteria bacterium RBG_16_54_18 | reverse complement strand
CATGACGCCGTTGATCGGCTATGCCTTTATGATCTTTATCTTGGTTTATACCCCCTGCCTCGCCACGGTGGCCGCTATTCGGCGGGAGACAGGGTCCTGGCGGTGGACGGCCTTTGCCGTCGGCTATGCCCTTTGCCTGGCCTGGTGCCTGGCCTTTGTCGTCTACCAGGGAGGAATGCTTCTCGGACTTGGGTAAAGTGAGGAGCACCTAAAACCTTTTAACTTTTGAGGTGAAAAATGCTTCAATATATCATCCTTATTGCTATATTGGCTGGAATGCTTTTTTTTGTGGTAAGGTATTTGAAGAGAACCTTTTCTGGCAAAGGTTCATGTTGTTCGGGCTGTCACAAGAACTGCCCTATGAAAGAGACAAAGATAGAAGACAGTAAACGCAGATAGATCTCTGGGACAGTCAGCGGACGGTAAGTTCGATGCCAGGAAGGTCACGGAGATTACGGGCACGAGGGAGGTTTAAAAAAAAGACAAGCAATGCCTTTGGCGCTTCCCTCCTTTCCCATGACTGGTCTGACATTGCAAGACTAAGCCTGGCTATCTCGTTCTATTTGCACCCCTTTTCCAGTTCCCCTTTCTTTGACCTGAAATCCCGGATAAATTTCTTTATCCCTTGCTCTTCCCGGACATTCGCTGAGAGCGCAATGAACTCGTTGTGATAGCTATTTCCTTTTTTCAGTTCCAGAAGCTCTGCCTCGATTTTTTTCTTTTCGTCTGGAGAGGCCCCTGCTGCCCCTCCAATAAGGTTACAATGGCGGAAAGAAAGGGAAACTGGACCTTTCTGTGTAAGGCGATAAAATCTTTAGCACCGAGTCTGAATTCCCCGATCCCGATGCCCACCGCGTCGCACCCCATGCGGTTGAAGCAATCAATGAGCAATTGGGCGTGCCGCGCGGCCTCTTTTTTTTGGGAAACGAGGAGGGAAGGATCAATGTTTGTGGGAAAGATGAGATTCCCCCTCCTGCCTGGCCTCCCGTATGACCGTTGCCCGTCTGGCTATACCGCCGGCCTTGGAAGCCCGCACCCCACCGGCACGACCTGCGCCGTAATGGTATTGCTGTAGATGATGGTAACCTTTGCACTATCTGCCCGGACGGACAGCGTCGTCATCGCAACGAGGAAAACGGCCGTGATAAAAAATATCACCACTCTTTTCCGCATTCGTTGGCCTCGCAGCGTAACAGCATACTGGCAATATCGTATCGCACGGAGGATTACCCCCCCCGATTGCGCTCACCTGCGTCTGCCTCGTTCACCCTCCGTACTTGTTCCGGCACCGCTCTCCCATTGTTCACCCCGTAATCGAGAATAGGAGCCACAGCGGCCGCCAGGGTATCGTCGACAAAACAATCATCGGTGCCCTCGACGGCCACCGGTAATGTGCTGTGTTGCGTCCCTAGCTATTAAGTACGGTAAAACATTTCTCTATGATTTTTCCTGACATGAATCGGTGAGAGGACTCCAGGGAGTGGCAACAGGTCTCCGGTACCCCTTCTCCAGAGCCAGGATGTCGAGGTGAATGGTAACGATATCTTCGAGGTCCAAAGAGGGCTCATAATCGAGCTTGCGGGCATCAACCGTCTTCAGGTAGCCTTTGCAAGCATCACAAAGGTCAACTCGATAGGCCTCCTCTGCTTCAGAATAAAGGTAATGCAGGGAGTCAAATGACTTGTTGTTACAATAGGGGCAGCCTATCCGCTCCCAGCGCCACTGGCAACCGCAAAAAGAGCACTGGAGATACCGTTCCCCCCCCTCATCCCTCAACTGTGCCATCTGGGGACCAGACCCGCACAGGGGACACTGTCCCTGCAGCCACTCTTCCAGCTTGAGATCACCCTTCAACTGTTCCATCTGGGCATCGAGGGAAGGCTTGACACTGGCATGGATCAAGAACGAGAGGATCCCCTTGTCTACACCACATCGCTCCGCTGCTTGGTTGAGATGGTCCATATCATAGTGTCTGCTGAGCAGCTCTCTCAACACTAATGTCCCTCGCTCTGCCGCTTCTGTAATCCTTGGAATCTCCGCGCCCATCTTCGGGGTCGATCGTTGCCCGATCTCGCTCAGGATATAAAAGAGTTTTTGTGCTACATCCAGATCTATTGCAAATCCCTCTTTGCCCAGCAGCGAAAGGCCTTTATCCAACCTGGAACTCAGTAGTTTCTTGCTGACGACGGGCACGGTAATCTTCAACTGAGGGCGAATCCGCGCCTGTTCCTCCAGAATCAGGGCGTAGAAATCAAGGATCTCCCGGCAGTAAGGCATTGCTTGTTGAAATTGCGTTATTCGTTCCTTAATCATATCCAGCGATTCTACCATACGAGTTACTCCTCTCCCTTCTATGCCATGTATACTACCGTATCCACCTCAATAAAGAAAGGGCTTGTCCTGAGGAGATACTCCTCAGGACAAGCCCATCAACGATGTTTCATGAAAATAAGATTAGCCCTTTAATCCCGCCATACGCATCAGGGGACTGATGAGCTTATTCATGGCCATGATTCGTGTCATCCCTGCCGGACCCTGACCCTTGGCAAACTTGTGGTACCTCACAGAGTCATCGATAATCAGATAGATGGTGCGAACATCCTTGGCGTTAAGGACTTGAGCCTTAGGATATTGAGCCTTCAGTTCCCTCACACGCTTATCGGCCAAGGTTAGCATCTGACTGCGATCGCCAAAGTTCATGGCGCCCGTGGGACAGGTCTTGACACAGGCGGGCAAAAGCCCGTTGGAGACGCGGTCTATGCACATGGTGCATTTAGCCATAACCATCTTTGTCGGAGCATATCGGGGGATATTGAAGGGACAGGCTTCCTTGATCTGTTCAAAGTCCTTCGCCTTTACCTTCGCCGTTTGATTAAACAGCACCGCACCCGTTGCCGCATCCCGCATGATGGCCTTTTTATAACCCAGGGCCTCGGCGGCATCTTTGCACGGCGGCTCCACACAATGGCGGCACTGATCAGGGAAGAAGTACCAACGAAGCGCTCCACCCGAGACCACCTCGGAGAAGCGAACAAGCTTGTACGTCACAAAGGAGAGATCCTCGGGATTCTGATGACTCCCCCAGTTCTTGGTCTTGGTAGCCGGGTTTTGGTTCCACTCCTTACACGCTATCTGACAGCCGCGACAAGCAGTGCACCGCGTGGTATCGATAAAGAATGTCTTATCAGCCATGGGATTACCTCCTTTATGCCTTGCGCACGTTCACCATGAACGCCTTGGTCTCGGGTATGCGTGTGTTGGGGTCGCCCACCGATGGGGTTAATAGGTTCGATGAGTCACCACCGTCTTTGGGGTGCACCCAGCCATAGCACCAGGGAAGACCAATCTGATGTATCTGCTGGCCCATGATGAGCATCGGCTTAAACCGCTTGGTCACGATGGCTATCGCCGTCACCTTGCCGCGGGCGGACTCTACGGTGACCTTCTCCCCATTCTTAATGCCCCTCAGTTGCGCCAGCTCTTCACTCATCTCGCAGAACTGCTGGGGCTCCGCTTCAAGCAGCCACGGCTGCCACCGGGTCATAATGCCGGTCTGCCAATGCTCGGTTACCCGGTAGGTGGTGCCTACAAACGGGTAACGCGGATCACACGTGAAGAACTTATCCATATCGGTTTCGTACACCCGCACCGTGGGGTTGATGAACTGTGAGCTCATCAGGTTGCGATCTACCGGGCACTCCAAAGGCTCATAGTGCTCGGGGAAAGGCCCGTCTGCCAGGCCAGGTCCGAAGATGGCGGCGAAGCCGTCGGGTTTCATGATAAAGGGATACTTGGAATTGGGGTTGGGTGACCCATCGGCGTTGGCCAGGGGAGGCCATGCACCGTCAGGCACGTCACCGACCCACTTGGAGCCGTCCCAGCTGATGACCGGTTTTTTGGGTGCCCAGGGTTTGCCAAAACGATCCACTGAGGCGCGGTTATAGATGATACGGCGGTTGACCGGCCAGCACCACGCCCACTCGGCAAAAAGCCCGATGCCCGAGGCGTCTTTCAAGCCCCTGCGGGCCGCCATGTTCCCCTTATCCGTGTAGGAGTTGCAGTAGATCCAGCAACCGGAGGAGGTGGAGCCGTCGGCCTGCAAGGATGCAAAGCCAGGCACAAGGCTCCCCTTTTTGTAGGTAGTGTTTTGTATGGTGACGTCCTTCAGGTAGTAGCCGTTGATCTCCTTTGCCACCTTATGGGGATCAAACCTCCCCTTGGTGGTGTAATCCCACTTGAGGTTGAGAATCGGCTCGGGGAAGATCCACCTCTCCTTTTTATAGAGTCCCCGTATCTTATCGAACAGTTCGACGATGATGTCACCGTCAGGCTTAGCCTGTCCAAAAGGCTTAGCTGCTGCATAACGCCACTGCATCCAGCGCCCGGAGTTGCTGATCGACCCTTCCTTTTCCGCCGAGACGGCACAGGGAAGGTAGAAGACCTCGGTCTTGACCTTCGCAGGATCCATGCCAGGGCCCTTCCAAAAGGAGCCGGTCTCGTTCTCGAACATATTGACGTTCACCAGCCATTTGAGCTTGCCCAAGGCCTGCCTGGTTTTGTTGGCGTTGGCGCTGGAGCAGGCGGGGTTTTGGCCCCAGGCGAAGAAGCCGGTGAATTTCCCCTTATACATGGCATCGAAGAGGCTCAACCAGGAATAGTCGACCCCGACATCCACCTTGGGGAGCCACTGATAGCCGAACTCGTTGGCAGCGGTGGCTGCATCCCCGAACATCGATTTGAGGAAGCTCACCATATACTTCGGCTCATTCTGCCACCAGTTGGCGCTCAAGGGGTCACTGCTCTTGGGTCTCCTCTTGAGGTAGTCATCAAGCTTCGGCCACTGGGGGCTGGGGGTGGACAGATATCCCGGCAAGATATGGAAAAGCAGGCCATGGTCCGTGGAGCCCTGCACGTTGGACTCCCCCCTGAGGGCATTGACACCGCCGCCGGCCACCCCCATGTTGCCCAGGAGGAGCTGGATCATGGTCATGGTGCGGATATTCTGTACACCGACCGTATGCTGGGTCCAGCCCATGGCGTACATGATCGTACCGGCCTTATCAGGCTTTCCTGTCTTCGCGTAGGCCTCATAGACCTTGACCAGGAGGTCCTTGGGGGTACCGGTAATGGCCGACACCGTATCGAGGGTGTAGCGCGTGTAGTGTTTTTTGAGCTGCTGGAAGACGCATCGCTCATCCCTGAGTCCCTTATCCTTCTTGGGGATACCCTTCTCATCCATCTCAAAGGCCCAAAAACTCTTGTCGTAGCTCTTAGTTTTTGGATTGTAGCCGGCAAAGAGCCCGTCTTTAAAATCGTACTTCTCTGCCAAGATGTACGAGGCGTTAGTATACTCGACAACGTACTCTTTAAAGTAAAGGTCTTTGTCCAGGATATACTTGATCATCCCGCCCAGAAAGGCGATGTCGGTGCCGGATCTGAGGGGCGCATAGATGTTCGCCTTGCTTGAGGTCTGGGTAAAGCGGGGATCGACGGAGATGAGGGTTGCTCCCTTCTCCACCGCCTTGGTCACCCATTTAAAGGAGATGGGGTGGTTTGCGGCGGCGTTGCTCCCCATGATCAGGATGCAATCGCTGTTCGCGAGATCGATCCAGTGGTTGGTCATGGCGCCACGTCCGAACGACTCTGCCAGAGCCGCTACCGTAGCGCTGTGTCAGATACGCGCCTGGTGCTCGATATAGACGAGCCCCAGGGACCTCATCATGGCCTGTATGGTCCAGCACTCCTCGTTGTCCAAAGCGGCGGACCCGATGTGGGCGATGTTCTCCGTCCTGTTCACCACCTGACCCTTGGCATTAGCCTTGACAAACCCCTGATCCCTGGCATCCTTGACCCGCTTCGCGATCTCGGTCAAGGCCCAATCCCAGGAGACCTTCTTCCAACCGGCGCTCCCCGGGGCCCGGTACAGGGGCGTGGAGACCCTGTTCGGGTTGTTCACCCACTGATAGAGGGCAGCCCCTTTGGCGCACAGGGAGCCTTGATTGATGGGATGATCCGGGTCTCCCTCGGTGTTGATCACCTTGCCGCCGCTCGTGTGACAGATGATCCCGCACCCCACCGCGCAGTAAGCGCAGATGGTGGTCGTTTCCTTGGCCCCCTTGATGCGTAGGGTGGCGGCATAGGCAGAGGCAGGGGACAAATCAAACCCTAACTGGCTGGCATAGAGACCTGCCGCCGTCGCCCCTGAGATCTTGAAAAAATCCCGTCGCGTTACCTTCATGTCTTTGTTTCCTCCCCTCTCTCGGATTTTCCTGTGACAAAAGATGGCATCGCAGGCTCAATGAACCGATAACAAAAAGGCGGGAGAGGTAGCTGACAACACACACCCTGTCCCCCCTTTTGATTTACTCGTAAGGAACCCATCCATACCTCCCTTGAAGCTAGAAACCTTTAACACAAGGGACAGTTTTTTGTCAATCCTATTTTTGCCGCGAAATCTTTCTTGTTTTTTTCACATACGTGCCAAGCCTTTTAGAGGCTTTTTTGTTTCTTTTTGTTACTTTTACGTATCTTTTCTTGTTAAGGATGGGCAGCTGTCCGCGATGTTTTCGACGGCGATCTCTAAGCTTAACTGCAAATAGCCCGCGCTGAGCGGAATCCGGGTAACGATGAACTTAATATTTTTAAATTGTAATTTAATTTGTAGGCGGACCAGCTAGTAAACTCATCTTTAACCGGGATGGACACGAGTATAAAGCTATGCTAACGTAAAGGCCGCTTTTCCAATCGAGAAATCGTAAGACAGCTGGCGAGAATAGTATTTTTATGGAAGGGGAAAAGAGATACATCGCAGTGGAGGGACCCATCGGCGTCGGGAAGACGACGCTTGCCCGGATGCTGGCCACGGCGTTGGCTGGCGATCTCCTCCTTGAACGAACGGAGGATAATCCCTTCTTGGAAAAGTTCTATCAGGACAGGCGAAGGTATGCCCTGCAGACCCAGCTCTTCTTCCTCGTCACCCGCTATCAACAGCAAAAAGACCTCAACCAATTGGACCTCTTCCAGCGAATAATC
>MGQT01000035.1 GCA_001797935.1 Deltaproteobacteria bacterium RBG_16_54_18 | reverse complement strand
GGCATCCCGTATTCCCTGATTTATGCAAAGCGGAGCGGGACTCCATCCTCTCCCCACATGGGGAGAGGAGAAATGGGAGGTTCACTTGAACCCTAGAATCCCTGAATCCTAGAATCCTACTCTTAAAGTTTCCCCGCTGCTTTTTTCAGCTCATCCACCCTGTTTATCTGCTCCCAGGTAAATTCCGGCTCGCTCCTGCCGAAGTGGCCGTAGCAGGCCGTCTTTTTATAAATGGGGCGCAGGAGGTCCAGGTATTTGATGATCTGCGCAGGCCGGAAATCGAATATCTCATTTACGATCTTGGCCAGTTTATCAGGCGGGACCTTTCCCGTGCCCCGGGTATCCAGCATAATGGAGACCGGCTCGGCCTTGCCGATGGTATAGGCGATCTGGATCTCGCAGACATCCGCCAGACCGGCAGCCACGATGTTCTTCGCCACGTGCCTGGCCATGTAGGAGCTGCTGCGGTCCACCTTGGAGGGGTCCTTGCCGGAAAAGGCGCCGCCGCCGTGCCTCCCCTGCCCGCCATAAGTGTCGACGATGATCTTGCGCCCCGTCATCCCGCAGTCTGCCAGGGGGCCGCCGGTTACGAATCTCCCCGTCGTATTGATGTAGTATTTCGTGTCCTTGTCCATGAGCCCCGCGGGTACGGCGTGTTTGACCACCTCCTCGATGATCCCCTCTTTGAGGACATCGTACTTGACATCCGGGGTGTGCTGGGCGGCGATGACGACGGCGTCCACGCGCGCCGGCTTCCCGTCGATGTACTGCACCGTCACCTGCGATTTGCCGTCGGGGCGCAGGAAATCGAGGATATGGGCCTTGCGGACGTAGGCCAACCGCTTGGTCAGTGCATGGGCAAAGGCAATAGTCATGGGCATGAGCTCCGGCGTTTCATTACACGCATAGCCGACCATGAGCCCCTGATCCCCCGCCCCCTGCTCCTCGCTGTTGACCCCCTGGGCGATGTCCGGGGATTGCTGGTCGATAGAGGTCATGATCGCGCAGGTCTCCCAGTCAAAGCCCATCGCGGAATCGTTGTACCCGATCTCCTTGATGGTCTCCCTGACGATCTTCGGCATCTCCACGTAGCACTCGGTGGTGATCTCCCCGGCGATAAAGGCAAGCCCCGTGGTCACCAGACATTCACAGGCAACCCTCCCCCGGGGGTCATCCTTAATGATGGCATCGAGGATGGCGTCGGATATCTGATCAGCGACCTTATCAGGGTGCCCCTCCGTTACCGACTCGGACGTAAATAAAAAGTTGGTCATCGACATCTTTGTGGTTCCTCCTTCTGTTGTTATTCCGTAGATTGGGCAAAATCCTCTGGAAATCGTTCCGCCATCTTTTGGCGGATAAACAGTTCCGTATCTTTAGCCGTTGTAAATTGCAAAACCTCCTTGAGCACTGCCTCCCCTTCCGTGCGGGTGCATCTCCTCACGACCTTTTTTATCCCGGGTACGGCGATCGGGTGCATGCTCAAGACGTCAAGTCCCAACCCTAAGAAGATAAGGGTATACAGGGGATCGGCGGCCATCTCCCCGCAGATCCCCACCTCAATCCCCTCCGCGCGGGCAGTATCCACCACCCGCTTGATATTGCGCACAATAGCGGGATGGAGCGGTTCGTACAGATACGAGACATGCTCGTTGACCCGATCGATGGCCAGAGAGTACTGGATGAGATCATTGGTGCCGATGCTGAAGAAGTCGGCCTCGCGCGCGAGGATATCGGCAATAACGACGGCGGAGGGGACTTCGATCATGACCCCCAGCGGTATCTCCGGATCAAAGGCAATCTTCCTCCCCTTCAACTCATCTTTGGCATCCTTTAAAATGCCCTTTACCTCACGCAGTTCCTCTACGCCGGATATCATAGGCAACAAGATCTTGATCTTGCCATAGGTGCTGGCCCTGAGGATCCCGCGGAGCTGCGTCTTAAAAACTTCCGGCTCCCGCAGACAAAAACGAATGGCCCTGAGCCCCATGGCGGGGTTCATCTCTTCCGCCAGCTCGATATAGGACGCAAACTTATCCCCCCCCAGGTCAAGGGTCCTGATGGTGGCGGAATAGGGTGCCACCTCCTCTGCGAGCCGCTTATAGACGGCAAAGTGCTCCTCCTCGTCCGGGAGGCTCTTTCTGTTCAAGTAGAGGTATTCAGTGCGGTACAGCCCCACCCCCTCGGCCCCGTACTGGATCACCGAGGGGATCTCATCGATCAGTTCGATATTGGCCTGCACGGTAAGGTGATACCCGTCTTGGGTCTCCGCCCTGAGCGGGGCATACTTGAGGAGTTCCCGCTCGAAATAGCGGTATTGTTGCTGCTTGACGTGATAGAGCTTGATGGTCGCCGGCGACGGATCGACTATGACCTCCCCCTCCGTCCCATCGATGATGATCGTCTCTCCGCCGCTCACATAGGCCGTGATGTCTTCCAACCCAACGACGGCCGGTATCTCCAGGGAGCGAGAGACAATGGCGGTATGCGAGGTCTTGCCTCCGATATCGGTGACGAAGCCGATGACCCGTTGGAGGTTTAACTGTATCGTATCCGCAGGGGAGAGATCATGGGCCACGACGATCATATTCTCCTCGATCTCTTCGATAGCGCTCGTTTCCCCTTCCACGAGGTTGTGCAGGATCCTATCGACGACGTGTTTGACGTCCTCCTTGCGCCCCTTGAAATACTCGTCTTCGATGGCATCGAAGGCCTCGGCAATCTTTTCCAGGGTTTTTTTAAGTGCCCACTCCGTGTTGACGAGTTGTTCGGTAATCGTCTTGATGGTCTCATCGCGCAGCATGCGGTCGTCCATCAACTTGAGGTGGACGTCGAGGATGTACGAGTGCTGGGCAAGCCCCCTTTCTACAATCCGCTGTTTAACCTCTTCCAACTGCGCCTTTGATTTTTCGATGGCCTCTTCGAACCGCCGCAACTCGGCATGCATCTGTCCCGCCGTTATGCGGCGCTGACTGAGCGCCATGCGGTGGCGCTCCAGCAGAGCGACCTCGCCGATGACTATCCCCCGGGTAACCCCAATCCCCTTAAAGGCCTTTTCACCGTTGGCGTGTGGCGTGTTCTTCTTCACCAAATTGCTCCTCGATCAGCTTTCCAATCGCGGTTATGGCCTGGCGGGCATCCGCGCCGACTGCCCTGACCACGACCTTCGAACCCTGTGCCGCGGCAAGCAATAAGAGACCCATAATGCTCTTCGCATTTGCCTCAATCCCATCTTTCGTGATCGTGATGCTACAGGTAAAGTTGCTGGCAGACTGCACCACCATATTGGCCGCGCGGGCATGCAGCCCCAGCTTGTTCGTGATCGTAAAGACTCCTTCCTCGACAGGCGCCGTCACTGTCGCTCCCCCGACGAATTGCGTTCCAAGATTTCGCTGGCCAGATGGATGTTCTTTTGACCGTATAATTTTATAAAGGAGGCCAACTCGTCGAGCGTCTTCTCCTCCCGCAGGGTCGCCAGCTTGATCAACATCGGCAGATTGAGCCCGGTAACGATCTCCACTTTTCCCTTCTCCTGAAAGGAAAGGCTGATATTGGAGGGCGTTCCCCCAAACATGTCCGTCAAGATCAAGACCCCCATCCCCATATCTACCTTTTTGATGCCCTTTTTAATCCGCTTCCCCACCTCTTCAAGGGGGTCGGAAGGATCGATGGAGATTGGTTCCATTCCTTCCACCGGGCCGACGATCTGTTGTGTGGCCAGGAGGAACTCATCTGCCAGGGCAGAGTGGGTGACGATAACGACTCCAACCATTTTTCCCATATCAACCTCGCTCCATATCACGGTGTCGAACGGTAAACTCGGTGCCGTGCCGGGCCAGCAGCGTTGCCACATGCTCGGCGATCACCACTGAACGGTGTCTCCCCCCCGTGCAGCCGATAGCAATAGTGAGATAAGACTTACCTTCCTTCTCATACAGGGGGAGCAAATATGTTATCATCGCGCCGAACCTCTTGAGAAATTCCTTTGTCTCCTGCTGCTCCAAAACATAGCCCCGCACCTTGTCGTCCCGGCCGGTCAGCCCGCGCAGCTCCCTGACGAAAAAGGGATTGGGCAGAAAACGAACATCGATCACCATATCGGCCTCTGCCGGCAGCCCATAGCTGTAACCGAAAGACAGGAGCGTTACCTGCATCCGCGCCGCAGGCGCGGCCATGAGGCGCTCGAGGATAATACTCCTCAGCTCATGGACATTGAGGGCCGAGGTATCGATCAACTCATCCGCGATCTCCCGGAGAAAAGCCATCTCACCACGTTCTTCTTCCACCGCCTCCGGCAGAGCGATCCCCATTTCTTTTTCCACCGGGTGCCTGCGTCGGGTCTCGCTATAGCGCCTGATTAATATCTCGTTCGTCGATTCGAGAAAGATGATCTTGACCTCATACCCTTTTGCCCTGAGATCCTGCACCCGTTTTTGAAAATCCTCCAGAAACTCCTTTCCTCTGATATCGACTGCGATGGCTACCCTCGTAAGTTCTCCGGTGGAATGCTGACAGAGCTCTATAAAGGTAGGAATAAGGGGTGCCGGCATATTGTCGATGCAATAGTAACCGCTGTCTTCCAAGGCCCGCATCGCCGTGGATTTCCCCGACCCCGACAGGCCGCTTATGATCGTTATCTGCAGCGGTTTCACCCCGGTATCTTCTCACCCCCGTGCTGACTGCCCGTGCTCACGACAGGCAAAGCGATGGTTCGCGTGCTTACCCTTTCTTTAAATCCTCTAGAAGTTCTCGCTCAAATTCTCTTGCCGCATAATATCCTCTCTTTTTGAGCAGGAAATCACGCGCCGCAACCTCTATAATGGCGGCGAGGTTCTTCCCTGTCCTGACGGGAATCCGCTTGCGCGCAATCGCGACGTCCATAACCGTGTAGGTTTCCTCCTCCAGCCCCATGCGGTCCTTGATACCTTCATCCTGTTCGACCAACTCGATGACGAGATCAATTTGCCTTTTGTCACAGATCGCCGATATACCGAACAGTTTCTCGATATCAATAATCCCCAGTCCCCTGATCTCCATGCGATGACGTCCGCGTCCGTGGCTGACGCCCGAAAGCGTCCCATCGCTTTCCTTTTCTATCTGGATCAGATCATCCGCCACGAGGCGATGTCCATGCATAACAAGGTCGAGTGCACACTCGGTCTTGCCGATACCGCTCTTGCCCAAGATGATAACCCCCACACCGAGGACATCGAGCAAGACACCATGGAGCGTTATGAGACTGGATGCGCCCTGAACCATATGCACACCTATGGCAACTCGTACCGCTTGTCTTCTTCGACGATGAGGTTAAAGATTTCTTCTTTTGTGGCCGCCTCAAGTAACCGCGTGCGAAACGGAACGTCCTTTAAGATTCGTGAGAGCTTGGCCAGGGCCTTCAAGTGGTCACCCGCGCCTTCCTCCGGGGCAAGCAGCAAAAAAAAGAGATAACAGGGTTTCTCGTCAATAGACTGAAAATCGATTCCCTCTTTGGAGCGGCCAAACGAACAGATGATGCCCTCTATCCCCTTCAGCTTTCCATGGGGAATCGCAATGCCGTCGCCGATACCGGTACTGCCGAGCCGCTCTCGCTCCAAAAGAACCTGCACGGACTTTTCTTTGTCGCCGAGTCTTCCGTGCGCGACCAAGACGGCAACTAATTCTTCCAGGACGCCTTTTTTGTCGCGGGCGATAAGCTTTTCGATAATAGAATCCGCGTCCAATATATCCGTTATCTTCATCAGTGCACCATGCTCACGAAGACCACGTTTGCCGTCTCTTCGGTCGCTTTGTCTTTTCCAATTGCTTTTTTACCTGCCGTTCTATCTTGTCCACAACGCTGTCGACGGCCGCATGGATATCCTCCATGCGCTCTTCGCCGTGGACGGCGGTACCGTTGCCGGCCGTAATGTTCACTTCAATGATATGCCTGAACTTCTCCGCTGCAACAACCACGTGGGCCTCGATGGGTTCTTGAAGATACTTTTTTACCTTGTGAAGTTTTTCCCCGATATATTCCTTGACCGCAGGAGAGGGCTCCACATGTCTAAAGGTGATATTGATCTGCATCGATTGCCTCCATCATTTTGCCGGTTCGTATAAAATGTAAAATTTTAGCTAAAGAGGGGGGTGATGTCAAGCAAGGCATTTACCCCCCCCTGCACCGTACCGTTACATGATTTTTTTTCTTTCATTGGAGGAGAGGATCTTCATCATCTCCCGATACTTGGCCACGGTGCGGCGGGCTATGGTAATTTGGTGCCGTTCCTTGAGCAACCGGCATAACTTATCATCGCTGTAGGGGTTGCGGAGATCCTCCTCAGCAATAACCTGCCGAATCAAATTTTGTACCCGTTTCACCGCGACCTCTTCGCCGTACCCCCCTACCTTGCCGCTGAAGAAAAACTTTAATTCATAAATACCCTGCGGCGTATGGGCATATTTATTCGTCGTCACCCGGCTGACCGTAGACTCGTGCATCTCAATATCGTCGGCGACCTCCCGCAAGATCAAAGGCTTGAGATGATCGATCCCCTGATCAAAAAAATTCCTTTGAAACTTGACGATGCTCTTGGTCACTTTATACAGGGTCATCTGTCGCTGTTGGATGCTCCTGATGAGCCACAGCGCCGCTTTCATCTTTTCTTTCAGATAGCCGCGGGAAACGGCGTCATGGTTTGACGCGACCAGCTCACGATAATAGGTGTTGATACGCAACTTGGGAAGGCCGTCATCGTTCAACACGATAGTATAATCCCCTTCCGTTTTATACACAAAGACATCGGGAATAATGACCCGTACCTCCTCATCGCTAAAAGGGCGGCCCGGCTTCGGATCTAAATGAGAGATGATCTCGACGGCCTCCAAGACCCGCTGCAGGGGAACTTTTAATTTCTTCGCCAATGTGCGGTAGTCCCGTTTTTTGCAGTAGGTCAGGTACCCGGTGACGATTCCTTCCGCCAAGGGGTCCCGCACGGGATGACCCTGCAATTGAATGAGGAGGCATTCTTGTAGATCACGCGCCCCTACCCCTGCCGGGTCAAAAGATTGGACAAGATGAAGCATCTCCTCTGCCCGCTGGGCGTCGCACTTGAGCTCCCCGCAGACCTCCTCCAGCGACCCCTGGAAATAACCGTTCTCGTCGATGTTGCCGATGATAAAGCCCCCGATCTCTTGCTCCGGGGGGGCAAGCGGGCTCATCCTGAGTTGCCACATGAGATAATCGGTGAGCGTGACCTGGCGCGTGATAAGGTTTTCCCACGGCGTTTCCCCGCCGTCTGCCCTCGGGGAGGTATAGGTGCTGATACTGTAACCCTCCATATATTCATCCCAGTCTTGATCTTCGACCGGCTCGCGCACCTCTTCACGGGCCTCAGCCTCGGCAGCAACCTCCTCTTGTTTTGTCTCTTCCTGGCTGTCTTCCTCTTCCTCCTGACCGCTGTCCTCCTCGAGGACGGGATTTTCCTTGATTTCCTGGTCGATGACCTCCTGCAGCTCCATGCGTGACAGCTGCAACAGCTTGATGGCCTGTTGCAATTGGGGCGTCATAACGAGCTGTTGGGTCAATCTGAGATCTTGTTTGAGCTCCAAGGCCATCTGTTTCCCTATCGCGCTCTACTCCTGGTGGATCTACTCCTGGTGGATCGCCGTTGTTCCTTTTCGCGCCCCCGCTGTTCCAAACGGAAGTGTTCTCCGAGATAGATCTCACGGGCCTTTTTGCTCGCCGCGATCTTCTTCGGAGTCCCCATTTCCAATATCCGCCCCTCGCTCACGATATATGCCCGATCACAGACATGCAGGGCCTCCCGCACGTTGTGGTCCGTGACGATTATGCCGATGCCTTTTTTCTTGAGCTGCCGGATAATTTTCTGAATGTCGATGACCGCCAGGGGGTCAATCCCCGCAAAGGGCTCGTCGAAGAGGATGAGCGAGGGGGATAAAACAAGCGCCCGGGTAATCTCCAGCCGGCGCCGTTCCCCTCCCGACAGCGAGTATGCCTTGTTCTTGGCAAGATGGGCGATATTGAGCTCATTTAAAAGACTCTGCAACCTGCGTTCCTTATCTTCACGTGAAAGCGGTAAGGTCTCCAATATGGCCTCGATATTTTCCGCGACGGTCAATTTTCTGAAGACCGAGGGCTCTTGGGGGAGATACGTGATCCCTTTCCTCGCCCGTTGGTACATCGGCAGCTCCCCGATATCCTCGCCATTGAGCAATACCTTGCCGCGGTCGGGCCTCACCAAGCCGACAATCATATAGAAGGTGGTCGTCTTGCCCGCTCCATTGGGGCCGAGCAGCCCTACCACTTCTCCGGCCTGTATCTTCAGGCTTATCCGATCTACCACCACCCGCCCGTCATATGCCTTGGTGAGATCGATGGTCTGGAGGGTCTGTGTATTCTGCGATCTCATTTCTTCACCTTGTCCGGGATGATGGTAATGGTCACCCTCCCGCCCTTTTGTGTATCTCCTTCCGCGACACCCTTCTGCTCGTCGGCGGAGTGGGTGATGCGCGCGCCCTTCACCGAGCTATCCCCCTCTTTTACCACCGGCTCTCCCCGCAAGACGACTTTGCCTTCGCGGTGGTAATAGGTGGCCTCGCGGCAGACAGCCGTCTTACCGCCCTGCACCATACGTACCTTCCCCATCGCCACTATCTTCTCGATATCCTTCCCCTCATCGTTGATAAAGAGCACGAGACGATCGGCGTAGAGCGTGAATTCTTGTTGTCGTGCGACAACATCACCAATAAAGGTAATACGCTTTTTATCGTATTCGGCCTCCAACCGCTGGGAGGTAATGTTGACAGGTCCTCGCTGACCCTTAACCATCCCCCCCCCTTGAAAAATTCCCGGTGTCTGCGCCGAGACGGCGTGGGCCGATAGCCAAAGCGCAATGACAGCAATGATATACGCGAGCCGTTTCATCCTTCGATCACCGTCTCCACCTTTCTCAATATCGATAATTTTTTTGTCTGCAAATCAACGACAACCCCGATCCCTTTTATCCGCACCCCCTTGCCTTCAAGCAGGACGGGATCCTGGTTAAAAATCTGTTTGCGCTGAGCATCGTAGTGCAGGGAGCTGGTGACAACCCGGTACCCATCGCTCGAGGTAATGACCACATGATCCGAAACCTCGATCTCTTTCCTCCCCTTCATAGAGCCTTTACCACCCGTCAAGGTAACGGTTCGGCCCCCCTCGGCATAGAAGGTAACGCTGATATCGTTCAACGTCGTGTAATCATCCTGGAGAAAGTGTTGGCCGGACTTAGCGCGCAATTCCCACTCTTTCTTTTTCCCTTTGGTTTCTACATAGTGGATATTTTCCAGTGTGACGTCGGGGTTCTCGTCCGCCTTTTTTTGCACCGCGGCGATGATAGCCTCATCTTCTTCGTCGCCGTGCCCTCCGAAGAGGAGATAGCCCCCCACCGCTACGAGGATCGCCCCCATACAGCACAGGATAATCAATTTTGATTTTTTCATGCGTATCTCCCCATGATTTTTTCCCACTGCCCCCCGGCCTCCAGGAGAAGATCACACACTTCACGCACCGCGCCTCTGCCACCGGGGGCAGCAGTGACATAGAGGGCCACGCGCTTGGCTTGCTCAACGGCGTCGGCCACGACGACGGGGACCCCCACCCGTTGCAAGAGGGAGATATCAATCAGGTCATCGCCGACAAAGCAGGTCTCCTTATCCGTAATCCCGATCTCCCGGGCGATTTCTTCAAAGGCTGCTACCTTATCAAAAACACCCTGGCGTACCCAGGTGATTCCGAGGTCATCGGCCCTCTTTTGCACCACCGGAGAGTTCCTCCCCGTCAGCACGGCCACCGCGATCCCTGCCTCCCGGAGGAGTTTGATCCCGTGTCCGTCCCGGACATCAAACGCCTTGAGCTCCCTCCCCTCATGATCCATGATGATCCGCCCGTCGGTCATCACGCCGTCCACATCGAGAACGAGCAATCTCACCTGCGCCGCCTTGGCACGCAGCTTTTCGGGAATCGCCTTGGTCATCTCAGACCACCCCGGCCTTGAGGAGATCATGGAGGTGGATGATCCCCCGCGGAATTTTCTCTCCTGCCTTATCCAAGACAATCAACGCGGTAATGGCGTGCTCTTCCATCTGCTGGACCGCCTGCACGGCAAGGGCATCGGCCTCGATCCCCTTGGGGTTGCGGGTCATGGCCTCCGCCGCCTGCCGGCGCAAAAGATCGGGGAACCGTTCCAGGGCCCGGCGCAAATCGCCGTCGGTAATCACCCCCACCAATTCTTCGTGCGCGTTAACCACCGCCGTCACCCCGAGCCGCTTTGAGGTAATCTCCACCACCGCTTCCTTCATCAAGGCGTCCTCATAGACCTTGGGAAATCCCTCCCCTGTGTGCATCAGGTCGCGCACCTTGAGCAGGAGACGTTTACCGAGCTTCCCCGCCGGGTGCAGGATGGCGAAGTCTTCCTTTTTAAAACCCCGCTGCTCCAAGAGGGCCACTGCCAGTGCATCCCCCATGGCGAGTGCCGCGGTCGTGCTGGCGGTCGGGGCCAATCCGAGTGGACAGGCCTCCTCCTGCACGCTCACATCCAAGACCACGTCGCCTGCCCGCGCCAGGGTCGAGGTGAGCCCTCCGGTCAAGACGATCAGTTTATTCCCATGTCGTTTAATGAGGGGGAGTATCTGTGAGAGCTCATCGGTCTCACCGCTGTTGGAAAGGGCCACGATGATGTCCCTTTTTTCCAGCATCCCGAGGTCCCCGTGGCTCCCCTCGGTGGGGTGCAGGAAAAAGGCCGGGGTACCGGTGCTCGCCATCGTGGCGGCGATCTTCTGCCCGATGAGCCCCGATTTTCCCACCCCGGTCACTACCACCTTCCCCTGACAGGCGAGGATCAGCTCCACCGCCCGCACGAACGAATCGTTGATCCGCTCCGCGAGCCGCTCGACGGCCGCTGCTTCAATCCGCAAGACTTGCTTGGCCCGTTCGACGATCATTCCCCCTCCTCCTTGACAATCCGATCGATCACCGTCAGCTGCAACAGCAACAGAGCGAGGTCGTCAAGCGGCAGGGAATTGGCCCCGTCGCTCAGGGCCTGGTCGGGGTCCGGATGGACCTCCAAAAAGACGCCGTCCACCCCGGCGCCGACTGCTGCCCGGGCCAGATGGGGGATAAACTCCCGGTTTCCCCCCGAGGCCTTGCCTGCCGCCCCGGGGAGCTGGACGCTGTGGGTGGCATCGTACACCACCGGATACCCCATCTGCCGCATCAAAGGCAGCGCCTTGATGTCGCTGACCAGATTGTTGTAGCCGAACGAAGACCCCCGCTCGGTGAGGATGATCTGCCCGTTGCCCGTAGAGGTGATCTTCTCTACGACGTGGGCCATATCCCAGGGCGCCAGAAACTGCCCTTTTTTAACGTTGATCGGCCTCCCCGTCTGGCCTGCCGCCACCAACAGGTCGGTCTGGCGGCTGAGAAAGGCAGGGATCTGAATCACATCCAAGACCTCTGCCGCAGGCGCCACCTCGGCGACTGCGTGGACATCGGAGAGCACGGGTATGCCGACCGCGTCTTTAACGAGCTGCAATATCCTTAACCCCTCGCGCAGCCCCGGCCCGCGCGCCGAGGAGATGGAGGTGCGGTTTGCCTTGTCATACGAGGACTTAAAGATAAGAGGAATAGGGATTGCCTGGGCGATCTCCTTGAGGCGGTGGGCGACCGCAAGGGTAAATTCCTCCCCCTCGATCACGCAGGGACCGGCAATCAAGACCACGGGGGCGTTGGCCCCGCCTATCGTTACGTTGCCGATGGTAATCGTCTTGGTCGCCGTCATCTCCGTTTCGCCTCCCGCGAGGCCCTGATAAACTCGCGGAACAGTGGATGGGGGTCCCAGGGCCGCGATTGGAACTCGGGGTGAAACTGACACCCCAAAAACCAGGGGTGATCGGGGATCTCGATGATCTCCACCAACTCATTGTCCGGGGAAACGCCGCTGATACGCAGCCCCTTGGCCAGAAGCGGCTCGCGATAGTGATTGTTGAATTCGTACCGATGGCGGTGCCGCTCGGAGATCACCTTTTGTTTATAGGCGGCAAAGGCGAAGCTCCCCCGCTCCAGGTGGCAGGGATAGGCGCCGAGCCGCATGGTCCCCCCCTTGGCACTCTCCTCGTCGCGATGCTCGATTGCCTGCGTCTGATAATTCACCCATTCCTTCATGAGGTAGATGACCGGATGCGGTGTATCGGGATCGAACTCCGCGCTGTGTGCTTGCTCAAGGCCGGCCACATTGCGGGCGTATTCCGCTACTGCCAACTGCATCCCCAGGCAGATCCCGAAAAAGGGGATGCCGTGTTCCCGGGCATAGCGGATGGCCTGGATCTTCCCTTCGACCCCCCGCTGTCCGAACCCGCCGGGGATGAGGATGCCGTCGGCCTGGATAATGCCGTCCATCCCGCCGTTGCGCTCGATCTCCTCGGAATCGACATAGTGCACGTTCACCTGACACTCATTGGCCAGCCCCCCGTGGGTCAGGGCCTCGTTTAAGCTCTTGTATGAGTCGCGCAGATGGACATACTTCCCCACCACGGCGATGTTCACCTCCCCCTGGGGATTCTTGCTTTTTCGCAGGATCTCTTCCCACACGCTTAAATCCGGGGCCTTGGTCCACATGTTGAGTATCTCCACGATCTTTTCATCGAGACCTTCTTGATGGAACACCAGCGGCACTTCGTAGATCGTCTCCACGTCCTTTGCGGTGAAGACGGCGCCGGGCTCCACGTTACAGAACAGGGCGATCTTCCCCTTGATCTCCGGCGAGAGAAAGCGGTCGGTACGGCACAGGAGGATGTCGGGCTGGATGCCGATCTCGCGCAACTCCTTGACGCTGTGCTGCGTCGGCTTGGTCTTTACCTCTCCCGCGGTCTTAATGTACGGGACCAGGGTGAGGTGTATGTAGCAGACGTTCTCCCTGCCGAGATCACCCTTGAGCTGGCGCACCGCCTCCAAAAACGGCAGGCTCTCGATATCCCCGACCGTACCCCCGACCTCGGTGATGACCAGGTCGCAGCTGTCGGCCACATCCAAGATGGTGCGTTTGATCTCATCGGTAATGTGGGGGATCACCTGCACCGTCCCCCCCAAATAATCCCCTCGCCGCTCCTTGTTGATGACGGTATCGTAGATCCGCCCCGTGGTGCAGTTGTTTTTCCGGCTGAGTTTGGCGTGCGTGAAACGCTCGTAGTGTCCCAGGTCCAGATCGGTCTCGGCGCCGTCGTCGGTGACAAAGACCTCCCCGTGCTGGAAAGGGTTCATGGTACCGGGGTCGACGTTGATATAGGGATCAAGCTTGAGCATGGAGATGGTCAGCCCCCGGCTCTCCATCAGGGCCCCGATAGAGGATGCGGCCAGCCCCTTGCCCAGGGAGGAGAGCACGCCCCCGGTGATGAAGATAAACTTAGTCCTCACACCTGCCCTCCGATTAATCGTTCTATCAGGCGATGCCCCTCGGCCACGACAACCCCGCTCTTGGCAGCCGCTGCTTCGTCAAATCCCCCTGCCCCTGACGCGCGTTTATCCGCAGAATCATAGAGCACAAAGGGGACCGGGTCTTCGGCGTGGGTCTTAATTTCAATGGGAGTAGGATGGTCGGGCAGGATCATAATCCGGTAAGCGCCTCGTTGCGCCATCCCCTGGACGATGGTCCCCACGACCAGTTCGTCAAAGGACTCGATGGCCGCGATCTTGGCCTCGAGGTCCCCGTTGTGGGACGCCTCGTCCGGCGCCTCCACGTGCAGATAGATGAAGTCGTCCCGCTCCAAGGCCCGTAACGCGTATTCGGCCTTGCCTTGATAATTGGTGTCCAAATAGCCGGTGGCACCCGGCACGGTAATCACCTTAAGGCCGGCGTAGATGCCGATCCCCTTGATCAGGTCAACGGCGGAGATGACGCTCCCCTTCAAACCAAACCGTTCGGTCAGGGTCGGCATTTGCGGTGCCCTGCCCTGGCCCCAGGGCCAAGTGGCGTTGGCCTCGCGGTTACCTGCCTGACGCCTCCGTTGGTTTATGGGGTGCGCGTGCAAGAAGGTCTGCGTGTCGGTCATGAGTTGGATGAGCTCCTGGGCGCCATCCCCCGTGGGGAGGTATGCCCCGATTGCCTGCTCCGTAATGTCGTGCGGCGGGGTGGTCTTGATCTTGTCTCCCTTTCCCTTCCAGACGAGGAGATGACGGTAACTCACGCCCGGATAGAAATGAAAGGCCACGTTGCCGAATGCCTTGTCCAGACCCTTGATCAGCTCTCTCGCCTCTTCGGTGGTGATATGGCCGGCACTGTAGTCCCCCATGATCACCGACCCGCCGACGGCCTCCAAATTCACCAGGTTCAGGCGAAAGGCACAATCATCAGGACTGAGTTTCACTCCGATGCTCGCGGCCTCCAAAGGGCCGCGGCCGGTGTAGTATCGGCGGGGGTCGTAGCCGAAGATGGAAAGGTTGGCGATCTCGCTCCCCTTGGGCATGCCCGGGGGTATGGTGTGGGCCAGCCCGATCTCCCCTTGCTGCGCCAGAGCATCCATGTTCGGGGTGCGGGCGACCATCAGGGGGGTCTTACCACCCAGCTTTGCTATTGGACGATCGGCCATCCCGTCCCCGATGAGGATGAGGTATTTCATCAGCGCGTGCTTTTATGCAACTTTTATACCCAAAAATTAACTATATCAAAATTGGCCCAGAAGTCAAACGAAAAGGGAGCCCGTTTTTTACAGGCCCCCGCCACAATCCATTTAATTATACCACCGCTGTTAAAAAAAGATATGAGTTATTTTTCGACGAATCACCTCAGAAACCTGCTTAAGATCAAGGAAGGAAGAAGGAATGGTAAAATCTGCGGTTATAATGAGCCGCTCGTCGGATCATATGGTTTTGCCAGTTTTAATTTTTCGATATCAATTAAATCTTGCGCCCTGTTGCTGGCTTGTTTCGCCTGTATCAAGTCCGCTCTCGATATAAACGGAATAGTTAATTCTTCCAGCTGCGTCTCTTCACGCTGCTTCCATGCACGTTCGAATTCAACACCGGGTATGGACAGCATGATATCCAGTCGGAAAGGAGGATTTCCCATGGAGTAGAAATAGCCTTGTTCAGTGAAATCGGCGGGAGATAAATCTTTCAGCGGAGCTCCGAAGTCTTGCAGCGCCGAAAACACCGCTTTCGCATTTTCCTCATCAGTCGAAATCCACAGGTCGAGGTCTCTCGTGAAACGCGGCTCAGTATATTTCATGACAGCATAGCCGCCGACCACGAGATAGCGAACCTTATGCTTTGCCAAAAGACTCAATAGTTCTTTGAAGTCGGGGCTCGTCAACATGTCCGTATCTCAGCATGAGATAGTCCAAGAGCATATCCAGCGCCGCTTTAAAAATGGCCTCGTCTCCCTGTGACTGCCAGAAAGCGATATCGAAACGATCGTCTGTATCGCCGATGCGACGGTATGCTTCAACTATTTCTCTCATATCTCGCCTCTTCTAACGGCACATTACTTTGTTAAACATGAACCCACGTTTAATTTAATTGTATAGAGTAACAGCGTACTGGTCAAGATATTTCTGCAAAAAAGGGGGCCTCTTGTATCAGGCCCCCAGCCAGATCTGGAATGCATTGTAACACTTCTACGGAACCAAAAGATTAGGAGGGAAAGCGGAGAGTGGATGTTTTAACTCCTGGTTCCTTCGCATTTGCCCGGTTGCTGTAGACCTCGCCCCAGTTGGCTTTGATTACCGCATTCACGTCTTCTGCGTGCTTCGGTTCGGCGACACTTTGTTGTTTGCCCCCCATTTCGCAACGCAAATTTTAGCGACCACTTCTCGCGGCAACGTTGAAGGCATAAAAAAAGTTTTGGGGAACTTTATTGGGACATCGCTATTTTCAAATTTGCATAATCATTGAGGACATTCTGCAATGGCATTAATCATCTGTCCAATGCTAAAGCTAGGCTAGGCTGCCGCGGAAAGTTCTAGTGTATAAAGCGTCTTTATAGGAATTTTTTTTGTTGCGTCAAGAATCTCTATGGCGACAATTTCATCTCTCTTCGTAGTATGCAAAATAACACCTTCTGCTATTTCTACCGCTCCATCAGGCTTTTTCGTTGACATCTGAATATAGGCGGCATCAACTTCCTTATCATATTTTATCTTCATGGCTTTCCTCCAACCCTCCTTTTTAACGGGTAGGCAGTAATAAAATGGTTGTTTCCCCCTTACTTTTCTTATAAACGACCTTAAGTGGGAACTGCGTATATTTTGGGGGAAATTTCTTGAGCGGCGCCAGCTTATCTCCTTCTCTGGCCGTTGTGTCCGGCGACTCTATGATTTTTAGTATATCCTTTTCAGTTATTTTGCAAAGACGCATATTATTTTTTTGCATGCCTCGATAGCTTCATCACATACTCCGTTTCTTCTCAAACCTTACCACTGGACAAAGAAATTAGGTGAGATAAAGCAGTTCTGATCCATCACCTGCCTCTGATCCGTACCGCTTCTCCCCTACCCCACCTATGCGTGCGACTGAGGTTTTCTCCCTTCAGGGCGATCTCCAAAAACCCCGCGCTCCCCCACAGGGCAATGATTTCTCCCACCTGTCCCTGTTCATAGGCCGTCTTGAGCCCCTGAATCCGCTCCCCCCCGATCTCTATCGCAATCAGATCGTCGGGGGCAATTCCTCCGAGGTCTTCCTGAGAGATATTGGTAACGAGGTTGCCGAAGGCATCAACCCAGATCACCTCGCCGCTGAGCACGGCATCTTTGAGAAGGGGAACGGGGATGGCGAGGGTCGTGAGCCGGCTCGCGTCAAGAAGCGGCCCCATCTCCGCCGGGTCGATTTCTCGCGAGAGATGGGCGGCTGCCGGCGCAAAGATGTCCCTGCCGTGAAAGGTCCGGCTCACGCGGGGGAGGCGAAAGCGCTCCTCCACAAGCTCATAGGCCCGCACTTCCTGCTCGCGTTTTAACACAAACGTAAAGATGCCGTTGTCCGGCCCGACAAAGAGGTAATCTCCTGCCTCCAGGGCCAGGGGTCTCCTCGCGCCCCCTACCCCGGGATCGACAACAGCCACGTGGATGGTCCCCGCAGGGAAAAAGGCATAGGTCTGTCCCAGGACAAGGGCGCCCCCCATGACGTCATGGGGTGGTATGTGGTGGGCGAGGTCGACGATGCGGCAGTCGGGGTTGATATCGAGGATAACTCCCTTCATCGCCCCGATATACCCGTCCGCCAGCCCAAAGTCGGTCAACAGGGTAATGATCGGCCTATCTGCCATCCGCCCCCCTGAACCGTACCAGGGTCTCTTCAAAAGGCGGTCTGATTATCCCGTCTTCCGTGACGATGGCGCTTATATAACGGTGCGGGGTGACGTCGAAGGCGGGGTTGCGGACAGCCACCCCTTCCGGAGCAGTGCTCCTCCCCCCAAGGGTTGTTACCTCCGAGGGATCGCGTTCTTCAATGGGGATCTCTTCCCCTGTTTTGATGGTCAAATCGAAGGTAGAAAGGGGCGCGGCCACATAGAAGGGTATCTCATGCTCGCGGGCGAGGATGGCCAGGGTGTAGGTCCCGATCTTGTTGGCCACATCCCCGTTGCCGGCGATCCTGTCTGCCCCGACGATACAGAGATCGATCTCTCCCTGCCGCATGAGCGTACCTGCCATATGGTCGGCGATAAGGGTGACGGGGATCCCTTCCTGCCGGAGCTCCCAGCAGGTGAGCCTCGCGCCTTGGAGCAGCGGCCTCGTCTCGGTGGCGATCACCTGAATTCCCTTCTTATCTTCCCACGCCCGTCTGATCACGCCGAGGGCTGTACCGTACCCACCCGTAGCCAGGGCGCCGGCATTGCAGTGGGTCAAGATCGTCGCGCGGGCAGGGACCAGTGTCGCCCCGTTCGCCCCGATCTGTTTGTTGATGGCGATGTCCTGCTCCAAGACGGCCAAGGCCTCGGCAACCAGGAGCCCCTTGATCGCCTCCACCGGCTTCGCTTCATTGGCCTCGCACACCCCTTGCATCCGGGCCAAGGCCCAGCAAAGGTTCACGGCAGTAGGGCGTGCCCCCTTGAGGGAATCACAGATTTTGTTGAGCTCACTATAAAAGCTCGGATAATCCGTTTCGGTAATACCCAGGGCACCCAGGGCAAGGCCCATGGCGGCGGCAATCCCAATGGCCGGGGCACCCCTGATGGCCATCTCCTTGATGGCCTCAGTCACGGCAGCGGCATCCGCGCATTCCAGATAGACCTCCTTTGCAGGAAGCTGCCGTTGATCGAGGATGAGGACCTTATTATCCTGCCAGGCAATGGTCTTGGGGAACATGTTTTAGTCTCACCTTGTTGGTTAACAATCGCAATGAATTGGGTTCTCTTTTAATTGGTTTGGTCAAAGGATCCAAGCCCCGTCCCACTTTGTAAAAAAAATCGAATGGCGGGATGTCGCATAGCGACAGATTCGAGGGTTCAATCTCACTCAGCAATGTGATTTTATGGTAGCGAGATGCCGCAAGCGGCAGGGTTCGAGTTTCTATCATTTCACTAGAATCCTAGACCCCTTGATCCCTAGACCCCTTGTTTGCCTCTCCTATCATAGGGGAGCAGGGCTACGGTGTCAAACGATTATGGAGAGGTGATGGGCCTTCACCGCGATAGATGGGGATGAGATACTATCTCTTTTTTATTTCAACGATTCTGGTTTTCGAACAGCTTTGTACCCCAACCGGTGTCAATGGCATACCCTATACATTTCGAAAAGATTTCATAATCAAGGTCAGGGCACTGCATGCCTTTTTTCTCCAGTATGGACCGAGTATTATGGTCGTTGAATGTCCTGACGTCTGTCATGTAAGGCTTGTATGCTTCGACGTAAGTATCGAAGAGTATCTCAAGGTCGTTTCTCGATTTTTCGTCAAACGCCTCCTTGTGAACTGCCTGTAGCCCTTCGAGATTAAAATATCTTGTCGTATAGTCGACCAGCTCGTCGATGGTCTTGGTTCTTTGGTTGACGATATGAAATACGCCGCCTTCCAGACATCTATCCATTATCTCCATGAACGCCTTGACGAGAAAATCGATGGGCACCAGATTTAAGCCATTGCCGTTGCCCGCTTCAATCCGGATGGGCAGATGCAGGGCGCCATCCCTTCCCATGGTGACGCCCATCTGCGCCGCCCTTTTGCCGTTATTTTCTTTAATGTCTTTCACAAAGAGATTTTTGAGGAACACGATCGTCTTCAAAGGATAGTAGAGGGCATTGAAGTGGAGGCTCCTCCCATCTTCCGAGCTGCCGTAGACGATTGAAGGCCGGTACACGGTAAGCCTGATCCCATGGCTTTCACAGCACTCGTGAAGAAGTTGCTCGCCGAGGTATTTGGTTTCTTCATAGACGTTTGTGAAGGCGGCTGTTTCAACGAATTCTTCCCGGCAAGGACCGTTCTTCTTGCCTGCTACATAGGCGGTGCTTACGTGGTGAAAGAAATAGCATCTCCCCTGTACGGCAAGATCAAGGAGATGCCGGAGGCCTTTGATGTTCGCCTTCTCTATCTCGGGCCTCTTTCTTTCCGAAAATGAGGTGTTGGAGGCACAGTGGATGATCTCATCGATGCTTCTTGCCAGATTATCATAGGCTTCCTGATCCAGGCCCAGACGAGGCTGGTCCATGAACGCCTCAACAACCTTGAGCCGTGTTTGCTCCTGCTGGCCCATGCCGAGCCATTCCAGCAATTGCGCAATCCTTGCCCGTGCGCCCAGCTGTTTATCGGGCCGGGCAAGTAATAAAACCCGACATCCTCGGCGCAGCAAGGCGCCGGTTATGTGGCTGCCGATAAATCCCGTTGCACCCGTCACGAGAATCGAGCAGTCTCTCTCCCGGCGTTTTTCTGCAAGTGTTTGGGTAGATACTCTGATGGTTTGCTCTTGCATTAGTTTAGGGCCGCATGCTCATCGGTAGAAAAAGTGTTCTTTTCTCGCGCAGCCCTGGGAGAGGATATGCTTCATCGTTTTGATGCCCTTGATATCCGCGCTTAATCTCTCGAGCTGGGGATCTATTTCAGCCATGGCCTTCCCGA
The DNA here is from genome assembly GCA_001797935.1 of Deltaproteobacteria bacterium RBG_16_54_18. GTDB lineage: Bacteria > Desulfobacterota > B13-G15 > B13-G15 > RBG-16-54-18 > RBG-16-54-18. The sequence goes on along the minus strand of MGQT01000035.1, from coordinate 9,129 downwards.
TTTTCTCGGCATCTGCTCTGCTTGTTTGATCGATGTAGTAATCATATTCTAGGATCGCCCTCTTTCCGAAATCCATGGGTGTGAGAAAGCCGTACTCGTTTTCAATAATGTATTTGTCCCCCACTTCCTTGAACAGCCTGATGATTTCCTTAATAGTTTCTATTCTGTCAAGAGGGACGTACAAAATGAAGGCAACGACATGCTTATGCCGAGCCATTCTCGAGCTTATGATCCGGAACATAGTGAGCCATGCGAGGTCGGTCATTTCCGGTCTGGAGTAAAGTTGCGTGTAGAAATCGCGCAGATCTTCTTCGACGGAACTGGCCAGGGTCTCAGGCGACGGTGCAAGTGCGGCCTCGAGCAAGGGATACATTTCTTTCATGCAAAAGATCTCATAGGCGTATTTGTCGCCCTCGAAATTCTGGAGCAGCTCCGTCCATTCTTCTTCAGCCAGTCTGGGGAGGCCGAGCATCAACATTCTGAACAGCCTGTTGTCGATCGTTACCCCTGCCATCTTCTTGACCGCGTCGCGCGCGTATCTATCTCCCACCATGAAGACCATCGAGTTTATGTCGAGTGATTTGGCGAGATTCTCTTTAACCTTGTCGGCCAATGCGGCTGTCGGCGCCATAAAAGTAGAAAGATAGTGTCCTCCCAGAACCGCCAGGGAGATGCCGATCCTCCGTGCACTGAGATCGCGTGCAAGGGCGACGGCTTCATCGAAGCTGCCCATAGGCACCATCAGCCCTTCCTCGTCCTCGGTGGTGGGGTACATTTTGACATCGGCCTTCGTGCAGATACCCGGCGGCGGCAGCAGCATCATCTCATTGCGAAAAGAGAAGAGATTGGGGGCTTGTCTTTCATCAAGTTCGAAGACGTGCCCCGTCTTATCCACGAATTCCGCATTGATAAGATTATCTGCGGCCACGCCATAGGCGTTTGACCACGTAGAAAATATGCCGGTGCACACGATGTTGCCGCAGACCGTGGCCGCGGGTTCGGCGGTGTTTACCCTTAATCCGTGTTTTTGCGCCTCTTTTTGCAACTCAAAGGAGGTAACGCCCGGCTCGACGGTAGCCACCCAGTTGTCGCGATCGATAGTAATGGATTTCATGCGGTACATGTCCAAGACGATGCCGTCGGTAAAGACGATGCCGAAGACGCTGCTGCCGTTGCCCCTGATGGCGTAGGGGAGGCCGTTTTTGTTGGCGAGGTTGACGATGGCAACGACGTCGTCCTTTGATCGAGGCAATACGACATAACCCGGCATCTGCATCTCTTTTAGCGGGAATGGATCGTTTGCATAGGCTACAAGGCTCGCTGGGTCATTTGTCGCCCACTCCTCACCAACGATCTTCCTGAGCCCCTTTAAAACCTCATCCTCCCCTATTCTCATTGCCGCGTTCTTTTCCAGTGCGGCTTCTACATACTGCTTTAACGCCTTCATTACCGTCATGGGGCGCATGCCCGTTACAAAGTGACACTGTTTATCGCAGATCCCACAGAGCGTGCAGCTGTTGGCTATATCAACCAGCCCTTCGGTAAGGGGAAGGAGATTATTGGCTAGGGCGTTGTAAATGTCCATCCTGCCCTGGGGATAATAACTGACGTAACACTTCCGCGCCCCAGAGGGGCACAGACCGGTCCCCAGAAAGTCGATCTTGCACATGGCGTAATGACGGCACTGGGCAGCTAATTTGCGCGCTTGTTCTGAGATCATGAGTCCCCCTTCTACAAGGTATTATTCATGGCTGTACTGCTTTCAAGGACTTCATTCCCGGCATCAGGATCGGATCAAGACCCCTGCTTTTCGAAAGTTTGATCGTTTGCCCCTATTGCTTATCGTAAACAAACAGGGGTGTCTTGTCAAACGATGAGACGCCGGCAAGAGGTTTTGGAGACTATGCGGGTAGCGAAGCGGGTTATTTGAGGCCTCTGACTCAGCAGGTCGGCGACACCTACCGCTCCTGCTCTCACCTTGCAAAAAACGTTTCGGTTGACAATAGGGAAGAAAATGACACCGCCTCGTGGATGCGACCGAAGCGGCAACTTACAGGTGGTAGAGTTCCCCGTATTTGGTCCGCAGATAGTGGATGTAGGGATCAATGTTCAGGGGGGCTCCTGTCGCACGCTCGATGAGCTCGGACGGTTGGTACTTGCTGCCGTGCTGGTAGACATGATCACCCAGCCATCCGCGCAGGGTATCGAACTTTCCCTGCTCTATCTCCTGGTACAAATTCGGATGAGCGGCAAGGGCCGCGGCAAAAAACTGTGCGCCCATGAGGTTGCCGAGCGTGTATCCCTGGAATTCGCCGCCGATGAGACCGCCGTACCAGTGCACATCCTGTAGCACACCGTCGCGATCGTCAGCAGGGGTAATGTTCAGATCGGTCCGGTAGCGCTCGCGCCATGCCTCGGGGAGATCGCGCACCGCAAGAGTGCCGTCCAGTAACGCCAGCTCGAGATCGAAGCGGATGACGACGTGCAGGTTATACGTTACCTCGTCGGCATTAGTACGGACTAAGGACGGCCTGACCTTGTTAATGGCCCGGTAGAAGGTATCGAGCGGCACGGAACCCAACTGACGGGGAAAAACCTCCTGCAACCGCGGATAAAAGAAATGCCAAAAGCCGCGGCTCCGGCCCACGAGGTTTTCCCACAGGCGCGATTGACTCTCGTGCACCCCAGCCGATACGCCGCCGGCGAGCGGTGTCCCTTCAAGTTCCATACGGATTCCCTGCTCATACAGGGCATGGCCGGCCTCATGCATGGTGCTGAAGAGGGCCTCACCCAGATCGTCCTCCCTCACGCGGGTCGTGATGCGCACATCCCCAAGCGAAAACTTGATCATAAAGGGGTGGTGCGTCTTATCCTGACGGCCGCGCGTAAAATCATACCCCAGGCGCGCAATGACCTCTAGGCCGAAGGCCAATTGCTCCGCCTCGGGAAACTGTTGGTATAGGCATGCGTCATCGGCAACGGGGTTGGCCATGATGGCCTGAGCAAGAGGAACCAGCTGTTGATGCAGGGAGCTGAACAGGGGGCGTAGCGTCGCCGCCGTCATCTCTTCATTGGAAAAATCGATCAGGGGATCGATGATATGTTCGTACCCCGGGAAGAAATCCGCGAGCTGCCGGCTCAGATCAAGTGTTTTTTCGAGATAGGATGCAACCGCGGCAAAATCGTTTGTCGGCCTGGCCTTGGTCCAGACCTCGTAGGTTGCGGCCATATGGTTGGAGAGCTGGGCCATAAAGGCAGCCGGAACCTTTGCCGCGCGCTCATAGTCTCGGCGCGTAACACGGATGAGGCTCGCCTCATCGGAATCGTAGGGAAGACTTTTTTCGTAGGGAGTCAGCACATCGAGGAGCCTCCCCATGGAGGAATGGATTAGCTGCTGATGAGCCAGTTTTCGCAAGGTAGCGATCTGACGTGCGCGCGCCGCCGCTCCGCCAGGAGGCATATGGGTCGTCTGGTCCCAATACAACAACGCCGCGGCGGCGTTCAAATCATTGATTGCACCGAGACGGCGCCTGAGACCTTCGAGTTTAGCTCGCACAGAGTTTCTGGTAAGCGCCTACTTCTGTGTCTTTAGCAACTTTGGAAGGCTGCTGTTCCTCCTCCGTCTGAATCCCTAATCGCTGCTCGGCCGCCCGGAGAATATTCCCCAACATCTCGCTGTACGAAATGTTCGCGACCTTGGACATCTTTGCCAAGTGCCCATCCCAGCACCACCCCGGGTTCGGGTTTACCTCGAGGAGCTTGGGGGTACCTTCCGCGTCAAGCCGCCAGTCGAACCGGCAGTAGTCTCTGCATTCGAGCCGCTCATACAGCTTGACGCAGCACTCTTCTACGAACTTCTCCGTATCCTCGGGGAGCTCGGCGGGTATAGATCTGAGGTTGTTCCAGTAGGGTGATTCCGGAAGCCATTTGGCTTCATAGCCGCATATCTTGGGGAGTTCCGGCGGCAGGGTGGAATAATCTTCCTCCAGGATGGGCAAGACGGTGTATGATTCGGGGGGGTTGCCGATGATGCCGATGGTGATGTCCTTGCCGGTAAGGAATTCCTCTACGAGGAGGGGCTTATCATAACCGAATTTATCCCTGATCTCCGCGATGGCGTTGACCAGTTCCTCGATGGTATAGGCCACACTCCGCTGGGTGATTCCAAAACTGGAATCGCCGATGTTGGGCTTGACGATGACCGGGAACCCGAAGGGGAGTTCAAAGGCGGTATCTTCCGGCTTGACAAAAAATGCCTCGGGCACCGGTATCTCCATCTCCTTAGCGATCCCGCGGATCAGTGATTTATCGTAGCAGAAGGCGAGGCACTGCGGGCCTGACCCGGTATAGGGGATTCCCAGTATTTCGAACAGGCTGGCGACGTGAAGCTCTTTTTTCGCGTCGTTGTTATACCCCTCGTCGCACAGGTTCAGGACATAATCGAACTTTTCGTTTCCTTTCAGCAAATCCTGGATGATCGTGTCATGGTTATGGAGGTACGTGAATTGGTACCCTGTGTTCTCCCGTAAGGCCGCTTTCAACCGATCGATCGTATAGAAATCGTCGTCATCGAAGATGCGCAAAGGCTTTAAGGGGTCCGGTTTGCTGGGATCCCCCATGACCACGGCCACATGTTTCGCGATATCCTTTTGTCTCCCCTTGATAGGAGTCCACTCCTTTTTCACGACACCGGTAACGAGGAGGCGACGCTCCATCATCCCCAGGTCCTGATTGCGCTGAGAGTTCGTGGTAATTTCGGCGTGGAAGGTCGTGTTGTTGCAACCCACCGTGGCCAACAGCCGGGAGAGCCCTTCCCGGGTATAGAGCCGCTCCGCATAGAAGTGATCGGCAACCATACCCCTTTCCACGTGATTGATCATTTCGCGGGATATCAGGCGATCCTCGTCGACAGAGAGCGAGCGTTCACGGCAGACAAAACGTTTCTTATCTATCCATTCCCAGGAATGCGGTTTGAAATGTTCTCTGAGATATTCTCCGTCTGCGATATCGATGACAAATCTCCCCCACGGCTTCAAGACCCTGAATACCTCTTTGAACACCTTGAGGTCTTCTTGCGCCGCCTCAAAGTATCCCAAACTGTTCCCCAGGATCATGACCACGTCGAAGGTATCGGCGGCATAGGGGATCTTTCGCGCATCTCCCTCGCGGACTCTGACCCTGAGACCTTCGAACTTGGCTGTTGCCTTGGCCTTTTGAATCAAGTAGTGGGAGCGGTCCAGTCCTTCAATATTCCTGTACCCCCGCCGCGCCAGCTCGAGCGAGTGCCGCCCCTGACCACAGCAGAGATCCAATATCTTGTCTTCCGGGGACAAGTTGAACATTTCGGCGAGGATATCCACCTCGTGGCGGGTAAGATTCTGGTCATCCACCACATCTGCATCTGTTTTCAGGTACAAATGGTTGAAAATATTGCGCCACCAATCAGGATGGACGTGTTCCTCGAGGTCTTGGACTGGTCCTAATATCTTACGTTTACCCTTGCCATTTTTCCCCCGTTGCGGAGGTTTATCGGGTAGTGGCTTTTCCTCCATGCGCTGGCTCCTCCTTGCGCCTCGGCATCCCTGAAAGGGAATAACCTTATTTTTCTTATAGCAGCTTTTTTAGATTTCGCAAGTCTTTTTTTACGAAAAAAATAAATTTTTACACCCTTTTCCCTGCCAACCTAACCCTGTCGCACTTCTCGCTTCGAGATCAGACCCCTGAACCGGTACCAAAGCCATAAGCCGAAGCCATAAGCCGCGGCCAGAAGCCGAAGCCGAAGGTGGCCTTTAGGTCAGTGGCCTTTAGGTCAGTGGCCTTTAGGTCAGTGGCCTTTAGGTCAGTGGCCTTTAGGTCAGTGGCCTTTAGGTCAGTGGCCTTTAGGTCAGTGGCTTTTAGCCAGTAGCCCCTTGGTCTAGGGGGGAAAAAGAAGTGCTCTCGCGCACCTAGACCCTTTGCCAGCCGGCTTGACCGCCGGAAGCACGCTAAAATATCTTCTTCGAGGAGTTTCCCTGCCGAGATCACCGGAGGAAGAAGGGGTAACAAAGCTACACGCGCCCTCCCACGAGACCCATGGGCTCGAATTTCGCCACGAGAGAAGCGAAATCAGGGTCATGGAGGACCTTTCTGGCAAATTTCATGTACTTGGTTACAATGGACCTGACGGCCAACTGTAATTCATAGGGTTTTATGGGTTTTTCCAGCAGATGCGTGACATCCGCCGCCACGCACATATTCACCACATCTTCGTTGGCATTGCCGGTAACGATAATGGTATCTTCGGCGGCCGCGGTATACTTATTCTTGATGGCGTCGAGGAAGGCAAAGCCGGTCTGGTCGCGGAGGAAGACGTCTAAGATAAATATGGCGATGCTCGAATCCTGGCCGAGACAATATTCAATGGCATCATCGGCCTTATTGAAGGCCATGACCTCGCCCCACGCGTAGAACCGTTTGATGGTCTCAGCCATCACGATACAGAGGTTTTTATCGTCGTCAATGATAATGACATCCAATCCCTCGGACATATAGCTCCTCCCTTGTTACAAGAAAAATGCCCCTGATGCGAGTACCGTTCTTATCTTCCCCCTTCTTACAGAATTGAACCCTAGCAATATCTATAAGTATACTCCAACATCTATCCTTTACAACCGGTTTTTAGTCTTCCCTCGTGCGAGGGGACGCATCCTTTTATTATTTGGCGATGCGCTGCAAGACCATGGGGGAGGCGTCACCATAGAGCTCCTTGTTATGCAGGTTTTTCTTGATAAACCGGTAGAGCGCCCGCGAGGACGTAAGGGGCTCAGTAAAGAGCTTGTCTTCGACAACCCATGCCGTCAGGGTGTCTCCGGAGATGATATATTTGGCAATCCACCACCCCCTTACCTCAGATTGCCCCTTGATCTCCTGCACGTTCAGGAAACGCTCATCGTTGACCATCGTGACAAAGGCCCTCATTGCTTCACACTCGCACGTGCCTTTTTTGATCTCCGCGCCAGATATGAGGAATTCATGCTCGTTGAACTGCTGGATAGTCATGGTGAACGACTCCCCTTGTTCCGTGTTCTTCCACTCGCCTACCAGCGCCGCATCGAACGGCGCCTTACTCCCCTCTCCCAGGGGCACCTTTGCCTCATAGGGACACCCCCACAAAAGGGGGAGGAGACCAACTATGAATAACACCCCGCTTAAACTTTTTTTCATCGCTATCCTCCTCTCGTTACGTAATCGAATCCTCGAACGCATTATCATGTTGCACAACATCATCGTTTACTCTTTGAAAATGAATAGAATATGAGGCTTGCCAGCATCCCTATAAAACAGACAAAAAAAGCGAGATGATAGGGATAGGACTCAATCTGATCGGATCCCCCGCCGCAGTGGGTAGCGAGCGCGATGATCACCCCGATGACTTGTATAAAGACGGCACCGCCGGCCATCAAGAAAAAATTGACCGCTGTGATAACGCTCCCCGACATGGATAGGGGAAAGAGCTCCTTGATATGCGCATAACCGAGCATGCCGAAACCGTTGAAAAAACCAAGAAACATGAAGAGTACACAAAAGGCAAGGGTGCCCTCGAGCGGTACGATCCCCGTGAGGAGAAAGAGGCACACCACATAGCAGCTGAGACCGAGGAGGAGGACGGATTTGGTGGTACGAAAGACCCGGTCGGCGAGGTGGCCCGCAATGGGGGAACTGATGGCCATACCGATGGACAGCATCGTCAGGATGTTTCCCGCCGTCACCGGCGTGTATCCCCTGACGCTCATGAGGTAAGGACCAAACCATACCCCCTGGAGGGCGATGAACGTCCCATATCTGAAAAACGCCAAGGAGCTTATCTGCCAGAAGGAAAGGCTGCCCAGGATCATGCGCGCTGATCTGATGAGCCCTGTCTGATGCAGCGGGTCGGAAGCATGCATCACCGATGTGCTCCCTTTATCCGCATCGTCTCGCAACACCCAAAAGAGCAGAACGGCAAGGACAGCGGTGATGATGCCGCACAAAAAGAGCGTGAGCCTCCAGCCGATCAACGTGTTGAGATACGCCAGCGGAGAAGTAGCAGCAAGTGTCCCCACCGTGCCGATGGCGATAATGGTCCCGGAGAGGGTGGCAAACCTCCGGGGAGAATATCGTATGACAAAGACCTTCAAGCTCCCCATGAGCGCCGACGCCATTCCAATGCCGAGTAGTACCCTGCCGACGAATGCGGTATGGTAGTTTCCCGCGGCGGCAAAGCAAAAGGCGCCGGCGGCCCCCACGAGGGTAAAGAAGGCAATGACTCGGCGCGGCCCGACGCGATCCAGAAGTATGCCGATCGGTATCTGAAACAGGGCAAAGGCATAAAAAAAGGCGCTGCCGAGTACTCCCAATCCCTCGGCATCAAGGTTGAAATCCCTGACCAGATCAGGTGCGATAACGGCGTTCGTGACCCGGTAGAACATAGAAAAGCAGAACACGGCAGCAAGGACGGGGAAAATAAAAAATGATTTACGTATCATCGGCAACGTCTCAGAAGAGGGCATGCGCCGCAGCCGACGTCGAGAATAGACTCGTCTCCTCGCGAGGCGAGCTTTGCAATAAGCTCCATGGCCCACTGCCGCTGCGCAGAGGAATGGCGCGCATAGTCATCCGCGTCCCAATGCCGGTCGGCTATCAGCATTCGTCTACCGTAATCGCCCTCAGCTTGAATGCCTTGGCGAGCAAGCCGTCTTCGATATTTGCAATAGCTCTCATGACCGTATCTTAAAAAATTATAATTAGATATGCCTAATTTATGCATAGGTGTCAAGCGCAGCACAGTGACCGCCAATCAGCACCTTGCATCAGGGGGGACAAAGAAAAAAATCCCCCTCGCCCCTAGATAAAGAAGGCTGGGGGGACCAGAAATTTATTTTTTAAGTGCTCTACGCTATGCCGCCTGAGCCTCCTCGTGGCGGAGCTTGAAGCGCTGGGTCTTTCCCGTGGAACTCTTGGGAAGTTCCTTGACGAATTCTATCCAGCGCGGATATTTGTATTTGGCCAGCCTTTCGAGTACCCACTTCTTTAGCTCTTCGGCCAGTTGATCAGAAGGCGTAAATCCTTCCCGGAGCACGACAAAGGCCTTGGGTTTAGCGAGCCCTTTTT
>MGQT01000034.1 GCA_001797935.1 Deltaproteobacteria bacterium RBG_16_54_18 | reverse complement strand
CATCGTTCATATCTATCTCTCAACCTTGGGACACACCTTCTTTGCCCATATTAAGGCTATGATAGTCGGATACGAGGAAGAGGCAGGGCATAAGTAGATTTGTGCCTAGATACGCGCTCCACTGGTGTGAAGGTCCCCTCTGATATAAAATAAAATAGAAGTGTAATTATCTTCCCCTCAACCACCGTCTGTCTGGGGAAAGGCGGTGTTAGAGTAGAGATATTCCACCTTTTCTTTGTGTTTGAGCTCCTGGTTTGCCATCGCGAGGAGCAGATCCTTTACCTCGCCGTTGGGATGAATATCTGCGAGGTTCTTATAAAAATTGTACGAATTGAGCTCGCGGTGGGCCGCGACAAGGTAAACGTCTTTCGCCGCCATACCTTGTCCGATGTCGGGCATTTCCAGAAATTGCGCTATTCCGTAATCAATAACTTCGTCCCCGCGTAACGCATCGGCGCCATAGGAACCTTGAAGATACTTTTGCAAAAAATCTTCGTGTTTCTTTTCCTCGTCGGCAAGGAAGCATAGGGCATCCTTGGCAATCATGTCATCAACAAGATTATACAGGTCCAGGTAAAACTCATGGGCCTCTCTTTCCTTCAGGATCGCCGTTTCAATGACGGCCTTAAGCTTTCTCTCCTCCATGGTAGCTCCCCCGCGATTATTTCCTTAAATTAATTATATAGAGAGCCGTTTGACCGAAGGATCAATCGGCCCCATGTATTTAGGCAAGGTATTACTCCTTATTTCCCCCCGAACACATCCTTGAGCAGCTTCGTCACCCGGGCCGCGGGGTCTTTGCGGATCTTGCGCTCTTCGTCAGCCACCATATAGAAAAGCCCGTCGAGTGCCTTTTCGGTGACATAGCCGTCCAGGTCGAGTTTTAGTTTATCGGCAAAGGGTATGGTGCTGATCTTTGCGTACACGTTTTGATACGAGCGAGTCACCCCCACCGTTTCCATGGTTGTATGTACCGCGGGCAAAAAGAGCTGATGAAGCTGATCTCTGGTCTTGCCCTCAAAGTAGCGGGTGGCCGCATCGTCATTTCCTTTAAGGATCGTGCGGGCGTCTTCAAAGGTCATCGCCTTGACGGCATCCCAGAACAGGGCCTTTGCCTTGGGCGCTGCCTGCTCTGCCGCACGGTTCATGCTCCGCGAAAAATCGTCCACTTCAGGCCCATACCCCAGACCTCGCAAGACCGTTTCTACCTTCTGCACCGACTTCGGCAAGGGGACCTTAATGGCGGGGTTCTCATAGTATCCATTTACCTGAGAAACCACCTTGACGGCGTTACCTGTCCCAATTTCCAGGGCCTCCTTGAGACCGTTGACGATCTTGCTGTCGGATAGTTTTTCTCCTTTAAAAATACCAAAAACGTCTTTCAAGAAACTGCCCCCCTGGTCGTCGGCGCCCGGTGTTGACACGGGCATAGCGAGCAAGAAAACGATCAGGCCAATAACAACCAATCTTCGCGCGTTCATAGGTCTCCTCCTCTCCAATAGTGCGGGAACCGGCATTTTAATCCGCTCTGCTGATCACAGCTGCCATCTGCTCCCGAGATTATAGGCCTCCTCCAGACAGGCCGCCTTCTCAACGATCTCCCCCCTGCGGGTCACACCGGGGACAAGAATTTTGCCGATGAGCTTCATCTCTAAATACTGCAGGCTCTTTTCAAAAAAAGCCTCTACAAGCGCGGCAGTCGCGAGATCCTCATCTTCAAAGGGTACGGCGATGATTGCGGACTTTCCGCGTATCAGCGCCCTGTTCTCGGGACAGTTAAAATACACCAGACGATCAACAAACGCCTTCATCAAAGCCGTCGGCCCATACCAGTATACCGGCGTTCCGAAAATAATGCCATTGCTCGCGATGATCCGGGGATAGAGTGTGTTCATGGCATCGTTCTTACTGCATTCCTTGCCCTCCCAACAGGCATGGCAGCCGTTACACTCCTGGATTACCAAATCGCCGAGAAAGATGATATCACCGACTGCCCCCGTTGCTTGTGCGCCTGCCACTATTCTTTCGACGAGAATATGGGTATTCCCATTTTTTCGCGGGCTCCCTACCACACCCAGGATATTACGCGCCATTGTTTGTTCCCTCTCTGCCGTGTAAAAAATGATCTGCTCGAATCTGCTATCATTTTATCTCTATGGTAAGATACAGATCACCCTTAAGCCCTTCAGCCGTGTGCTTCCCCATTCCCCGCAGCCGCAAGGCCGTCCCTGGCGTTATCCCCGGCGGGATCTGAAGGGAGAATGTTCTCTTTGCGCGATCACGGGCAAAGGTAACCAGCTTGCGCCCTCCCACGCGCGCCTCTCGCTCACTCACCGTCATATTCCCCCTCAGATCAAGACTGCCGCCGGATCCGACCGGATGAATCATGTGGAGGCGAGGCGTTGTCTGTTTCCTCGTCCATCGCTGCATCGTGTCCTGGACGCCCATTCTTGGAACCAGTTCGATGAGTTTTAGAAAGATGATGCCGAATATAAATCCACCGATATGTGCCCAGAAGGCAACGCCCCCCACGTGACCGGTTTCACCCGCGGCGCTCACCAGCTGGAAGAGGAGCCAGATGCCGAGAAAGAAGAACGCGGGCACCTCCACAAAGGGGAAGAAGAAAAAAAGGGGGATCAAGGTCAGCACCTTGGCGCGGGGATACAGTACCAGGTATGCCCCCATCACCCCGGCGATGGCGCCGCTCGCGCCGATCGTGGGAGTGTTCGCGCCCCAGTTGATAACAAGATGAGAGACCCCAGCAGCCAAACCGCACAGCAGATAGAAAAAGAGATAGCGCAAATGCCCGAGCCTGTCTTCTACATTGTCACCGAAGATATAGAGGAACCACATATTGCCCACGAGGTGAAAAATTCCTCCATGTAAAAACAAAGAGGTAAAGAAGGGGAGTACCTGCTGGCCGGCGGTGAAGCGTGCCGCAAGCTGCGGATCTGCATACCGGGAAGGAACAAGCCCGTAGCGATAGATGAAGGCCGCAATCGTTTGCCCCTGCGTCAGTTCAATAATAAACGCCAGAATACTGGCCGCAATGATGCAGCTATTGACGACGGGAAAGGTGGTGGAACGATTGGAATCTCGGAGAGGTATCACGGGAATAAAGGCTAGCAAAGACGCGGGGTGCAGTCAATGCCTTTCCCTCGCTCAACAGGGCAGCAAAAGGAGTGTATACTTCATTAGGTCAACCTGACGTATTTATTGGGCATTGACAGCTTCATGCGCTTGTGCTATTCCTTCGCAATATTGCACGGGAACTAGCCGTATACTAATTCCCTGGACGATATAACAATAAAAAAAACCTCCACCACAATCGAGGCGAAAGAGATACACCTATTCAGCGGAGCGGTGGAAACGGCTGCACTGCATTGCATTTTGTTTTCGCGAGTTACATTGATGCGCAGATGCCATGAACCATGATTTTCGGGTAGGCGCCCGGCGGACCTCAGCAGGGGTGCAATGGAACATGAAGAACAGAAAAAAGAACAACTCCTCAATGAATTAATAGCCGCGCGCCATCGTATTGCCGCGCTTACGGCATCGGACCGCGACCGCCAGGACATACAGGGCGCCTTGGAAGCTGAACAAGCGCGGTTTGCCGCTCTGCTGGAACAAGCTCCGTTTGGCGTCTCTATCATCGGAAGAAACGGACACTATACCTGCATTAACACCAAGTTCACCGAGATCTTCGGTTATACCCTGCAAGATATACCCACGGGACGCGAATGGTTTCGCCAGGCATACCCGCAGGATGAATACCGCAAACAGGTTATCGCTGCATGGTTCAACGATCTACAAAAAAAATACGGCGAAATAAAAAATAAAATATTTACCGTCAGGTGTAAAAACGGTTCAGAGAAAACGATCAGCTTCAGACCGGTGACGTTACCGTCGGGAGAATATCTCATCACCTGCGAGGCCATCACGCCTGACATGCCGTCGGAGGATGACCTCAAAAAATATAAAGAGCACTTGGAAGGACTCGTCCAAAGGCGTACCACCGAACTTATCCGGGCCAATAAAGAATTACAGGCAGAAATCGCCGAACGCAGGCGCGCCGAAGAAGCCTTGAGGTCCCTGCAAACCGATCTTCAGACGAAAAAGAATTCTTTGGAGATCCTGCAAGCCGTCGCCGACAAAGTATATAGCACGCTCGACCTCCGGATAGTGGCTGAGCAGGCCGTGGCCTCCATGATGAATTACACACAAACCTCCTTTGTCCATATCTTTGCGGTCAACGAACAATCGCAGCGTCTGGAAACACTTCATTCTATCGGCTTCGGTGAGAAAATGCGTCAAAAAGTGCTCAGCATACCACTGGAAGGAAGCTTAGAGGGTATCGCCATTACGAGCAGGGATGTTGTAACGTGTGAAAATATACCGGGCGACAATCGTGTCGCCCGCGGTTTAAAGCAAGCTCTCATCGACCACGGGCTCCAGAGTATCACCGTAATACCGTTGCTCTATCAGGATCGAGCATTAGGAGTCATCGATCTTTGTTTTAAAGAGCGATCGCATGGCGTGACGGACCTTGAACGTAAAACCTTCGTTAATATCGGCAAGATCATCGGTTTGGCGATAGCCAATGCGCAATACGTCGCGCGCATCGAGGATGAGGTGCAGGAGCGCAAGAGGGCCGAAGCACTATTACAGAGGGAACGGGAGACCTTTTACTCTACTCTCCAGGAGGCCCCGAACGGCGCGGCCTTGCTGGACAAAGATGGACGCTATCTCTATGTCAATTCGGCATTTACCAAAATTACCGGCTATACGCTGGCAGATATCCCGACGGGAAAGGACTGGTTTCGCCGGGCCTTTCCCAACAAACAGTATCGGCATAAATCCATCGAACTATGGCGAAAAGACTTGCCTCGCAAAACCTTTGATAGGGCATTCAGCGTGGTGTGCAAGGATGGAGCGGTAAAGGAGATCGAATTCAAGGGAACGGTGTTGGAAGATGGGCGGATCATTATAATGCTCTCCGATATCACCGAGCGTGTACGGACGGAAGACGAGTTGCGCGAGTCGGAGATGCGCTATAGAACCCTGTTCGACTCCGCCGCCGATGCCATTTTCGTGCACGACCTCAGAGGCAGGTTCATTGATGTCAACACCGTTGCCTGCAATCGCTACGGGTACGCCAAGGAAGAATTCCTGCGGATGACACCCCAAGACATCATGACCCCCGAACGGGTGAAGTACCTCATGCCGGGCGTAGAGGAAATACGCAAGCAAGGTTATTTCCTGTACGAAACAACGCACCAGCTTCGCGATGGCACCGCTATTCCCACTGAGGTAAGCAGCCAAATCGTCGAATATCGCGGCAGGCCGGTTGTCCTGAGCATCGCGCGCGATATCACCGAGCGCAAACAGGCGGAAGAAGCGTTGCGGGCATCCGAAAACAGACTACGGAAACTCTTTGAGGCGATCCCCGAAAGCGTTATGGTGCACGATGAAGACGGTACCATTCTATATGCCAATGATGTGGCGGCAAAACGATTCGAATGGCCCGTCCAAGACTTAATAGGCAAAAATCTTCGTGATATTGTTAAATCTGAGGAAGCTGCCGCGCTGACCGAGCATGTCGGTATGGCCCGTGAAAACGGCTCGTGCAACTTCGAGACGACCTACATTTCGCGCACCAGAAAAAAGATTGTTGCCGAAGTTAATGAGCGTCCGATCGAACTCGAAGGGAAAAATGCCATTCTCAGTGTCGCCCGTGACATTACCGAGCGCAAGCGTACGGAACAACAGCTCGCCTATATCGCCACGCACGACGCATTAACCGACTTGCCTAACCGGGTATTATTTAACGACCGCCTTACGCTGGCCCTGGCTCAGGCAGAACGCCATCGGCAAAAACTTGCCGTTCTGCTGTTCGATATCGACCGATTTAAGGACATTAATGATACGCTGGGGCACAACGTAGGGGATCAGCTACTGCGGCTTATTAGTAAGCGGCTCAAGGGGCACCTGCGCAAGGGTGACACGCTTGCCCGCATGGGGGGTGACGAATTTTTACTGCTCGTGCCGCATATAGCGGGATTAGACAATGCTATGGAAGTTGTGCGAAAGATCCTTGAATCCTTTCAAGAACCTTTTATACTGGAAGACCAGGAACTTCGCACGAGCGTCAGCATCGGGTTTACCATCTTCCCCGATGATGGCATTGATGTGGACACCCTGCTCAAAAATG
>MGQT01000033.1 GCA_001797935.1 Deltaproteobacteria bacterium RBG_16_54_18 | reverse complement strand
TATGCCCACGAGTCGATATGCCTCCTGCCCTTGTTGAAACACGGTAATCAGCATGACCGCCTTTCCTTTTTCGGTATCAATTGGGTACCGCATGTCGTATTTCTTCACGCCTCCGGGCTCCGTTCGTACATCGTATGATCGGTACGCTCCGCTCAGTATTTCTCCGGTGATGGAATATATATCTTCCACGTTTTTTGTGAATTTATCTTTGGGGAACTGCACGCGCACGGTTTCGTCAAAAAGCAGATAGAGCCGATCGTAATCTTTGGCATTTAAAAGTAACTTGAGCTTATCAAAAAGCGCCGCGCGTCCCGCGCGGGTATCCAATCCCGCCGGCAGCGGTGCTTTTGCCGGCTCGAGGGGCGCGGCCGGTTGTTTCCTGCTCTGAAACACGAGGTAGCCCGTGGCAAGAAGATTCGCAAATGAAAGACAAAGAATGACGTAGAGGATTAATCCCTTATTCCCTGTTCCCTTTTTTAATGCCTTTTTCATGTTCAGTTCCCTTTCTGAATACTGCCGTCTGCATACAGCTATATGTCACATCGCATCAACAGATGCGCAAATCGTAAGCCGGTAACGAAGGGAAGTCAAGGTTTTTTGCTTTTTCTCTCAGCGTTGGTTGTGGTAGACTCCAATAAAAACGTGACGTAAAGGAAAGACAGATGAAAAATAAATGGTTTTTTATATTTCTTTCGTTCTCGGTGCTGGGAGTGCTTTTGCTGGGTTCTACTCTTTCCCTCGCCTTCGATATTGGGGGTCCTTTTCGAGTCAAACGGGTAGTGGACGGGGACACGATTGTTTTGGCGGATGGAAGGCACATCCGTTATTTGGGTATTAATACGCCTGAATACGGTGAGCCCTTTTGGAAAGAGGCAAAGGATTATAATGCCCTGGAGGTCAGGGGGAAGTCGGTGACGTTGGAATTCGGAGAGGTCAGGGAGGACAAATACGGGCGCACCCTGGCCTATGTCTTTGTGGGAGGAGAAATGGTCAATGCAGAGCTCCTCAAGGCGGGATGGGCGCACCTGTTAATCCTTGAACCGATCAGATACCATGACAGTTTTCAGAAGGCGCAAGAGGAGGCTCGGGCCAAAGGTCTAGGGATCTGGGGACCGGAAGGATTCAAAGGTCCCCTTAAGATCACCAGCCTGCACGCCGATGCCTCAGGGGACGACAGATTTAATCTCAACGGCGAGTATGTACGAATATGCAACATATCCCCACTGGCTGTGGCCTTGCCAGGTTTTTCCCTCGTTGATAATGAGGGGTACCGATATATCTTTCCCGCGGGCGTGCTGAAGCCGGGGTATACCTTGCTCCTGCTCACCGGTGCGGGGGAGGATGTGGTAACGGGGGATCAACTCTTCTTCTACTGGAATTCGACATATCCTATCTGGAATAACAAGGGGGATAAGGCCACACTCAGGGATCCACAGGGTGCGGTGGTAGATAGCTTTATTTATAGAGAGCGGTTCTGAACACGTAGGCTACCCATTAAAGATGCCATCCGGATAGAGGTTGTCTTGGACGCGTCTTTATGATATCTTTCACTTTTTATCTCATGCGTCCGATGGAGCCGATGGATGGATTATAAGAAAACCTTAAATCTCCCGCAAACGCCGTTTCCCATGAAGGCAGATCTGCCGAAAAGAGAACCTGAGATGCTCAAACAATGGGAGGAGCAGGCGTTATATGCCAGGATCATCCAATCGGCCGAGGGGCGGGAGCGATATATCCTCCACGATGGTCCTCCCTACGCCAACGGTCACATCCACATCGGGACTGCCCTCAACAAGATTCTCAAGGACATTATCGTCAAGGCCAAATATATGGCCGGTTTCAACACCCTGTATATCCCCGGCTGGGATTGCCATGGTCTCCCCATCGAGCATGAGGTGGATAAAATGCTCGGGGAACGCAAGCAAGGCATGACCAAGGCCGAGATCAGGAAGGAGTGCCGGGAGTATGCCGCCCGGTTCATCGATATCCAACGGGAGGAATTCAAGCGGCTGGGGGGACTCGGGGCCTGGGATACTCCCTATCGCACCATGGACTACGAGTACCAGGCCACCATCGTGCGGGAGTTCGGAAAGTTCGTCGAAGCCGGTTATCTATATAAAGGGAAGAAACCCGTCTACTGGTGTGCGACCTGTCATACTGCTTTGGCCGAGGCCGAGGTGGAGTATGCCCCGCATCAATCGCCCTCGATCTTCGTCAAGTTCCCCCTTGTCTCCGATATAGGGACGCAGTTTCCTGCCTTACGAGGGAAGCGGGTCTCGGTAATCATCTGGACCACGACCCCGTGGACCATCCCGGCAAACCTCGCTATCGCCCTACACCCCGACTATCAATATGTGGCAATAGCAGCTGGCGATGAGGTCTTTATCGTGGCAGAGGATTTGTCAGAGATCGTGATGGATACGCTGGGAATAAAAGATTACCGGGTCCTGGAGCATTTTGCGGGGAGGTCGCTGGAGGGAAACGTATGCCGTCATCCCTTCTTGGAACGGGATTCAATCATCATCCTCGCCGATTACGTCACTCTGGAGGCAGGAACCGGGTGTGTTCATACCGCCCCCGGACACGGTCAGGAAGATTATGAGAGCGGCCTCAAATATGGCTTGGCAATCTATGCGCCGGTGGACGACGACGGCAGGTTTACCTCCGACGTCGAATTCTTCGGCGGGATGTTTGTCTTTGACGCCAACAGGCCCGTCAATGCCAAGCTGGCAGAGGTAGGGGCGTTGTTGAAAGAAGAAGCGCTGGAACACGCCTATCCCCATTGCTGGCGATGCAAAAACCCCATCATCTTCCGCTCTACCGAACAGTGGTTTATCTCTATTGATCACGACGATCTGAGAAAACGGGCCCTCAAGGGGATTGAGCAGGTCCGATGGATCCCGGCCTGGGGTCGGGAACGGATCTATGGAATGATAGAAAACCGTCCTGACTGGTGCGTCTCGCGACAGCGGGTCTGGGGAGTCCCCATCGTAGCCTTTTACTGCGAGGGGTGCGGTGAGACCCTCCTTAACAAGGTCACCATAGATTTCGTCGCCGATCGCTTTGCTCAAGAAGGGGCGGATATCTGGTTTGATGAGCCGGCGGATAAACTCCTTCCGCCCGGCACGTGCTGCCCACGGTGCCAAGGAAATTCCTTCAGCAAAGAGATGGCCATCCTCGATGTCTGGTTCGACTCCGGGGTGAGCTGGGCCGTGGTCCTCGAAAAGAACAAGGCCCTGAAATTTCCCTGTGACCTCTATTTGGAGGGGAGCGATCAACACCGGGGTTGGTTCCACTCGTCGTTATTGACAGCGATAGGGACGAGAGGCATCCCACCGTACGCCAGTGTGTTGACGCACGGCTTCGTGGTCGACGGCGAGGGGAAGAAGATGTCCAAGTCGGCGGGGAATGTTATCGCCCCCGACGAGGTCATCCAGAAGGTAGGTGCCGAGATCTTGCGGTTGTGGGTGGCAGCGGAGGATTACCGAGACGATATCAAGATCTCCCCCGAGATCCTCGATCGCCTCACCGAGGCCTACCGCAGGATCAGGAATACATGGCGATACCTGCTGGGCAATCTTTATGACTTCGATCCCCGGCGCGATACCCTGCCCATTAAACAACTCGAGGAGATCGATTGCTGGATCCTCAGCCGCTTTTCGCAATTAGTGGCGCAGGTGCGCAAGGCCTATGATGAGTTTGAGTTCCACCTCATCTATCACGCCGTCCATAACTTCTGCGTGATCGAGCTCAGTTCTCTGTATCTCGACATCCTCAAAGATCGGCTCTATACTTCTGCTCCTGCTGCTGCCCGGCGACGGTCTGCCCAAAATGCCATCTACCTTATCCTCACGGGGATGGTGCGGATCATGGCCCCGATCCTTTCCTTTACGGCCGATGAGGTGTGGCGTCATCTCCCCAAAGGCCCGGCCGACGAGCAGAGTGTGCACCTGACGAGCTTTCCTCTTCTGGAAGATGGCTTCTTCGATCAAGCCCTGGAAGAGCGGTGGGCGAAGGTGTGGGAGGTGCGTGAACAGGTAACCAAGTCCCTGGAGCAGGCGCGGCGAGACAAGGTAATCGGTCATCCGTTAGACGCCGCCGTAGTGGTCAAGGCGCCGGAGAAACTCGCTCAATTCCTGCAGGGGTTCGGGGAGGAGTTACGGGAAATCTTTATCGTCTCGCAGACGTCCGTGGAGGTTGGGGCGGAGATGTCGGTGACAATCGGTCGTGCCGAGGGGGCGAAGTGTCAGCGTTGCTGGGTCTATGACACGAGCGTCGGGCACAATGCAGAATACCCGGAGATCTGCCGGCGCTGCGCGCAGACCATCGTAGGCGAAGGGTAATGCCGAGAAAGTACCGGATTATAGGGTCGCTGTTTGTCTTTCTCCTTGCCCTGGATCAAGCGAGCAAAGCGGTTATCGAGCGCTTCTTCTTTCTCCATGAGTCCAGGGAGGTCATCCCGGGATTTTTTAACCTGACGTACGTGCGGAACAGGGGGGCGGCCTTCGGTATGCTCGGCACGCTGCCCTGGGCGGCGACCATCTTCGTCATTATCGCCCTCATCGCTATTGTCATTATCCTCCTCTATATCCGCCAGATCAAGACAAGGGAGGTATGGACGCCTGTCTGCTTCGCACTCATCTTGACGGGAGCGGTGGGCAACCTGATCGATCGCTTCCGTTTGGGGAGCGTGGTGGACTTCCTCGATTTCTACTATCGCGGGTGGCACTGGCCTGCCTTTAACGTGGCGGACTCCTGTATCACCATCGGGGTAACACTGCTGGCTATCAAGATCCTGCTGGATGGGGATATGGCGGTCAAGGAGGGGACGTAATATGCATCCCATACTCTTAAAGATAGGGCCGATAACGATCTATAGCTACGGGGTCATGATCGCCCTAGGGATTATAACGGGGTTATTTTTGGCGCGGCGACAGGCGCGACAAGAGGGGATCGACCCGGACAAGATTATCGATATTACTTTTTATCTCCTGATAGCCGCCCTGATCGGCGCCCGCCTCCTGTTCGTGCTCATGAACTTCAAGGAATATGTTGCCGACCCCCTGGCGATCCTCAAGATATGGGAAGGGGGGTTGGTCTTTTACGGCGGGTTGGTGCCGGCAGTGGTCATAGGGATCTGGTATATCAAGAGGCTCGGCCTCCCCCTCTGGCAAGTTGCCGATATCCTCGCCCCTTCCCTGGCCATTGGCCACGCTATGGG
The DNA here is from genome assembly GCA_001797935.1 of Deltaproteobacteria bacterium RBG_16_54_18. Lineage (GTDB taxonomy): Bacteria > Desulfobacterota > B13-G15 > B13-G15 > RBG-16-54-18 > RBG-16-54-18. The sequence goes on along the minus strand of MGQT01000033.1, from coordinate 1,175 downwards.
GAGGATCGGGTGTTTTTTTGCCGGCTGCTGCTACGGAGGGGTGTGTGACCTTCCCTGGGCCGTTACCTTCACCGACCCTGGGAGTCTGGCACCGCCGGGGGTCCCCGTACACCCCACGCAGCTCTACAGCTCCCTCGGCCTTTTTGCGCTCTTTGCCTTTCTCGTCTGGTTACGAAGGAAGAAGACCTTCCCAGGAGAGCTGTTTTGGACCTATATTCTCTGTTACGCCATCGGACGCTTCTTGCTGGAGTTCCTGCGGGGTGATCTGCGCGGCGGCTTTCTCGGGGGGGTGCTTTCTCCCGCCCAGGTCATCGGCATACCCTTGGCTGGAATTTCCGTGGTCATGCTCTTATATTTAAAAAAAAGAGGCGTAAAGAAGCATGGCCGTCGTTGAGATACGCGTATATCCGGACCCTATCTTGCAAGTCAAGGCCGCTGTCGTTGAAAATATCGATGAGCGGATAGCACGCCTGGCAAGCGATATGGCGGAGACGATGTATACCGCCCCGGGCGTGGGGCTGGCCGCACCGCAGGTCGGCGTGTCCGAGCGGCTCATTGTGCTGGATGTTAAAAATTCGCAAGGGGGGAAAGACCTGATTACCCTGGTCAATCCGCAGATCGTGGAGTTCGGTGACCGGATCGTGGAGGAAGAAGGGTGTCTCAGTGTCCCCGGGATCAGAGAGCAGGTTACCCGGGCCGGGCGGGTCGTGGTCAGGGGGTATGATCTCAAAGAGCGCGAGCAGCGGATTGAGGCGGAAGGGCTCCTCGCGGTGGCCTTCCAACATGAGATTGACCACCTCGATGGAATCCTTTTTATCGACCGGGTAAGCCGTCTCAAACGGGGGATCATCCAGCGGAAGGTGCGCAAGCTGATACGGGAAGGGCAGGCTTCCGAAAAAAACGGATCAAGGCTATTTTAAAGCCGGAGCCGGCCCTTTGGTCAGTGACCCTTGGACCAAATGAATCAGACAATGAGGAAGTTGCGGACCGTCTTCATGGGGACTTCGCCATTTGCGCTTTCCACGATGAAGGCCCTGGCCGCTTCAGAGACAGTGATCGCCGTTGTCACGCAGCCGGATCGTCCGCGGGGGAGGGGGAAGAAGGTCTTGCCGCCGCCGGCAAAGGAATGCGCCCTGGCCCTCGGCCTTACGGTCTGGCAGCCGGAACGGGTAAAG
>MGQT01000032.1 GCA_001797935.1 Deltaproteobacteria bacterium RBG_16_54_18 | reverse complement strand
TCCACATTGATCTCAACATCTACGCCTTCGTCGGGATCATCATGCTGATCGGCATTGTGAAGAAGAACGCGATTATGATGATTGATTTTGCCCTGGATGCCGAAAGGACGGAGGGAAAAAGCCCCGACGATGCTATCTACGAAGGCTGCCTCATCCGCTTCCGCCCGATCATGATGACGACGATGGCCGCGCTTATGGCAACCTTGCCGATCGCCATCGGCTTCGGCGCTGGGGCAGAGTCGCGTCGTCCTCTCGGACTCGCCGTTGTCGGCGGGTTGCTCTTTTCACAATTGATCACGCTCTATATCACGCCGGTGATTTACGTCTATCTCGACCATGTACAGAGATTGATCAGCCGTAAGAAACACGCATAGAAATATTTCACCTCCCCACGTTTCGAGAGGCCACGCTTATGAAGATTGGACTATCGCTGTCCTTGATTACTTCTTCCCTTCGAGCGCTCGTTTCAAGGCCACAATGGCTACCTCCATTTGCGCATTATCGGGCTCACGCGTAGTGATTTGCTGCAGCCATAGTCCGGGGGTGCTCAACCATTGCACATATCTGCTCCCGCGTTTCCTGCCGGATAATTTGAGCAGCTCGTATGAAAGACCCCCCAAAAGCGGCAGAAGCGAAAAGTGGGTGGCGAACCGTTGCACCACGGTTGGCCTATGCCCCAGTTTGAGTTCCACGATCGTGTCGGCAATCGCAAACAAAAAAATCGCCAGGATGACGACGATGAGCAAAAAACTCGTCCCGCATCGTGGATGATGGGTGCTATACCGCCGCACATTTCCTACGGTGAGTGCCTTACCCGATTCGTAGGCGTAGATGCTCTTGTGCTCGGCGCCGTGGTATTCGAGGATCCGTTTGATCTCTTTCCATTGGCTGATCAACCAAAGATACGACAGGAAGAGGCCAACCCGTATCCCTCCGGCAGTCACGTTAAACGCAAGGGCGGTCTGGGAAAGCCCCATGACCTCCGTAAGAAACAACGGGAGGGCAAAAAAGATGCCGATCGCGAGCCCCAGGGCGAGAATAATCATTCCCGTGAGGATCAGGCTGTCTGTCAGCTTCTCGCCTCGCGTCCGCTGCCAATCATTTCCTTTCTCAGTTCGTTGCACCTCTTCGAGGGCCACGTCGGCGGAAAAGTTAAGCGCCCGGACGCCGATGATCATCATTTCAAAGAACGAGAGGGCGCCGCGGACGACGGGAATATTGAAGAGTTTGTATCGTTTTGCGAGCGGTATGAACGGGTCAACCTTAGAGATGATCTTTTTGCGAGAGGTGCGGACTGCCGTCGCTATTCTATGCGGTGACCGCATCATCACGCCTTCTATGACGGCCTGCCCCCCCACGGCTTGATCAGCAGACGCACCGTTTGTTTGCTTCACTACTGCGCGCCTGGTACCCCTCGCATTTCTTAAATATGCATTGGGATACAGCCCCGATGAAGACGCGATCAGGCCGGGAAACAGGCACCATGGTATCCCCTGAAGATATTGTTTGATCGTTGTCAAGGTCATAAGTACTCTCCAAGTTTATTGTGTACGTCCTGCGCGTGGATATCACGCGGCATCAGGACATAAAATATATATGCTCGAAGACCTCAGGTCAAGGATGAACGCGGCGCGATTATATTATAGAGCGGCTATTACTGGCCCCTTTAGTTTTATGGGGAGGCAGCCAATGCACCTGATTATTGAGATACCTGTTACCCTTGACAAACCGTACATTTTTATAATATCAATAGTCAAGGCAATTGTAATAATATAAGCGTCGTGCAGGAGATGGCAAATATTCGCCGCGTAAAACACCTTGATTTTTTCCCCATATTGAGAAATAATTTAGTGAGACGAGGGGCATGCCCATGATTGTTCAATGCGCTAAATGCGGGACAAAATATAATCTCGATGACACCAAGGTGAGGCCGGGGGAAACAAAGTTAAAGTGTTCCCGGTGCCAATTCGTCTTCACGATATCGCACACGCCTGCACCCGCCAGCAGTGGGACTCAAGCCATCGGCAAACCGCAAAAACAAGAGGAAGACCCTTTTTTGCAGCAGTGGTCACAGGAGGTCGCACCGCCATCTCCTCCGCGGCCGCCCGCAGCTGAGCCAACCCCACCCCCCCGCTCCTTTATCCCCCCGACGATGGAAGAGGATCGGCTGGAAGAGGTAGAAGTCCCTGTCGGCGAGGCATCCGCTCCCGAAGAAGAAATGCACCCCTTCACGAGCAGGACTGTCGATGGGGCAGCGGCAAAGAAGGAACGGAAGATGTCTGCCGGCTTTCTTCTTTCTATGTTTTTGCTTGTTATCGTCATCGGATCCTTGTATTTCTGGAGCAATAAAGATGTCTCTATGCCGGCCTTTGAATACATCTATGAAAAAGTCTATAACTTGATGGAAGGTGAAAAGGCGCAGAAGCTCTTTGTCCTCGATCGGAGGGGGGCCGAATATAAATTGGGAGGGGGCACCGTATACGTCATCCAGGGAAAGGTAGCTAATCGTTCTCAAGAGACCAAAAAATTTGTAAAGTTGAAAAGTAACCTTTTTGATAAAACGGGGAAGGCGGTGGCAAGCAGTATCGGCTATTGTGGTGTTACCGTCACCAATGAAGAGATCAAAAAGGCAACCTACGAGAGCCTTAAGACGAGCTTCGCGTTTATCGGGGCCGGTCAGGCGCAACCAATCGCTCCGCAAGAGAGCAAACCCTTTACCATCATCTTTTTCTCTCCGCCTGATGGGGCCACCGACTATAATGTTGAGATCGTCGAGACAGCAGAACCTGAATAACGAGGAAGGGATTAGCTAAGCAAATCCTTACAGATAGTGCAACGAGGCCCTGTGACATGCATGAGTGTCACAGGGCCTCGTGTTACTTCTTGTTATCTCAACTCTTTTATTTATCACGAACGCCGTAGAAGGCCGCTTTCCCCGGAAAGTTCCCCTGTTCACCCAGCTCCTCCTCAATCCTGAGGAGCTGATTGTATTTGGCCACCCGATCCGTACGGGAGGTAGAGCCGGCCTTGATCTGCCCCGCATTGGTCGCGACGGTCACATCGGCCATGGTGGTATCTTCCGTCTCGCCGGATCGATGAGAGACGACCGCAGTATACCCGGCCTTTTTCGCCGTCTCGATGGCCGCGAGGGTCTCGGTCAGCGTCCCTATTTGATTCAGCTTGATGAGAATAGAATTGGCAACCCCCTCCTTGATCCCTCGAGAAAGTCGTTCTCTATTGGTCACGAAGATATCATCCCCCACAATCTGGATCTTTTCTCCCAGCGCGGCAGTCAAGGCCCGCCATCCCTCCCAATCGTCCTCAGCCAAACCATCCTCGAGGGAGATGATAGGATAACGCTGTATGAGCGCCTCATACCATGCCACCATTCCCGCGGCATCCCTCTCTTTCCGTTGTTCTGCTTGTAATATATACTTCCCCGCTTGGAAAAATTCGCTGGCTGCCGCATCGAGGGCGATCGCGACGTGCTCCCCCGGGGTGTATCCCGCCTGTTTGATGGCCTCCACGATTAGCATAAGTGCCTCCTCGTTGGAACTGAGATTAGGCGCAAATCCCCCTTCATCTCCCACCGCCGTGTTGTATCCTTTACCCTTCAGGATGCCCTTAAGGTAATGGAAGACCTCCGTCCCCATCCTCAGGGCCTCGTGAAAGGAAGGAGCGCCGAACGGCACGATCATAAATTCCTGTATGTCGACATTGTTATCGGCATGCTTCCCCCCGTTGAGGATGTTCATCATCGGGACGGGGAGTTGATGTGCATAAACGCCTCCCAGATAGCGATACAGGGGAAGGGAAAGATACTGCGCCGCTGCCTTGGCGCAGGCCAGCGATACCCCCAAGATGGCGTTAGCACCGAGCACCGATTTGTTAGGAGTGCCGTCCAAATCAATGAGGACCTGATCGATGGCCATCTGTTCTAAGGCGTCCATGCCGATGATCTCCGGGGCAATGCGCTCATGTACATTGGCCACGGCCTTCTGGGTCCCCTTGCCGAGGTACCGCCCCTTGTCGCCGTCTCTCAGCTCTACCGCCTCGTGTTCTCCGGTGGAAGCCCCGGAAGGAACCGCGGCCCTGCCGGAAAAACCGCTTTCCAAGGTTACATCTACTTCCACGGTTGGATTTCCTCTTGAATCGAGTATCTCGCGCGCCATGATGTCAAAGATAGCGGACATGGTTAACCTCCCTGCTCGTTAAGGTATTTGGTGCCGATGTATATATACTGCAATCCCGTGATGCAGGTTAAGACGGTCGTCCCCCATATGATATAGCGGAGGGCATCATGCATAAAGGATGAATAAGGTGTCACCAGGGCCCACGCTATCGTCACAATCTGAAAAACAGTGGTAGCCTTGCCGATAAAGAGGGGTTTGATCTCTACGGGACGGGCGGTGAGGAACAAGAGGAGGATGCCGAGGACGATAATGACATCCCTGGTAATAACAATCACCGTCAACCACTGAGGGATCAAATGCAATACGGCAAGGACGATGAAGGCAGTGATCATCATTAATTTATCGGCGATGGGATCAAGATAGGCGCCGGTGGGGGTCCTTTGATGGTAGACCCGCGCGATCCATCCATCGAGACCGTCGGTGATCCCTGCCCCAATAAATACGAGCAGGGCCGTAAGGAAGCGCCCATAGAGCAGACAGATGACAAATACCGGAATCGCCAGGATGCGTAATATCGTCAGGAAGTTAGGTAAATTCACCGCTGCTAATCCCCCGTATCCATGGTTTCGTAGTCACCACGAAACAGGTCTTTAAAAGTCGTGTATTCGGAAATAAAGGTAAGATCTATCTTCCCTGTCGGGCCATTCCGCTGCTTCCCGATGATGACCTCCGCCGTCTTTTGGTCCGTGTCGGGATTATAGACCTCATCGCGATAGATAAAAAGAATGACGTCCGCATCCTGCTCAATGGCGCCCGATTCTCTGAGGTCGGAGAGTTGCGGTTTTCTCCCCGGACGGTCTTCGGCCTTGCGGCTCAGCTGCGATATGGCGATCACGGGGACATTGAGCTCCTTTGCCAACGCCTTGAGCGACCGGGATATCTCTGAAATCTCCTGTTCCCGCCGCTCCACGCCGCTTCTCCCCTTCATCAATTGGAGATAGTCGATCATGATCAATCCTAAGCCGCGGTCGGCCTTCAACCGTCTTGCCTTGGCTCGCAGTTCCAGGGCGGAGATGGCAGGTGAATCGTCAATAAAGATCTGGGCGTCGGACAGCGCGCCGGCAGCCATGGTCAACTTCGGCCAATCGCTCTCGCTCAAAAAACCGCTGCGCAGGCGGGAGCTATCCACCCGTCCTTCCGAACAGAGCATCCGTATGGCCAATTGTTCTTTGGACATCTCCAGGGAAAAGATCGCCGTGGGGACCTTCGCGGTAATGGCCGCGTGCTGGACCATGTTCAGGCACAAGGCGGTCTTGCCCATGCTCGGTCTGCCGGCCACGATGATGAGGTCGGCATTTTGAAAACCAGCCGTCTTTCTATCGAGGTCCTTGAACCCCGACGGGATGCCGGTAATAAGCTCTTTCTTTTCATAGAGCTGCTCAATGACCTTAAAGCTCTCCTTGACGATCTCTTTAATGGGATAAAAGGCCGGTTTTACCCGGTTCTCCGATATGCGGAAAATGGCCTGCTCCGCCTCATCGAGCAAGACTTCAAGTTCCTTGCCTTCCTGAAAGCTCTGGGTCACTATCTCCGTGGCGGTGCTGATCATCTTCCGCAAGGTCGATTTATCCTTAACGATCTTGGCGTAGTAAGCGATGTTGGCCGCCGTGGGGACGGCCTCCACCAAGCTGGCAAGATAGGAAGCCCCCCCTATCTCATCAAGTTCCTTTTTCTTCTTCAATTCGTTGGTGAGGGTAATCAGATCGAGCGGTTCATTTCTCTCGGAAAGAACGATCATACTATGGAAAATCTTTTGGTGGGCGTCCCGGTAAAAATCGCCTTCCTCTAAAAACTCTAAAACTGTGTTGAGGGCGTCGTTTTCCATAAGAACGCCCCCTAAGATTGACTGTTCGGCCTCCAGATTTTGGGGGGGGAGCTTGAAGGGTGCCGTATCGCGTTCAGCCCTCATCTCCCTGGCCACGTGCTACTCCTTTTCCACCGTGACGCTTAAGGACGCCACGACCGTGGCGTGCAGTTTAACGGCAACGGTATAGGCGCCCAGATGTTTGATCGGCTCATCGAGCACGATTTTTCGCCGATCCACATCAACTCCCTGTGCGTGCAGGGCCTGCGCAATATCCGCCGAGGTAACTGCCCCGAAGAGCTTGCCCTCTTCCCCCGCCTTTTTTCGCACCGTGCAGGAGGTCTCCGCCAGTTTTTGCATCAGCACCTGCGCATCAGCCTGCGACCGTTCCTGCTTGCGTTGCACGAGACGCTGTGTGTGCTCCAAGGCCTTCTGGGTCTTGGCCGTCGCCGGCACCGCCTTTTTGCGCGGCAGGAGATAATTTCTGGCATAGCCATCGGATACCTTAACCTGATCCCCCAGTTTCCCCACCGCGGGGACATCTTCCATCAAGATGAGTTCCATACGTGTCTTCCTCCGTTTTCATTTTTCTCTGATCCGCCGTGGACGTGCGCACGCCGACGCCGCCATGGAATTACGTTCCGCTTTCTTATCACACGTGCAGGATGTCCCCCCCCTCGTTGTAGGAGAGGGGAGGAACGCATCATCGGATCAGTTGAGCAACCGTTATCAACATTATTTCGGTAACGCCGTAAAGGGGAGCATGGCTACATGCCGCGCCCTCTTGATGGCGCTCGTCAGTTCCCTTTGATGTTTCGCACAATTACCCGAAATCCTCCGAGGGACAATCCTCCCCCGCTCCGTAAGAAACGATCGCAACAGGCGAAAATCCTTATAATCAATCCTCAGGTTGCTATCGGTACAGAACCGACAGACCTTTTTTCGCATGTAATCACGTCGTTCCCTTTTCCGTTCGTTCGTTTTACGCTCGGGTCTACGCATCAAACCTCCTTGAGTAAATATTATCGCAAGTCAGTAACACCGTGGGCGATGATGCCTATCTCCTTCGCCATCGTTCCTTCTGCGGTCTCCCAGCGTCGCTGGACAAGACCCCCTTCGACCAAGACATTCACCCCTTCTTTGCCTCTCTGCTGCGCCCAGGACTCGGCCCCTTCTCCTACGAGCATGACGCGTACGGAGACATTTTCAAAGGGCAGGGACTCGTCCTCCAGCCGTTCAGAGGGGAGGGTGAGGGTGAAAAAGATCACGGGTTTACCGCGTGGGGTATACCTGATCTCCGGTTTTTCCTTCAATCTGCCTGCCAGGATGACGCGATTTAAATAAAACACCACTACGCCTCTTCCTGAGCAACCTCCGTCACCTGCCCTGCACCAGCGGTATCGGCCTTTTCCTGGGGCATCGCCTCAGCTGCCGTTTCCCCCTCGCGTTCCACCGTCTGACGGGAGGCATCGATATCTCCCTCTTCTTGCCTGACTGTCAGATAGCGAAGGACCTCTTCCATTAAACGGAGGTTTTTCTCCATCTCAGCGACCAGCGCCGAGCTGCCGTTCATATACAGTAAAATGTAGTTGCCTTTTTTGCGCCTCTTGATCGTATAGGCGAGGGTATTAATACCCCACTCCTTGATCTTGAGCACTTCCGCGCCGCGATCGGTGATGAACTGTTTGAGCCTCTCGATAAAGCCTTCGACCTGCTCTTTGGACATCTCTGGGTCCAAGACGAGCATCGTCTCGTATGTACGCATTGCATCCTCCTCATGGCCTCCACGGCCCTCACCCGCAGTGAGGGCGAGGAGAGATTATTATTCAGGTTTCATGACGCCGGCAATGTAGCTTCTGCCCACCTTGACCTTCACCTTATCGGCGATCTCCAAAGTGATTGTTGTATCCGCAAGGCCGGCAATAGTACCATAGAGCCCGCCTGTTGTTACAACCCGGTCGCCCTTTTTTAAGTTATCCAAGAGCCGTCGGTGCTCCTTTTGCCGTTTCTGTTGCGGCCTGATCAGGAGAAAGTAGAATATGGCAAAAATCACGCCCATGAAGATAAGAAACGAATACGGGCTCTGCTGGCTTCCCTGCCCTTGTGCAGGGGCCATGGCATAGACGATTTCACCTAACATAATGTCTCACCTCCTTCCGCTTCTGTAATATTCTCACCTCGTCGGGAAAAAAATTCCCGCACGAATTGATCCATTGTCTCGTCCGCGAGGGCCTGATGGATTGTCCTCATTAGCGTATGATAGTAAAAAAGATTATGGACGGCATTGAGCCGGTATGCCAGCAACTCCCGGGCGAGAAACAAATGTCTCAGGTATGCCCGGGAAAAATTGCAACAGGTATAGCAGCCGCAGTCGGCATCCACAGGTGCGGTATCCGCGCTATAGCATGCGTGCTTAATATTGAGCTGGCCGCGGCGGGTAAAGAGGAGCCCGGTGCGGGCACCCCGCGTCGGCAGGACACAATCAAACATATCCACCCCCACCTGCACCCCGCGCACGATATCTTCGGGAGTGCCCATCCCCATCAGATACCGGGGTGATGTCGTAGGGAGCAACGCAGTAACCTGTGCCGCGGTCTCAAAGGTAACTGCCTTTGCCTCTCCGAGGCTCAAGCCGCCGATGGCGTAGCCGTCAAATCCTATCTCCATGAGTTCCTCGGCGCTCTGCTGCCGCAGTTCCACGTGGTCTCCTCCCTGCACGATGCCGAAGAGGGCCTGCCCGTCGGCATGCCGCGCGTCGCGCGAGCGCTTGGCCCACTGCGTGGTCAATGCCACCGCCTCTTTGGCCTCGGCAAGGGACGCGGGATACGGGGGGCAATCATCCAAGACCATCATGATGTCGGACCCCAAGCCCTCCTGGATCTCAACGACCTTTTCCGGCGTGAGAAAATGGAGTGATCCATCGAGATGGGAACGAAATCGCACCCCTTCGGATTCTATCTCCCGTAAGCCGCTCATACTCACGATCTGAAACCCTCCGCTGTCCGTCAACAGGGGACCGCTCCACCCCATAAAGCGGTGGAGCCCCCCGGCCTCTCTAATCACCTCTATCCCCGGCCGGAGATACAGATGATACGCATTACACAGGATAATCTCCGTCCCTACCTCGTGCAGATCTGCGGGTGCGAGCGCCTTTACCGTTCCCTGGCTTCCCACCGGCATAAACGCCGGCGTGGTAAACTGCCCATGGGGGGTGGCTACCCGGCCCAGCCTCCCCTTGCCCGCTTCCTCCCGCAGGAGTTGAAAAGAAAATCCTCCACCCTTCACATGATCAACATCCCGTCTCCGTAACTGTAAAACCCGTACCCCTCCCGCATGGCTGCATCATATGCCCGCACGGTCAAGTCCTTCCCCGCAAAGGCATACACGAGGAGCAGCAGGGTAGAGCGCGGGAGGTGAAAGTTGGTAATCAGGGCATCAATTGCCCGAAACCGATACCCCGGATAAATGTAAAGATCGGTCTGCCCATCGTTGGGACGTATTGTCCCCTGCTCATCGGCAACCGTTTCCAGGGCCCTTACCACCGTCGTCCCAACTGCAAATACCCTCGCACCCCGGTTGCGGGCATCGTTGATGGCCGCAGCCGCGGAAGCAGGGATGTGGTAGTACTCAGGCCCCAGACGGTGCTCCTCCACCTGCTCTGACCTGATGGGCTGAAAAGACCCGAGGCCTACATGCAGGGTCAGGGGAACGATTGTCACCCCGTGCTCTTCGATACCGCGCACCAAATCAGGGGTAAAGTGCAACCCCGCTGTCGGGGCAGCTATTGCCCCTTCCTCACGAGCGAAGATCGTCTGATAGCCGTCTTGGTCACGAGGCTCATCCGTCCCCTTTCTGATGTACGGGGGGAGCGGTACATGCCCTACCCGCTGGATGATCTCCCCAAAATTCCCCCGGGCCACAAAGGATATCCGTTTTATCCCCTGAGAGCCGCTTCCTAGCACCTCGCCCACGAGGTCTGGGGCAAATCTGAGAGCCGTCCCACCGGGTAACCGCTTACCCCGTTTGACCAAGCACTCCCACACCTCGCCCGCTCCAGGGGTCTTGCGTACCAACAGGATCTCGACGCGCCCGCCGCTCTCCTTTTCTCCGAGCAACCGGGCCGGCAGCACCCTGGTATCGTTTACCACCAGGACATCCCCCTGCCGCAAAAAATCACCCAGCCGGGAGAAGGTACTATGCCTCATCTCCCCTCCCCGCTTGTCCAGAACGAGCAAACGGGCCTTATCCCGCGGCTCTATAGGATATTGGGAAATAAGCCCTTCGGGAAGATGGTAATCAAGATCTTCAATCCGCATTATTTCAGGTAGCTCAATAAATCATAAAATCCCCCCCCTGTCAATCCCCGGAACGCGCGCCCCCTCTCAATCCCCGAAACGCGCGCCCCGCGCCAACCCCTGATAGCGCTTGAGCACCGTAAGACAACCCTCGTCTTCGCACAAGGCCCTGGCCTCTTGCTCCACCTCGTCATCGTGCCTGATGATACCCACCAACCAGTAATAGTAGATGCTCAAGACCTCGTGGGCCCACGTTATCGCCTCCTCGCGAGGGGGAAGGAACCGATCAAAGAAGATCTTCCCCTCATCAAAACGGACAAATCCCCCAATACCCCGTTTCCGATACGGTTGATACTTCTCGTCGGAGAAATCGGCATAG
>MGQT01000031.1 GCA_001797935.1 Deltaproteobacteria bacterium RBG_16_54_18 | reverse complement strand
ATCGGTGCTTGCCATTTAAATGAATGTAATTATATCACTCATGGCAATTTCCAGACCCTTAACATGGTGCTTTTATTGAAAAAAATAATGGAGCGGATCGGGCTGAATCCTGAAAGATTACAGATACGCTTTATGTCCGGTGCTGAAGCAAATGTTTTTGTCGAATCTACAAATAATTTTGTAAAGAAGATAAAAGAGTTGGGGCCCATCGGCGAAAGCGAAGGGATAGAGAAGAGTGAATTAAACGCAAGGCTTGCGGAGGTTACAAAGTTAGTCCCCTACATCAAGATAGTAAAAAATGAAAAGCTTGGAACACGTCTTGAAAAAGAAGAAGAATACGACAACTTCTTTACCAGAGAAGAGGTCGACAAATTATTTGAGGAAATATTCTCGTACTACATTGATCCGCAGAAGTGTCAGGCCTGTATGACCTGTGCCAGAAGATGCCCCGTGGAAGCGATTATAAGCGCCAAGGGCGAGGTCCATATTATCGATCAGGATAAATGTATCAGATGCGGAAGCTGCTTTGAAGCATGCCCCCCTCGATTTGGTGCGGTAACGAAGATTACCGGTGATGTTCCCCCGCCCCCGCCTGAAGGTCAACGAGCCATAATCAAAAAGGCAAAAGAAAAAGAAGCGGCCTAAGGCAGGTGAAATAGTTTTTAACTCCACGACCCCGCGTATCGGCGAGGCCATTTTTTTTCACGCGAAAACACGTGAGGAATGAGGCGGTTACGTCATATTTGTCTCATTTGTCCTTGACAAGGAGCTGGCAATTTGATATTTTTTTCACAAGTAAAAGTACCGGTAAAAAAAATAATAAATAATAATAATGGGGGAGGATAGTTTTTTATTCCAACAATGTATCCTATCTTTATGCTTGTTTTGTAAAGTATGGTAATGAATTTTAAAGCTATACGACCTCGTAAACGGACAGGAGGTATTTATGTCGCCAGTTAGTGCCACCTATTGGGGCATTCCCGGTTATGTCATTTTCTGGGTTTTGTTTGTCATCGCCGCTGGGTTATTCGCGAAGAGGATCTATTTCCTTTTCCGCCTTATGCGTCTGGGGAAGCAGGAGAACCGCTTCGACCACATGGGGCAGAGAATCAAGAACGTGCTTTTCGTGATCCTCCCTCAGTGGTGTACCCTGAGAAGCGTCACCAAAAAGGACCTGGCCGGAATCGGACATGCCCTTTTGTTCTGGGGTTTCAGTTGTTTCTTAGTCAGCTACATAGTCTTCATCGGCCTGGCTGAAGGTTTCGGCCTCTATCCGTGGCTTATGGGCAATAACTTTGAGACCGTTTTTTCTTCTATTCTGGACATCGCCGGATTATGCGTCATGGCGGCCATGATATGGGCAGCCATCAGGCGTTATATTGTGAGACCGGAAAGACTGGAGTTGAGCGTCGAAGCAGGCGTTATTATGGTATTGGTCTTCAGCCTTATGGTGCTCCATTTCGGCATTGAGGGCTTCGGACTTGCAGGTTCCGGGGAGACGACAAATTGGCCTCCCATAGGGTCGGTGATCGCTAACTATTTATCCAGTACCGGCATTTCGAAAAATACGTTGATAACGGTTTCGCAGGGGGCCTGGTGGCTTCACTACCTCGTGATCCTCGGCTTCACGGTCTATATACCGCGCTCAAAACACCTGCATATCCTTGCTTCCGGCGCCAATATTCTTTTCAAGCCACTGGCCTCCAAGGTAGTCCTTGAACCTATCCCTCTTGAAGCACTTGAGGCTATGGAAAGTGAGGGGTCCGTCGACCTCGGCGCATCGAAGATCCAGGACTTTACCTGGAAGGATTTGCTTGACCTTTACGCCTGCACTGTTTGCGGTCGATGCCATGTCAGTTGTCCCGCCCACGTCAGCGGCAAGACCCTCTCACCTAAAGAGGTAATTCATGACTTGAAAGAACATTTGCTGGAGGAAGGCCCTGGATTGCTTGCCGGTAACGCACAGGCAACTTCGGAAAGCCCGGCCAAGACTATGATCGGCGATGTGATAGCCGAGGAGGATATCTGGGCCTGCACCACCTGTGGCGCCTGTCAGGAGGTATGTCCGGTCGATATAGAACACGTACGCAAGATAATCAAAATGAGGCAAAATCTGGTGCTGGCGCAAAATAAGATGCCGGAAAGTGCCCAGCTCATGCTGAGAAATATGCAGACGAGAGGTAACCCATGGGCCGGGGCCCAGTCGTTGAGGTTGCGCGGCGATTGGACACATGACATGGGACTCAAAATCCTGGGTCAATACGAAGGAAGAGTCGATACTTTGTTCTGGGTTGGCTGTACCGGGGCCCTCATTGACCGTAACGTCGAGGCCACCCTCTCCCTGACGAGGGTGCTGAAAGCTGCCGGAGTTGATTTCGGGGTGTTAGGCGAAGCCGAGCCCTGTTGCGGTGATCCCGCACGAAGAGCAGGCTATGAATTCCAGTTTCAAATCTCGGCAGAGGAAAATATAGAAACGTTTAAAAACTACAACATCAAAAAGATCATTACCTCCTGTCCGCACTGCTACAACACGCTCAAGAATGAATATCCTCGGTATGGCGGCGACTTTTTTGAAGTAGTCCACTACACCGAACTGCTCGCGGACCTGATCACGCGGGGGAAATTGAAACTTACCAATAAGCTGAATACGCTACTCACCTATCATGATCCCTGTTACTTAAGCCGGTATAATGAAGTATTCCGCGAACCGCGACAGATAATCGAAGGCATTCCCAACGCAAAGTTCAAGGAAATGGAACGCTCGAAAAACACGACCTTTTGCTGCGGCGGTGGCGGCGGACATATGTGGATCGAAGAACAACACGGTACCACCAAGATCAATCATGTGCGTATGGATGAAGTTATCGGAACCGGAGCAGAGACCGTTGTGACTTCATGCCCTTATTGTCTACAGATGCTCGAGGAAGGTATCGAACAGAAAGGTGTTAAGGACTCCTTAAAGGCAAAAGATCTTGCGGAACTGGTTGAAGAAGCGATGAACCAATCTTAATGAGGAGAGGAGATTATATGAATATCATCGTGTGTGTCAAACAAGTACTTGATCCCGAGATACCACCGGCCAAATTCAAGATTGACCCTGAGACAAAACAGGTGATTCCACCCCCCGGCGTGCCGCCGGTGATAAGTGTATATGATGAGCGGGCCGTTGAGGCGGCGTGCCGGCTCAAAGATAAGCTGAAAGGGAAGATAACCGTGATCAGCGTGGGGTCGGATAAAGCTGCTGACGTGATAAAACATGCCATATCCATGGGTGCCGATGAGGGGTTTGTCCTTTGCGATCCGGCCTTTGAAAACCTCGACAGTTTTGGTACGGCTTATGTCCTGTCAAAAGCTATCCAGAAGATCGGCGCATATGACTTGGTTCTGTGCGGCCGACAGGCCGCTGACTGGGGCGCCGGTCAGGTTGGTTCAATCCTCGCCGAAATACTCGCCATTCCCGTAATCACCCTCGCCTGCGATATCGAGGGAGTGGACACTAATGTCAGGGTAAAGAGGATAGTAAGCGACGGCTACGAAATAGTGGAAGCTCCTCTGCCAAGCCTGGTTACGGTCAGCAGTGAGATTGGCCTACCCCGTCTCCCTGCTGGGGTGCGTCTTATGATGGCCCGCAAAAAGGTGATCCCGGTTTGGAAGGCGCAGGATATTGGCGCTGAGGCCTCGCAGTTGGATAAGGGTAATGCCCATACTGAGATTACCGGTCTCTCTGTACCGACACGGAAGATCGAGTGCGAGATCATTACCGGCGCGACCCCTGGCGAAGCAGCGGCAAATCTGGCTTCGAAGCTTGCTAACCTGATATAATAAACGGAGGATATTCCATGGATAACTATAAAGGTGTTTTAGTTTTTGGTGAAATCGGTGACGGGAAACTGACTCCCATCACGATAGAACTCCTCGGAGTCGGAAGAAAACTCGCCGATGATCTGGGCGAGGAATTGAGCATTCTCTTAGTGGGTAGCAAAGCAGGTGCCCTGGCTCAAGAGGCAATTGCTTGTGGTGCCGACAATGTCTATATTGCCGAGGACAGCCTCCTGGATGCCTATAACTCCGATGCCTACACTCAGACAGCGGCCAACCTTTGCAAGAAAGTGCTCCCTTCTATTATGCTTTTTGGCCACACCGATCTTGGCTGTGATTTGTCTCCGCGGCTTAACGGCCGTTTGGGCGGGGGCCTTTCAATGGAGTGTATGACATTGTCGATCGACTCCGCGACAAAGGCGCTGATCGCGACAAGACCCGTCTTCGGCGGCAATGCGCATGCGACAATGATGTCCAAGTCAGCACGGCCTCAGATGGCCACAGTGCGAGCAAAGGTGTTTGCCCCGGCGGAACGTGCCGATGGACGCCAGGGTAAGGTTATTCCGGTAGAAGATAAACTCGATGCTTCAGCGCTTAAGGTAAAGGTTGTAGAGAAGATAAAGGAGCAGGTCGAAGGCGTGAAGTTGGAAGATGCCGAAGTCGTTGTGTCCGGCGGACGCGGTATGGGCAGCGCTCAGGAATTCACAAAACTCCGGGAACTTGCCAATGTTCTAGGCGGCGCGGTTGGCGCGACAAGGGTTGCCTGTGATGAAGGTTGGGCTGCGGCTACACTTCAGGTAGGTCAGAGCGGGAAGGTGGTCAGCCCTAAACTATACATCGCCATCGGTCTCTCCGGCGCCATGGCGCATATTGCAGGGTGTTTGGGATCAAAATACATTGTGGCGATCAACAAGGACAAAGAGGCTAATATCTTCAATGTGGCCCACTTCGGTATTGTCGGCGATTGGAAAGAGATATTGCCTCCCCTGACCGCGAAATTCAAGGAGTTATTATCAAAATAATCCGCCAAAAAGAGGGCGATATCTTATTTTTAATAGAGCCCCACAGGCGTTGCCCGTGGGGCTCTATTTATTATACGGTAATCATGGGAAAGTGATTTGTTGCGGTACGCGGTGAAGGGATCGGGGGTCATATGGCAAAGCATTCCCATAATTTTGTGGAAAAATTCGGCGATTTTCCGGGGTATGGTCTGGACAGGCAATCCAATGAGAATACGGTGCAAATATACCTGCAGAAATTCTCTGATGATCAGCTGCTGGGCACGCTTCTCATGCGGATGACCGATGACGATTTAGCCGATGTATTTAATATGATGGGCAAAATGCTGAAAAAATATCTGACCGAGCCTGAATACCATCGATTGTTTTTAAAAGAATGATTTTATATTGTACGTCTTAAATTTCTCTAGTTTGTTGAGGTTCGTATCCTAATATTTCATGAGGAGTTCTTTGTGCTCCCCGTCTCCCGGCAAGCAGGAGCTGTTCCCAAGAAATGCGGAGAGGGCGTTTTAATTTTACGAAGTTACGCTTTACGCTACGCTTGATGTTTTTTCTAAATAATTTTGGTATATGTTCCCGATATGGTATGGGGAGGCCGCACATGCCAAAAGATGAAGATGATCTCTTATATAAAGAAGGAGATCTGTTACAACACGACGAGAAAGGATGAAAAGACGGTTGAGCCGTCGCTCCGCCGACAGTTGGCCGGCGCATGCTGAGCTTTCCTGATGATACACAGATCGGCATTAATGGCTTGGATGATATACTGGGCGACCTTTACTCTGAAGGCAGAAAGGTGAGCGATGAGACTGCCGAAGAGATCATCAATAGATTGGAAGCTAAAATGAACTACATCCCCTCGTCAGGGCGTGCCCGTAAAGAGTACTCTTATGTCCTCCTGAAGGAGTATAAAAAGTACGTTAAGGATCGAACCGATAACAACGATTGATAACGGGTTGCCCTTACCTACCCTACTGGCTTTATCCAATTATCATCCTAAAAAAACTTACACGTGAGAACATATTAAAGCTGCTCGGTTCATTTCCCGAAGATTCAAGGAATTTGGGGGTAGCGTGCTTTTGCAAAGAGCGGAGATGATTGGTAGGCATAGCTCTATCCCTCTCCCTCAAGGAGAATACTTTCCCCTTGACAAAAGGGGTATAACTTGTTATCAATATTGAGATTTTTTCGTAGGCACGTAGCTCAGCTGGAAGAGCGCTACCTCGACGCGGTAGAGGTCGTCGGTTCGATCCCGTCCGTGCCTACCAGATGTCTTCATTATTTCATGCTACCATACAGAGAAAGGGTATTACTTATTTACTTTTTTTAACAACGAGGGAAAGGCATCGTTCCGTCCCCTGATCGATGGCGGCAAAGGGGGTGACGTTGATGCCTTTTCTTAGTTTTGTGTTACTGTAGCGGAACCATGAGCAATACTCCTGCAAAGAAAAAAAAAGAAGACGCCGAAGTACTTGCGACCGTACGCCATAGTACGGCGCACGTCATGGCCCAAGCGGTACAGGAATTGTATCCGGGGACTAAACTTTCTATAGGTCCTTCTATTGAGGAGGGGTTTTACTATGACTTTGACTATGCGGGGGCCTTCTCTCCCGACGATTTCCCTAAGATAGAGGCCAGGATGCAGGAGATCATCGCGCAGGACGCGCCATTTATCCGTGAAGAGGTCTCTAAAGAGGAGGCCATCCGGTTCTTTACGGAGCGGGGGGAACTTTATAAGGTTGAGCTGCTGGAGGCAATAGCGGATGAGCCGGTCACCCTCTATCGGCACGACAAATTCGTTGACCTGTGCCGCGGGCCGCACCTTCCGTCTACGGGGGGAATCAAGGCATTTAAACTCCTCAGCGTGGCCGGCGCCTATTGGCGCGGGGATGAACGCAACAAGATGTTGCAGCGTATCTACGGTACCGCGTTCCCGACCCAGAAGGAGCTCGATGCCTCTGTGACGCTGATCGAGGAGGCCAAGCGCCGGGACCACCGCCGTCTGGGGCAGGAGCTTGATCTGTTCAGCATCCATGAAGAGGCCGGTGCCGGGCTCGTCATTTACCACCCCAAGGGTGCCTTGCTGCGTTCCATCCTAGAAGACTTTGAACGGCGCGAACATCTCACGCGGGGGTATCAACTCGTCCGCGGGCCCCAGATCCTCAAGCTGGACCTCTGGAAGCGATCAGGGCATTTTGACAACTATAAAGAGAACATGTATTTTACGGAGGTGGAGGGGCAGGAGTATGCCTTGAAACCGATGAACTGCTTGGCCCATATGCTCATCTACAAATCAGGTCAGCGCAGCTACCGGGATTTACCACTCCGCTATTTCGAACTAGGGACGGTACACCGTCACGAGAGGTCCGGCGTCCTGCACGGTTTGCTGCGGGTGCGGGAGTTTACCCAGGACGACGCCCACATCCTCTGCCGTCCTGATCAATTGCTGGATGAGATCACGCGCATCCTTACGTTCGTCAAGGACGTGATGGCAATCTTCGCATTTGACTATGAACTGGAGCTGAGCACGAGGCCGGAGAAATCCATCGGGAGCGACAACGACTGGGAGATGGCCACAAAGGCCCTCATGGATGCCTTAACGGCTGAGAGGTCAGACTACGAGATCAACGAAGGGGACGGTGCGTTCTACGGCCCCAAGATCGATATCAAGTTAAAAGATGCCCTGGGCAGGCGGTTCCAGTGTGCCACGATCCAGTGTGACTTCACCCTGCCGGAACGCTTTGACCTCAGCTATATCGGCTCGGACGGCGAGAAACACCGACCGGTGATGCTCCACCGGGTCATTCTGGGGTCTCTGGAACGATTTATCGGTATCCTGATCGAGCATTACGGTGGTGCCTTTCCCCTGTGGCTTGCGCCTGTGCAGGCCGTAATCCTGACCGTCACGGATCGCACTATCCCGTACGGCGAAGAGGTCTATCGGCAATTGCTTGCGGAGGGGATGAGGGTGGAGCATGATTTTCGCAATGAAAAATTGGGGCACAAGATTAGGGAGGCACAATTACAGAAAATCCCCTACATGCTGGTAATCGGCGATAAGGAACAAGAGACAAAGCAGATCGCCCCCCGCAAACGCGATGGGACGGATCTTAAGGGGATGGCTGTTGAGAAATTTTTGGCCTCGATTCGGGAAGAACGCGCGATTCCAGAGGCCCGTACCAGCTAGCTAAAAGGAGGTGAAAGGATATAGAGAATAAAAACGTTCGCGTCAATCGGGACATTAGGTCTCCACAGGTGAGGCTCATCGACGCCGAGGGAAACCAGGTCGGAATTGTGTCTATCGAAGAAGCCTTGCGGCAGGCAGACGAGGCCGCATTGGATCTCGTAGAGGTTTCCCCCAAGGCCGATCCTCCCGTCTGCAAGGTCATGGATTATGGGAAGTACAAATATCTCCAAACCAAAAAGAGCCACGGGGCCAAAAAGAAACAGGCAAGTGGTCAACTCAAAGAGGTCAAGCTGAGACCGAAGACAGAGGAACACGATCTGCAGGTTAAACTCAGAAACATCGAGCGCTTTTTGGAGGGGGGACACAAGACCAAGATATCCATCGTCTTCCGGGGCAGAGAACTGGCCCATAAGGATTTGGGAGAGCGGATGATGGAGCGGATCATTGGGGAGACCAAGGAATGGGGGGTGGTAGAACACCCACCTAAATTTGAGGGGCGCAGTATTATCGTCATTTTAGCCCCTCACTAAGAGAACGGAAAACGCAGGCCTTGCGCTAAAGCGTATTTACCAGGGAGGTGATGTGTGCCTAAAATGAAGACCAATCGTGGGGCAGCGAAGCGGTTTAAGATCACAGGATCGGGGAAAAAGGTCAAACGCCATAAGGCCTACTCGAGCCACATCCTGACGAAGAAGAGCCCCAAGAGAAAACGCAATTTACGCGATGCCGATGTCGTGCACAGCACGAATATGAGATCGATCAAGAGATTGATGCCCTACGGGTAGTGGAGAGAGGAGGACGGTATTATGCCGAGGGTAAAAGGAGGAACCAGGGGGGCTCGCACGCGCAAGCGAATCCTCAAGATGGCTGAAGGATACCAAGGGGCGCGGGGGAGACTGCTACGCAGCGCGCGCCTGGCCGTAGAGCGGGCGTTGCGTTACGCCTACCGTGACAGACGCGTCAGAAAACGGGAGTTTCGCCGGTTGTGGATTACCAGGATTAATGCCGCTGCCCGTGCCAACGACATGACCTACAGTCGTTTTATGGAGGGGTTGCGCAAGGCGGACATAACGATTGATAGGAAGGTCTTGGCAGATATAGCTGTTCATGATGCCGAGGGATTTGCCAGTCTCATTCAAATAGCCAAGAAGCAGGCCTGATTGTCTCGACGATAACCCTCTGAAGGGTCCTCTTCCTTGCGCGTGCGGGGAAGGGACTCGCGGCGAGGGAGAAAATAGCGAGTAAGAGACGCGAAAGAAGCCACGCTTATTACACTGCCGCGCCTGTGGTAAGACGGCGCGCGGAAGTTGTATTTTGGTACGTTGGTGACGAAGGAGTCATGGAAGATTCTTTTCAAACAGCCCTGCAAACGGTCCGCGAGTCGGCGCTGAAAAAAATTGCCCAGGCCGACACCGAGGATACCGTCAATCAGGTGCGGATTGAGACCCTGGGCCGAAAGGGGGCGCTCACGCTGTTGCTCAGAAGGGTGCGCGAGCTTCCTCCCAAGGAGCGGCCGCAGGCCGGCGAGCAGGCCAATATCCTCAAGAACGAGTTGGAGCAGCAGATTGAAGTATGCCTCGTACGGCTGCGTGAGGCGGCACGCCAACAAACGCTGTTACAAGACCAGCTGGATATCACCCTCCCCGGCACGCTGTTACCGCGGGGTAAGGTCCATCCAATCACCCGGGTCATGGGCCAGGTAGCGGCCATCTTCAGCAGGATGGGCTTTCAGGTGGCGGAAGGGCCGCAGGTAGAGTTGGATTATTATAACTTTGAGGCCCTCAACATCCCGCGCGAGCACCCCGCGCGGGACATGCACGATACCTTTTATTTTTCCGATGAGGTGTTGCTGCGCACCCATACCTCACCGGTCCAAATCAGGGTGATGGAAAGGCAGCGTCCTCCTATTCAGATTATCGCCCCCGGTGCGGTCTATCGGCGGGATTCCGATATATCGCATACGCCCATGTTTCATCAAGTAGAGGGGCTCATGGTAGATGAAGGGATCTCCTTTGCCCACCTCAAGGGACTCTTGACATTCTTCGTCCATGAGATGTTTGGCGCAAAAACTCCGCTACGCTTCCGCCCCAGTTTTTTCCCCTTTACCGAGCCGAGCGCCGAGGTGGATATCGGCTGCGTTATCTGTCACGGGGAAGGGTGCCGTGTCTGCGGGGGGACCGGCTGGTTGGAGATACTCGGCGCGGGGATGGTCGATCCCGAGGTCTTCCGTATCGTCGGCTATGACCCTGACGCGGTGACGGGGTTTGCCTTCGGCATGGGT
>MGQT01000030.1 GCA_001797935.1 Deltaproteobacteria bacterium RBG_16_54_18 | reverse complement strand
GATCTTCTCCTCTGATTTCTGGGCGAATACGGTGTTCGGGTAATTTGCCACCACATTTTGAAAGGCAGTCAGTGCCCTTGCCGTTGCCTTCTGGTCTCGATCCATTGATAATACCTGTCGGTAATAACAAAGTCCCAACTGGTACTCCGCATAGGGAATATCGGGGTGAAAGGGATATTGTTTTTTGAACTCCAGGTATCTCGTTATGCTTTCAGGGTATTCTTTGCGAAAAAAATTGCAGTCGGCTATTCGCAGGTCCGCTTTAGGGGCATAGAGCTCATCAGAGGGGAAATAGTCTTTCAAACGAGTAAAGACCTCTATGGCCTCCTTGTATTTCCCACCATTAACCAAGACCATGCCATCGGTGTAGAGCGCGGCGGAATCTCGTGGCGCGGCTTGAACATTCTTTTTTTTGCCGGCGCAACCGATGAGCAACAACGCGGATATTATTGCCACGGCGATCAGTGTATAATATTTGGCCTTCATATCGTTTCTCCTTATGTTTCTTACGATTCTTTGTTACCCGGAGGTTATATAGAGCTCAGGATTAACTGCTCAATCATATACAAAAATGCCGTTTCCGTCAACCTTATAAATCAAGCTGTCCATAAATACCCTCTCTATTTACCCCCCGCGCAAAACCTTTTTCCTTCATTCTTTTGAGAACGGAAGGAGGCTTGATACTACTTATTTTTTTGTCGGGATAGACGAGGGCCGTGGCCACGATTAAACCGATAATAGACTCCGCAGAGGTAACGGCAAGATGGAAGGGCTTTTCCCGGACTCGCCGTAAGACCTCGGCATTATGAGCTTTTATGGCATCGATGATCTCCTCATCGACCTCCCGCGTGCGGAGGATCTCCTCGGTTACCAGGGTATGCCGGGTAGGGTCTCCCTTGGCCGCATTATAATCGAGGTCATGGAGGAGGCCGGCAATCCCCCATTGCTCGGGGTCATGGCCTAGGCGTCTTGCCAGGGCCTGTATCACCGCCTCGGTGGCCAGGGGGTGCTTGATGAGGACCTCCTCCGTACAATATACCTGCAACAGGTTAATGGCTTTTGCCCGGGTGATCATCATGCCTCCCCGCGTCATTTCTCCCCATTCATTAGAAATCACAGTCGCCCATAGGAGTCAAGTTTTAGATTAGTTTTTTCTTGAATTTTTTTCTCCATACCTTTATGGTAGGGACATCTATTTTTTCAAAAAAGGAAGTCCCTTCATGCAGAAGAAAAGAGTCGTCGTTACGGGGATAGGGCCGGTTACCCCCATTGGGATCGGGAAGGAATCATACTGGCGGGCCCTCATGGAAGGTAAAATCGGGATAGGGCCGGTGGTCTTTTCTAATTTTGATATGGAACAGTTCAAGACGCGGATCGGCGCGCAAATTAAGAATTTTTCCCTGCATGATTACCTTCCTGTTCATAAGGCAGACCGTCACCTGGGCCGAGCCTCCCAATTCGCCCTTGTGGGGGCCAAGTACGCCCTGGAGGATGCGGAGATTACACTCCAGCTCCGGGAGGAGGTGGAGGGGAGATATGCCGTTGGCAACTCTGATTCTCTCAAGATCGGCGCGATCCTGGGCGTGGCAGCGGAGAATATGGAGATCGTGGAGGGTTCGTACGATAATTTATTAAAGCACAGGGGCCCGCGGAGGATTAACCCCTTTGCCCTTCCCAATGTCTATAGCAGTTCGGTGGCCTCCAATGTCACCGAGCGCTTCGGCATACATGGGACAACATATGTAATCTCCTCGGCCTGCGCCTCGGCCAGCCACGCTATTGCTACAAGCTTTACCAGGATACAGGATGGTCCCGAGGAGATGGTCCTCACTGGTGGTGCCGATGCCTGCATTACCCCGCTGTCTTTTGGGGGATTTATCGCCCTGCGGGCCATGTCCACACGTAATGACGAGCCTCATAAGGCCTGCCGTCCCTTTGACCTGCACCGGGACGGTTTCGTCATGGGGGAAGGGGCGGGGATTATCATTATAGAAGAGCTCAACCATGCCCTCAAACGAGGGGCACCTATCTACGCGGAGCTCGTCGGGTATGGCATGACTGCAGATGCCTTTCATGTCGCCGAACCGGATCCCTCCGCCGGATCGTTGAGCAAGGCCATCGAACTCGCCCTGGCGAACGCGGAGGTTTCCCCCCAAGAAATCGATTACATCAATCCCCATGGGACGTCCACCAAGTTGAACGATGCCGTCGAGACCATGGCCATCAAAAAGGTCTTTGGCGATTACGCCTACCAGGTACCCATCAGTTCCACCAAGTCAATGACCGGGCACCTCATCGGGGCCGCAGGTGGAGCGGAGGCGATTGCCACGGTACTTACCATTAAGCACGGGCGTATTCACCAAACCGCCAACTATGAGTTTCCGGACCCCGAGTGTGATCTGGATTACGTCCCCGACGGTCCCCGTAAAAAAGACGTGAAGACCGCGCTCTCCATCTCCGCTGGGTTCGGAGGCGTCAACTGCGTTCTCGTTTTTAAGGCCTTTACATCATAACTATGTTGTGGGACCTTAAGGCCACGCTGCTGGCCATCATCCCCATCTTCATCGCCATGGATGCCATTGGTGTCCTCCCGATCTTTATCTCCTTTACCGAGGGGATGAAGAGGGGGGAGAGAAGGCGGGTGGTGCAACACTCAATCTTGACGGGTTTCCTGGTCAGTCTGGGATTTCTCGCGGTGGGGAAGCTCATCTTTACGATCATTGGGGTCACCATCCCCGACTTTAAGGTGGCAGGCGGAATTATCCTGTTGGTTATTGCCGTCCACGACCTCCTGTTCCCGGAAAGGAAACGCGTAATAGACGGGGAGACCGTGGGTATCGTACCGTTGGGGGTTCCCCTGATCGTCGGTCCGGCCGTTCTCACCACCATTCTTATCTCGGTAGATGCCTACGGGTATGTCCCTACCATCTTCTCTTTGATCGTCAATCTCCTTGTCGCCTGGTGGGTCTTTGCCCGCGCCGACCTCCTCCTCCGCCTCTTGGGTGAGGGGGGGGCCAAGGGGTTGGCCAAGGTGGTCAGTCTCCTGCTTGCGGCAATCGCAGTGATGATGATCAGGAGGGGAATCATCGACATCATCCAGGGGGGTGGGTAGGCCCATGCAGGAACAGGTTGCCGTTGCCCCCTGCCCTGATTATGTCTATTCACACGTCATCAAGGGGGTGATGGATGCCCTTCAACCCCTCGGGGGGATGAAGGCCTTTGTACACAAGGGGGATAGGGTCCTCATCAAGCCAAACCTCCTTATTGCCAAACGTCCCGACCGATGCGTAACGACTAACCCTGCCGTGGTTAAGGCCGTTGTCCACCTCGTCAGAGAGACAGGGGGGATCCCCGCCATCGGAGATAGCCCGGCCGTGGGGGGTCTCCGTCGCGTCGCCGCCCAGGCAGGCATCGCCGCGGTGGCTCAGGAATGCGACTGCCCCCTGGTGGAGTTTAAAGAGGTAGTCCGGGTCACCACGGGAAAGGACTACACCTTCCGTCGGTTTGAACTGGCGAAGGCCGTCCTAGATGCCGATGTGGTTATCAACCTCCCCAAGGTCAAGACGCACAGCATGATGCTTCTCACCCTGGGGGTAAAGAATATCTTTGGTTGTGTCCCGGGGATGCGCAAGGCGCAATGGCACTTGCGGGCGGGCGTTGATCATGCCTCTTTCGCCGGCATGCTGGTGGAGCTCTGCCGGCTCGTTAACCCGGCGCTGACCATAGCAGACGGGATCATGGGGATGGAGGGGGAGGGGCCAGGGAGCGGTGATCCCCGTCATTTGGGTCTGCTCGTCGCGAGCGGAAACCCCTACGCCCTTGATATCGCCATCTGCCGGATCATCGGTGCGCCCATGGACAAGGTACCCACCATCCAGGCCGCGCAACAGCGGGGTTTTGCCGGAGCAGACCCGAAGCAAATAAAAGTTGTGGGCCACAGGATAAAGAATGGAGAAATTGCTCCCTTCCGTCTGCCGACGCGTTTTGATGCGCAATGGAACCTCCCCGGTTTTGTCAAAAAGTCCTTGAAACATGTCTTTGTCCCCAAACCCGTTATCAAGGGAGATCTGTGCAAGGTCTGCATGGCCTGCGCCGAGGTTTGCCCCCCGCAGGCCATCGCCGTCGCCGACAAAAAAATAGGGATTGATTACCGTTCTTGCATCCGTTGCTACTGTTGTCAGGAGGTGTGCCCGGAGGGGGCAGTGCGCCTTCGGGCGGGGTGGATTGCCAGGTTTTCTTCATGAGGAACATCAAGCTGACCATCGAGTACGATGGAAGCGCATATCACGGCTGGCAGATCCAGCCGGGGCTTCGTACCATCCAGGGGGTGATGCGGGAAAAGATTGCCCAGATCACGCAGGCAGACGTCAATTTGATCGGTGCCGGCAGGACAGACGCCGGGGTCCACGCCCTGGGCCAGGTGGCCAATTTTAAAACGGAAAACACGATTTCCATAGAGGCCCTGCAGCGGGGGTTAAACGGCCTTCTCGCCCCCGACATCGTGATCACGACAGCGGAGGAGGTAGGTGAAGAATTCCACGCCCGCTTCAGCGCCCGCAGCAAGGTCTATGAGTATCGTATCCTCAACCAGCCCTATCCCTCTGCTATTGGGCGGAGCTATGCGTGGTTTATACACCGAGAGCTTGATGTTGCCGCCATGCGGGGGTGCGCGGCGGCGTTGGTCGGCAGTCATGACTTCTCCTCCTTCCGGGCCTCCGGGGATGAGAGCCGCCATTCCATCAGGGAGGTCTTCCGTCTGGAGATCGAACGTCGTGCGGGAAATTTATTGACGATGACTATCGAGGCCAATGCCTTTCTGCGGGAGATGGTGCGCAGCATCGTGGGGACCCTCGTGGGCGTCGGACAAAGAAAGACTTCTTCCGAGGAATTTTTGGAGATCTTTCAGGCGCGCGACCGGCGCCGGGCAGGGATGACTGCTCCTGCGCATGGTTTGTTCCTCGTCGCGGTTACCTATTAAGTAACAGGACGGGTCTGCGTGGGACAGGTAATCGGGCAGGTAAAACGAATGTTTGTTCTCATTTTTCTTGATCGGTAGCGAACATCCGTGAAAACAAATAGTATTGCAGCTCACGGCGATGTTTTTCTTGCCAAAAACGGCGAAAAAGGCGATGATATATAAGGAAAATTTTCGGTCTATGCTAAGGAGGAATATTCGATGTTTGAAGGGAAGACGGCAGTAGAGATCCTTCAAATCGGCGGTTTCACGATGTATGTCCTACTGTTCTGCTCTATCTTGTCGATCACCATTGTTATCGAGCGGCTGATCTATTACGGAAAATCAGCAAAGGTCGACAGGGAAGAATTTATGGCGCGCATCAAACGGTCTGTTAAGGCCGGGAGCCCGGACAGAGCCATGGCAATATGCGCAGAGACCTTTGCCCCGTTTGCCGATGTCGTGTATAGCGGGCTTGAGCGAAGCGGCCGTCCGGAGCATGAAATCTCCAATGCAATGGAACGGATGATCACCATGCAAGTCGCCAAACTAGAACGATTTACCGGCGTCGTGGGGACTATCGGAAACACGGCCGTATACATAGGACTTTTCGGAACGGTTCTGGGAATCATACGGGCCTTTCATGACATCGCGACGACCGGAACGGGCGGCATGACTGTTGTCATTGCGGGCGTTGCTGAGGCACTCATTTGCACGGCTACCGGCCTTGCCGTAGCCATCCCCGCCGTCATTGCCTATAACTATTTTACCAAGAGGACGGGGCGCTTTATCAGTGATATGGAGTTATGTGCCTCGGAAGTAATCGAGCTTGTCGGAAGAAAATAATTGCAATGAAACGCACGGTCAGAAAAAAAGAGATCATGTCCGAGATCAACATCACCCCGTTTACGGACGTCGTGTTGGTTCTCTTGATCATCTTCATGATCGCCACCCCGTTTATCTATCAAGCGAGTATGGACGTTCAGCTTCCGCAAACATCAAGCTCACAGGAATCGACCAGGGACATCATCGTTACCATCAATGTCAACGGGGAGGTCTTCCTTAACAATACGCAGGTGGACTTAACGATATTGAAAGAAAAACTGCGCGCCGCGGTGCAGGGGAAGCCAGATACTTCGGTCATTGTCAACGGAGACAGAAATGCCCGTTACGATGCCGTGATCCAGGTTCTGGATGTCTTAACGCAGGCCGGCGTGCGGAATCCCCGCCTGGGGATAGAATTGAAGCGATGAAAAAAAACCAACGGGACAAGAGGCCTTCCCATCACCCCGGCAGCCCGGAGCCATTGTCCAAAAGGCGCTTTACCCGACCGGTTATACTCTCGTTAATCCTTCACGCTCTCCTGCTCATTTTTCTGGCCATCAACTTCAAATCCTTTCTGCCGCGAAGCACCACGAACTATCCGGTCACTCTCATACCCCTCGGGTCGTCGGGGGAAGGAACAGGGGGAGGGGGCGTGCCGGCACCACCGACCGTTGAGCAAACCGCTCTCCCGATAGAGACGCCAAAGCCGGAACCGAAAAAGCCGGAATCAAAAAAGCCGGAACCGGAAAAAAAACAGCAATCGTCTAAA
>MGQT01000029.1:533-6778 GCA_001797935.1 Deltaproteobacteria bacterium RBG_16_54_18 | reverse complement strand
AAGAGATCATGGGCAACGTGCGCCGCGCGGTCGTCAAGGTGGGGAGCAGCCTTCTCGTCTCCTTGGGAACCGGCCTCAACAAGGAGTTCATCTCCCGGCTGGGGGGGGAACTCGCCGGGCTCAAAAAGCGGGGGATAGAGGTGGTGATGGTCTCCTCAGGGGCCATCGCCGCGGGAATGGAGCGCTTGGGACGCACCACGCGGCCCAAGGCCATTGCCGAGCTGCAAGCCGCCGCGGCGATCGGACAGAGCAGGCTCATGCACGTCTATGAAGAGGCGTTTATCCCCTGGGGGCTCACCGTGGCCCAGGTCCTGCTCACCCGCGACGACTTACGGGACAGAAAGCGGTATCTTAACGCCCGCAACACGTTGCTCCAGCTGCTCGATCTGGGTATAATCCCCATTATCAACGAGAACGACTCCGTGGTGGTGGAGGAGATAAAATTCGGGGACAACGATCTGTTGGCGGCCCTGGTCACCTCGCTGGTGGACGCCGATCTCCTCCTCATCCTCACCGACGCCCCGGGGCTATGCAGCGGTGATCCGCGCCATGGAGGGGCGCTCATCTCCCTGGTCAACCGGGTGACGAAAGAGGTGGAGGCCATGGCGCAGGGGTCCCAGACCGAGGTCGGCACCGGGGGGATGACGAGCAAGGTCGGCGCGGCAAAGCTCGCGGCCCGCTGCGGCGTCTCCACCGTGGTAGCAGGGTGTGCGGATTCGCAGGCCATGGCCCGGATCTTCGCGGGAGAGACGCAGGGGACCCTCTTTCTCCCCGGAGGAAGCAGGCTCAAGGGGAGAAAACAGTGGATCGGTCTTACGCTGCGGCCGAAGGGGAGGTTGACCCTCGACAGTGGGGCGCACGAAGCGATCATCAAGGGGGGAAAGAGCCTCCTGCCGTCGGGGATCACGGCCGTTGAGGGGAATTTTGGCAGGGGGGATGCCGTCTCCTGCCTCGATCCCCGTAAGAAGGAGTTCGCGCGGGGGCTGGTCAATTACGACGCCCATGAGCTGCAGCAGATCATGCGGCAACAGAGTTCGCAGATCGAACGGATCTTGGGGTATAAATATACGGATGAGGTGATCCACCGCGACAATCTCGTGATCCTGTAGGAGGCAGAAACAAGGATGGACATCAACAAAGAGATACGCACGATCGCCGAGCAGGCCAGGGAGGCCTCTTTTAAGGTGGCGAGGCTCTCATCGGAAGCAAAGGAACGGGCCCTGCACCTGATGGCCGACGCTTTGATGGCGCAGGGGGCGTTGCTCCTCGCCGAGAACGGCAAGGACCTGGCGAATGCCGAACAGCAGGGGCTCTCCCGGGCCATGGTGGACCGCCTGGCGCTCACCGAGGAGGGGATTGCGGGGATCGCCGAGGGGTTGCGGCAGGTTGCCCTGCTGCCGGATCCGGTGGGCGAGGTGACCCGGATGTGGCGCAGGCCCAACGGGCTTTTGGTGGGGAAGATGCGGATTCCTTTGGGGGTGATCGGGGTGATCTACGAGGCCAGGCCCAACGTCACCGCCGACGCGGCCGGGTTGTGCCTTAAGGCGGGCAACGCCGTGATCCTGCGGGGCGGGTCCGAGGCAATTCATTCAAACCGGGCCATGGGGCGCGTGCTTCAGGAGGCCATGGGCAAGGCGGGCATTCCGGCGGCGGCGGTGCAGGTGATCCCCCTGGTAGAGCGGGAGGCCGTCGAGGCGATGCTCACGCTGGATGAATACATCGATGTCATCATCCCACGCGGCGGGGAGGGGCTGATCCGCTTTGTGGTGGAGCACTCCCGTATCCCGGTCATCAAGCACTATAAAGGGGTGTGCCATGTCTTTGTCGACGCCACGGCCGAGCCGGGGATGGCAGTCGCTATCTGCCACAACGCCAAGGTTCAGAGGCCGGGTGTCTGCAACGCCATGGAGACTCTCCTCGTTCATCAGCAAGCAGCCGCCACCGTGCTCCCCCTTATTGCCGAGAAGCTCGAGGGAGCGGGGGTGGAGTTGCGGGGGTGCGCCCGCACACGCCAGATCCTTCCGCAGGTCAAGGAGGCGACGGAAGAGGATTGGTACGCCGAGTACCTCGACCTGATCCTGGCGATCAAGGTGGTTGCGGACATCGGCGAGGCCATTGCGCATATCGGCCGCTACGGCTCCCAACATACCGAGGCCATCGTTACCTCGGATTACGCTCATGCCCAACGGTTTCTCAACGAGGTCGCCTCTTCCACGGTCCTCGTGAACGCCTCCACCCGGTTCAGCGACGGCTACCAGCTGGGGCTCGGGGCGGAGATCGGGATCAGCACCACCAAGCTGCATGCCTTCGGCCCCATGGGGGTTGAAGACCTTACCACCACCAAGTTCATCATCTACGGGGATGGCCAGATCAGGACCTCCTAAAGGGGGCGCGAGACGCATCGGACTTTTTGGGGGGACCTTTGATCCCATCCACGTGGGACACCTGCGCGCGGCCCAGGAGGTCAAGGAGGCCTTTGACCTCAGCGAGGTGATCTTCATCCTGGCCGCCGTGCCGCCGCACAAGGTGCCCCATCCCCTCATCGCCACTGCCGACCGCTGGGAGATGGTCAAGCTGGCCATTGCCGGCAATCCCGCCTTCACCCTGTCCGATATTGAGATCAGGCGCGAGGGGAGGTCTTACTCCATCGAGACCATCTCCTACTATCGCCGCACCCTGGCGCAGGGGGAAGAACTCTTCTTTATCATCGGCGCGGATGCCTTTTGTGAGATAGAAACATGGAAGGATTACCCCCAACTCTTTACCTTATGTGACTTTATCGTGATCTCCCGCCCGGAATTTGATCCTCTGCAAGCACCCATCTTTGCCTCTGCGGGATTCAAACAGGAAACGCACGCTCGGTTCCGTCACCCGTCAGGCCACGCCGTTTTTATCCTCGACGTGACCCCTTGCAGGATCTCTTCCACGGAGATCAGACGGATTACCGAGGAGGGGAAGGCCATCACCTACCTGGTGCCGGCGACGGTGGAGGCATATATCATGCAAAAAAGGCTCTATCAGGTGTAAAATATACTTTATCTTTTCATCGTCTTTTGCTATAGTTTGATGCGTGCAGCGCATGACCGGCTACAAGAAGTTTTAGTCCTCTTCACGAGGGCACGCGGTGAGGGGAGCAAGACCGAAAGGAGTCACGGCTGAAGCTGCGGTGACGGAAAGACACGGATCGCTGGGCGCGCGAACGGCGGCGGGTTGTAATACAAATATGCGTGGGGGCAGATGACAGAGGCCTTTAAAGACGCCAAAGAAAAATCGCTATTCTGTGCGCGCGCCGCCCTGGAGAAAAAGGCCTTTAATATAATCATCTTGGAACTGAAGAAGGTCTCTGCCGTCACCGACTATTTCGTCATCTGCAGCGGTCGTTCCGATCGGCAGGTGCAGGCAATTGCACAGTTTATTGACGAGAGAATGCGTGAGAAAGGGATCCGCCCCTTGGGTGAGGAAGGGATGCAGCAGGGAAGGTGGATCCTCATGGATTATGCCGATGTGGTCATCCACATCTTTTATGACCAGGTGCGGCTCCATTATGATCTCGAAGGCCTCTGGAGAGAGGCTGCGCAGATAGATGTCCCGAGGATCGAGGCATCAGAGGGAAAAGGTTGAAGGTTACATTTCTCTTCGGAGGAAAGGAAAAGGCCGGTCTCTTCCAAAAAGGCATTGATGAGTATGTGAGCCGTATACGAAAATCCTTGAGCGCCGAGATACATCCGGCGAAAAAGGAAGGAGCAATAGTCCGGTTTCTCGACGCGCGCCCCCGGGGCAGTTATCTCATCGGCCTCGCGGAGGGGGGAAAGAGTTTTACATCGAAGGCCTTTGCGGGTTTTCTCCACAAGCTCATGGAGCGCGGGACAAAAGAGGTTGTTTTTTTAATCGGGGGCGCCGACGGTTTTGCGCCGGGGTGGAGGGAGCGATGCGACGCTATCTGTTCCCTGTCGCCGTTGACCTTCAGCCACCAGTTGGCGAGGCTTGTGCTCGTAGAGCAGGTCTATCGCGCCCTCTCCATCATCAACAACCGACCGTATCACCGATAAAGGGGGACGTATCATGTTTATCAGGATATCTTTTCTCTCCATCATCATGTTTATGGTGTTTTTCTTCTACCTCTATAGCCTCAACCCTATGGAGGTGACGTTTCAATATTTCACGGATAGTTACGTCGACACTTCTCTTTCCGTCCTGCTCGTCGGCTCGTTCCTCATCGGCTCGGTATTGATCTTCTTCGTTTATTCTCTCCGCGACCTCAAACGGGCGTTGCGGACGCGCAAGGAAAAACGGGAGCGTGAGCAGTTGCGCGATATTTTATATTCGGCAACCGACGCCCTGTTCAAGAACGACCTTGCCAAGGCCGAAAAGCAGATACAGACGTACCTGAAGAAAAGGACCGACGACCCCAATGCGTATATCAAGCTCGCCGAGATTTATCAAAAAGGCGAAAAGTTCAAGAAGGCCATCGACACGCTGGAAAAGGCGCGCCTCTTAAAAACGGATCAGCTGGAGATACTCTTCATGGAGGCCCGCGTCTACAAGGCCTCGCAGGATTATGGCGGCGCCGTGAGGATCTTTAAAGAGATCGTCGCCTTTAACCCGAACAACCGGGAGGCCCTCAGAGAATTGCGCGATATTCATAGTGAAGAACGGGAATGGGATGACGCCCTGCGGCTGCAGAAGAGGATCATCAAGTTGAGCCCCAAAGGCGAGATCGAACAGGAGAAGAGGCTCCAGCAGGGGCTCCAATACGAGCGCGCCCGCGTGACGTCCGAGCAGGGTGAGGCAGGGAAGGCGATAAAAGAGGTCAAAGAAATCCTCAAGGAAAACGCCTCGTTTATCCCGGCGCAGGTCTTGTTGGGCGATCTGTTCAGACAAACCGGCAAGGTGAAAGACGCCATCAGCGTGTGGCAACGCGGGTTTGCCAAGAGCCGCGAGATGATCTTTTTAAGCAAATTGGAGGACCTCTATATTGCGGAAGAGCACCCGCGGGCCATCATCAACGTCTACCTCGACGCGATGCAAAAAAATCCCGACAACATCATTATCCCCTTCTTCTATGCCCGGCTCTGCCTGCGGCTCGAGATGATTGATGACGCCCTGGAGAAGTTACAGGAGATGGAGCCGAATTTCTCCGAGAACCCCTCGTATCACTATCTGCTGGCGGAGGTCTACTCCCATCGGGGGGAGCATGCGCAGGCCGCGCTGCAATACCGCGAGGGACTGCGGCTCGAGGAGGGTGCGGCTACCCCCTACCGCTGTACCGCCTGCCAATACGAAGTGAAAAAGTGGCAGCCCCACTGCCCGCAGTGCGGCCAATGGGGTACCTTTAGCATACCGGGGGAGGAAGCGATCAAGGCGCCCCTGGGGCCGCTTCCGTCGCAGCTGATGGCCTGGGACTTCTAGGTGTGGCCTGCACGGACCCTTCACCGGTTTCTGGACCTTATTTTCCCGCCGGTATGCCCTGTCTGCCAATCGCTCTTTGACGGCCAGGGTAAAGACCGCGTCATCTGTACTGCCTGCCGTAAGGCAATTCGATTCGTACACCCCCCTCTTTGTCCGCGTTGCGGTCTCCCTTATCCGGGGGGGAAGGCGCACTTGTGCGCCGCCTGCCTGAAAGAGCGCAGGTATTTTGCCCTCCATCGCACCTGCGCCTTGTATGAGGGGACGCTCAGAGAGGCGATCCATCGATTCAAATACCAAGGGGTATTTCCCCTCAAGCAGGTCTTGGGAGATCTGCTTGAGCCCGTGCTTAAGGGCATGCGCCGGGAGCTGCGGGTGGATGTCCTGGTCCCGGTCCCGCTGCACATCCGCCGGCTGCGGGAGCGGGGGTTTAACCAGGCCCTCCTCTTGGTAAAGGAGTTGAGCAGGCGGACCGGCATTCCCTATCAGGAGCGGGCCCTCGCAAAGATCAAGGAGACGCCGGTGCAAATTTCCTTAAAGAAAAGAGAACGCGCGAAAAACCTCAAGGGAGTTTTCCAGGTGAAGGATGAAGAGGCGATCAAGGGGAAGGGGGTCGTCCTGGTGGATGATGTCTATACTACGGGCGCCACGGTCAACGAGTGCTCCCGCGCCCTGCTCAAGGCAGGTGCAAAACAGGTGGCGGTACTGACCGTGGCCCGGGCATTGTAAGCTGGAGTTTTGGTTGGTCTATTTTGTATGCTATCTAACTATGACTGAGCATTACCCAATACACCCTCGTGATGTTGTTAAAATCCCCCTCAGTCCCCTGGCCAAGGGGT
>MGQT01000029.1:0-508 GCA_001797935.1 Deltaproteobacteria bacterium RBG_16_54_18 | reverse complement strand
TAACCCTCTCCCCCCAGGGGAGAGGGGAGACCATTCATCCCCCCAGCAAAGCTGGGGGGTATTCTGGCATGTTTTTATAAAACCTCTCGATTTCCTCTCCCATAAGGGAGAGGGTGAATTAAAAGTCTTTGAAACCCTCTTTTATTGGCACGCAGAGGAGATTTGCCATGCAAAAAAAGAAAATAGCCATTGTCGGGGCAGGAGTGGTCGGCACGGCCCTGGCCTATCTCTTAAAGAAAAAAGGGTATCCGCTTGTCGGCCTGGCCGACAAAAAAAATGAATCATTGCACCGGGCCATTGCCTTTGTGGGGGAAGAGGTTCACTGTACCACGGCACCGGAGGAGATTACACCGGTCGCCGACATCGTCTTTATCACCACGTCGGACAGCGCCATCCAGGAGACCTGCGAGGGGATCGCAAGCAAGGGGGGTTTTCACGCCGGGCAGATCGTGTCCCATACGAGCGGCTCCCTCCCCTCGACTATCCTGCAAAGCGCCCGCAGCAGCGG
>MGQT01000028.1 GCA_001797935.1 Deltaproteobacteria bacterium RBG_16_54_18 | reverse complement strand
ATCTTCGCCTGTACCCTGCGCTCCCTTATAGCATCGATCTGCGGTGTCATCTATTGTCTGAAGGTGCGCGAACGATTATTTCATACCGATATCATGCTCTTCCATGGATTCATGGTAGGGCTCTTGTTCGGACTGGAATTCGCCTGCATTTATTTC
This sequence comes from Deltaproteobacteria bacterium RBG_16_54_18, assembly GCA_001797935.1. Lineage (GTDB taxonomy): Bacteria > Desulfobacterota > B13-G15 > B13-G15 > RBG-16-54-18 > RBG-16-54-18. Next base: position 14,062 of record MGQT01000028.1, on the reverse strand, counting down.
GGACTGCTCTACACCGACGCCGCCCGCTCAGGGGTCTTCGTCTACCTGAGCCCCTTTGTGGTAGCGGTAGGGGCACACTTTTTTTTGAAGGATGATCGGCTGACCTTGATGAAGACCGTGGGCCTTATCATTGCCTTTGTCGGTTTGATTATCGTCCTGCTGGGTAAGCCGCATACGGCCAAGCCGACGATGTTAATCGGGGATATTCTGGAGATCATGGCAGCCTTTTTCTGGGGGGCTACTACCCTCTACATCAAGAGATATATGGCGGAAAAGGTTCATCCCATCAATACTTTTTTGTACCAGCTTTTTTTCTCTATCCCCATCCTCTTTGCAGTAAGCCTTATTTTGGAACCGACGTGGGTTTCCTCGATTAATCTCACGATCGCCACTTCTCTCTTTTATCAATCGGTTATTGTGGCCTTTCTCAGTTACTTTGTCTGGTTTAAGCTCATTCACCGGTATGCCGTGAGCAGACTCTCCGCCTTTACCTTTTTTACACCCATCTTCGCCGTTCTCTTCGGCACGATATTCCTCAAGGAGGAATTCACCATTTCACTCATGATAGGGCTGCCGATGGTCTGCCTGGGCATCTTCTTCGTAAACTGGCGTGCGAGGACAACGCGGGGTGCATAATTTTACTCCGACGTTATGGTGTGCATAATTTTACTCCGACGTTATGGTGTGCATAATCTTATTCGGACGTTATGGGGTACATAATCTTACGCTGACAACATGCAGTGCATAATCTAAGAAAACGAAGGGCTTGATTTTAGTCCTCTATTTTTTTATTTCTGACTCACCGTCCACATAATTTCTCATACCCCAGTAGCAGTAAGCCCCAACAATTATAGAAAGCCTCATGAGTACTTGGGATAGCGCCAAGGGTCATCTTGGTTGAAGGCAAATGTTTTTTTCTTGACAGCCTGCTGGGAGGGTGTTAATAATAGATTCTATTAATTGAATAATTTTCTGTAAATAGAATTAAATTGTGAGAGAATTTTAATAAAATATTTTATTTTAAGGAGAAAGAGTCATGTTTACAAAAGCATATGTGCCGTACGGAGGATATTATTCCACGCCCTTTTGCCGCTGGCAGGGGAGCATGCAATACGACAATGCAATCACGCTGGGAGCCAATACAGCGAGAAGATGGTTTCTGGAAAAGAAAATTGATCCCACGATTATCGACTATCTTTATTTTGGGACGACGGTGGCTCAGCACCACTGGTTTTACGCTCATCAGTGGTCCGGCTCCATACTGACAGACGACAAGAAATACGTACCAGGTCTCTTTATTCATCAGGCATGCTCAACCTCCACAACGATTCTCAACCTCTGCGCGTTGAGTCTGGAGGCGGGTGCCTTCGAGGTAGGTTTTGGTTTGATGAGCGACCGCTGTTCTAACGGGCCCCACACCACGTGGGCTGATCCTTTGGGTCCCGGAGGCCAGCCCGACAGGGAAGACTGGAATATGGACAATTTCGGCGGAAATCCCCGCGTGCCTGTCGCCATGGTGGAGACCGCCGAGAACGTGTCCAAGGAAGTAGGCATCACCAAGGAAGAGTGCGATGCGGTCGTGCTCCGGCGCTATGAGCAGTACCAGACGGCCCTGGCCAATGATCGGGCATTCCAGAAGCGCTACATGTACCCCGCTCAGGTTACGGTTAACAAAAAAAAGACCAAGCTGGTCGAACAGGACGAAGGCTGGACCCCTACCACGGCCGAGGGCTTGGCCAATTTGAAACCGGTAAGGCCCGGGGGCGTCCATAGCTTTGGTGCCCAGACGTTCCCCGCGGACGGCAATTGCGGCATTATTGTCACCACGAGGGATAGGGCAAAAGAGCTCAGTGCGGATCCCAAGATAGAAATAAAGATCGTCTCCTATGGTTTTGCACGCGTAAAGCCGGCCTTTATGCCGGCAGCGCCTGTCCCGGCTGCTGAAATGGCCCTTTCCATCGCGGGCCTCAAGATCACGGACATGAAGGCCATCAAGACCCATAACCCCTTCGCCGCCAATGACCTTAACTTAGCCAAGAAAATGGGCGTAGATGTTATGAAATTCAACAACTATGGATCATCCCTGATTTACGGCCATCCTCAGGGACCCACTGCGGGGAGGGGCGTTATTGAGATGGTGGAAGAGGTAGTGCTTCTCGGAGGCGGATACTGTCTCTTTACTGGTTGTGCAGCGGGAGATACCGCCGCCGCCATCGTGTTAAAGGTAGGCTCATAGGGAGGAGAGACGAAAGGGGCACAGTGTGTCATTAGAAGGCAAGATCGCATTCGTGAGTGGTGCCTCACGGCCTCTCGGTATTGGAAGGGCCATTGCCCTCACGTTGGCGAAACAGGGGGCAGCAGTAGCCGTAAGCGGCTTCAACCACATGGAGGGGGCTGTAGCCGCGGCTGAAGAAATAAAGGCCATGGGTCGAAGGTCTATGGCCGTAAAAATGGATGTCAGCAATTATTCCGACGTCCAAAAAGGCCTTGCGGTCATAAAAAATGAGCTTGGACCGGTGAATATCGTGATTAACAATGCTGCCCTCATGAACCACAATGTTACCATTGCTAAGACTACCATAGAAGAATGGGATAATGAGGTGAGGCTCTGCCTTAACTCCGCCTTTTATTGCATCAAGGAGGCATGGGCAGATATGTGCACCAATAAATGGGGCAGGATTGTTAATATAACATCTGTCGCCGGTGTTTTGGGCGGCTATGGGCAGACAAGTTATGGTGCTGCCAAGGCAGGGTTGATTAGCCTGGCAAAGTCGGCGGCATTAGAGGGTGCTCGCTTCAGTATTACGGCAAACTGTGTTCTGGTCGGCATAGCCGCAACGGACGCCTCTGCGAAGCTCCCGGAGGCAGTCCGCGAAAAAGTTGAAAAGAGAACGGCTATTGGAAGGCTTGCCGATCCTCAGGAAATTGCCGACGCCGTAGCCTATGTGGCATCGGACGAGGCTCGATATATGACTGGAGCGGTGATGAATATGCTCGGCGGACTTGACCTGTTCGTCTTTTAGAGGCGCCGCGAGCTCATGAAGCGTCACATATTTTTTGGAGTAGCGACGGTGTGTGCCATACATAGAGCATCACTCACACGCCGACGAGATGCAGGTGCTCCACACTGGACTTTAAGGAAGTAGCGTCATGCTCAAGGCGAGTAACGCACAGCAGTATGAGAGAGATGTTATTCAGAACAATAAGACTGCTCAGTCGAAATACGTCCCCATTGTGCCGGCAGTGAAACAAGGGGCCGAGATTCTCCTTTGTTTGGCAAAAAGCCCGACGTTCAAAATGAGGCTTACGGATATCTGTAATCATGTCGGCATTCATAAAAGCAAGGGGTACTCAATATTAAGTACGTTTAAAGATTTTGGTTTTGTTGAGAAAGATCCGCAAACCAAGACCTACTCCTTGGGGCCTGCTCTCCTTTTCCTATCAGGGAGAGTTCTCGATAGTGTGTATAGTCAACAGGTCGTGGCCCCTTTCCTCGAGTCCCTTGCAAAAGAGACGCAAAGCACGACATTCTTTGGGCTCATTATCGATAACTACTTATTTGTTATCGACAAACATGAGGTCGATAAGGGGGTTACCCTTACGATACGACTCGGTTACCGATTTCCCTTTACCTACAGTTCACACGGAAAGGTCTTGGTGGCCTTCTTGCCGAAAGATGAACGCGAAAAAATTCTTGCATCTAAGGAACTCTGGTTCAATGGAGACAATGCGCCGGTGGACTTGCAACAGTTACGCTATGAATTTGCCAGGTGCAGACGGCTCGGTTTTTCGCAGGATATCGGTGTGGTCGATCCTCGGTATAATTCCATTGCTGCGCCGGTTTTCGGCCTTCACGGAAAATTGATCGCCTCCCTATTTGTCGTGGGGGTCTTTGATAAAAAATTGATCCAACCGTATGGCCGAGCAGTGGCGGAATACGCAAAAAAAATATCTTACGCCTTTGGAGCCGATGTAGAGCAGATTTATGAAAGAATAGCGCAAGAGGAGTTGTAGGTTGCTATACTTCTATATTTATACATTCAAGGGCACCTTTAAAAATTCATAGTATTCGTTGAGAATATCATATATACGAACTCCAATTTAGGTAAGCCACTGGTTTTATCAGTGAAACCTGAAAAGGTTTGACTGTTTAATCTGTTCCCTCCTTGTCTTGACATCTCTCACGACTCGTAATACTCTCTTCACGAGTGACTCTTCCTTAGTTGAAATGGTTTTTCACATATTAAAATAACAACCATGTGAGGAGCCGCTGCCCTAAATTTTAACTGACTATGGCGCATCCGCTTAATGATTCATAGCCGTGGAATAACCACGTTGGTGGATTTTTAGCGGTTCCCATCCCACAAGATTCTTGCGGAGGAATGAGGCATGACGAGGTATCTGAAAGGCTTTACCCCGTATAAAAAAGAAGACGCGGAACTGTATACCATGCGTCGGTGGTGGTCGGGGTTGACCCTCGGAGATATTCTCGACAGGGCTGCGGATATCCACCCGCAGAAAGAGGCCTTTGTGGACCAGGAGACACGCCTGACCTATGGTGAAGCCAGGGACAAGACCAATAAGCTGGCCATGGGTTTCCTGGACATAGGTATCCAGCCCCTGGATCGGGTCCTGGTTCAGCTTCCAAACTGGAACGAATTCGTCTTTGCCTATTTTGCCCTCCAAAAAATCGGGGCCATTCCGGTGTTGTTGATCGACCGATACCGCCAGTTTGAGATCAACCACCTGATCAGCCTTACCGGGGCCACATCATGGATCATCCCCTCCCAATACAAAAAAACAGACTATGTTCCCATTATCAATGACGTCCTGAAGGAACATCCGGAACTTGAACGTGTCATTACCGTCCGTGGAGAGAGGGATAGGAAGCCTTTTGTCAGCCTCGAAAGACTGATCGAGAAGGCCACATTGACCGAGGACAATCTGGCCAGGCTTGCCAGCAGGAGACCGGATCCCATGCAGGTGGCCCATATGGGACCAACCGGTGGGACAACCGGTGCGCCAAAGATCGTTCCCCGCACGCACAACAGTCTCATCACCGGCCTCGAATATTGCGCCAAGTCGTGGGATCAGAGCAACGAGGACATTAACCTGCTCGCCGGTCCTATAGGGCACGATTTGACGTTTTCCAAGGGCTTCATGGGAGCTATTATCACGCTCGGCAAGATTATTTTTCTGGATTCTACAGACGATAAAGGCATATGTGAGGCCATTCAACGGGAAAAAGTTACTGCGGTCATCTGGGTCCCCACGCTCGCGCAACGACTGCTTCAATACGAGGACATTAATAAATATGATTTAAGCTCCTTAAAAAAGATGCACAGCGCAGGGGGAGCAAGCCATCCGACCCTTGTCAAAGATGTCACGGAAAAGTTGAAGATGAAGTTTTACAACGGATACGGCGCGACGGAAGGAATGACGACCATCACGCGTACCACTGATTCTTTAGAGACAATCTGCTCTACCGTGGGGAGTCCCACCTGCCCGTATGATACCTACAAGGTCATTGACAAAGATGGAAATAGACTTCCCCTCGGCGCGCAGGGTGAATTGGTCCTTAAAGGTCCCGGTGTGTTTACGGGTTATTACAATAACCCGAAGGAAAACAAAGCGGTATTTACGAAGGACGGATTCTTCAGGACCGGAGACCTGGCCAAGATCAATGAAAAGGGCTACATTACCCTTACCGGCCGCATCAAAGAAATGATCAACCGGGGGGGTGAGAGTATCAGTGCCACGGAAATCGAAAGGCTCATCAGCCGACATACTGATGTCGCGGCCGTGGCAGTTATCCCGATGTCTGATCCTCTGATGGGGGAACGGGTGTGTGCCTATATTCAGCCCAAGGCCGGTGCTCGCTTGTGCTTTGACGATATCATTTCCTTCTTGAAAGGGCAAAAGGCCTCGGTGCTGCAGCTTCCCGAGCGAATCGAATTTATCGATGCCATACCTTATACCGGCGCAGAAAAGATTGATAAACGATCCCTCAGAGAAGACATAGAAAAGAAGATTGAGGCACACAAGTAAGAGAAAAAATATTCGTTGCATACGGAGATGCAAAAAGCGCGAGTAAGCGAGTCGTCTCACCGTAAGGCATGGTAACATTGTGATCGGCTTAGAGAGCATACGGCGGGTATGCTTTAGAGCAAAATAAATTTTTTAACACCGGAGGTGCGAGATGAAAAAAAGCATAACGTTTCTAGCAGTAGTACTCATCGCCTTTGCTTTCGTTTTCTCAATCAATTCCTTTGTTTATGCGGCTGACGTCATCAAGTTGAAGGCCGCCAATTACCTCCCGACGACCCACCCCATGTCAAACCTCACCGGATGGTTTTGCGAGGAGATCAAGAAGCGGACCAATGGTCGGGTCGAGATTACCTACTATGACGGCGGCACGCTTCTTAACCCGGTCAAGATGTACGACGGTATCGTCACGGGTATCGCGGACATCGGCGTTTCTCACATTGACTATACGCGAGGGCGCTTCCCGGTGATGGAGGTATTCGATCTGCCGTTAGGGTTTACGAGCGGTTGGGTGGCGTCGCAGACGAGCAACGACTTTTTTCACAAGTTTAAACCGGCTGAATGGAATGACGTCAACGTTCTTTACGTGAACACTTCGGGGCCGCTTATCCTTGAGTGCGTCAACAAACCCGTCAAGACCCTGAAGGATATAAAGGGCCTTAAGATCAGGGCCGTAGGAGTAATGAGCGACGTCATCAAGGCGTTGGGCGGCTTGCCAGTACCCCTCCAAATGCCTGATGTCTACGACTCCTTGAGAAGGGGCGTCATTGATGGGGTCACGGTGGATCTCTCCACGCTCAAGTTCTGGAAATTCGCAGAAGTGATAAAGTACGTAACGTTGGATTGGCAGCTCGGAACGGGATATACTTTCTATTGTGTCATGAACAAGGCGAAGTGGAATGCCTTGCCCCCCGACATCCAGAAGATATTCATCGAGGTGGCCTCTGAAACCAGAGAAAAACAGGCGGCCCTATGGAATGCAATGGATATAGAGGGAGTGGACGCATTCAAGAAGGCAGACGGCAAGTTTATATCGCTTTCCAATGCCGAGGCAACCAAATGGCGCAAGGCGGTAGAGCCGGTGTTTGCGGATTATAAAAAGACCATGGTCTCCAAAGGCTATAAAGAGGCCGAGATTGATGAATGGCTGAAATTCATCAAAGAGCGCACTGCATATTGGATAAAAGAGCAGAAGAAGAGAGGTATCGCGGCTCCGTTTTAAGTCGGCAATTGCCGATTTTGCACGGTGATATCGAGTTTAGGTAAAGGTGAAGCAGCTTGTTTCTCGGCGTGAACTCGACCTCGGATTGGGTCTTGTAAACATGAGCCGAGAGACAAGCATGCTTCGCGAAGAAATCTGTGAGTTTTTTTATTTCGGTTTGACCAGATAGAGAGGACGCATTTGAATAATTAATACGTTATAATTCCAAGGAGGAATGATGACGACCACATTTGATATTGTTCGATTCGTCAGTAAACTCCTGAGCCACATCGCCGGCATCGCGCTCACCATTATGATGCTCTTGACCGTTGCCGATGTGCTCTTACGAGCAGGCGGTTATCCCTTTGTCGGGACGTATGAAATCGTGTCCCTTTTGTTGGCGATCGTGATCGGCTTCGGGATACCGCAGGTCACTCTGGACAAAGGGAATGTGCTCATGGAGTTTCTGCTGGAGAGATTTTCCCAGCGGGGAAGGGACGTGATGAACACGGCCACCCGTGTGCTGTGCATCATTCTATTTGCAGTCATAGGGTATAATCTGTTCATCGTGGGGGCAGGGTATCATGCGACAGGGGAAGTTTCTCCGACCATCAAGATACCCTTCTACCCTGTTGTCTATGGCGTCGGGGTTTGTTGTCTGCTTCAATCTTTCGTCTTTATATTCGATATCGTGAGGATATGGAGGGGTCAATATGAGTGAGATTATTATAGGCATTATAGGCCTTGTTGTGTTGCTCCTTCTTTTCGCAACGGGTATAGAGTTGGGCTATGCCATGGCGTTGGTCGGCTTCGTGGGTTTTGGCTACCTCAACGGATTTCATTCCGCCGTAAATCTCCTTTCACGCGACGTCTATGAAGTCATAACAAATTACGGGTATACGGTCTTTCCGCTTTTTATTTTGATGGGGCAGATCGGCTTCAATGCCGGTATCGCGACGAGGCTCTATAACGCGGCCCATAAATTCATCGGCCATATCCCGGGCGGTCTGGCGATGGCCACCGTAATAGGAGCAACGGGCTTTAAGGCCATTTGTGGCTCATCGGCAGCCACGTCGGCAACCTTTGCCGGCGTCGCCATCCCGGAGATGGATCGGTATGGCTACGACAAAAGGCTTTCTACGGGGATCGTGGCAACGGTCGGGACGCTCGGCGTCATCATACCACCGAGTGTCACCCTCATCATATTCGGTATCATCACGGAACAATCCATCGGGCAGCTCTTTCTTGCCGGCATCATTCCAGGCCTGATCATCGCCCTGTTGTGGATTGGCATCATCTACGGCTGGGTAAAACTCAACCCCGGTCTCGCGCGCACGTCCAAACGGTCCACGTGGAAGGAGAGGATACGCTCCCTCCCCGAGGTGTTTTGGGTCTTCCTTGTCTTTGTCCTGGTCGTCGCCGGGATCGTGCAGGGTTTTTTCACCCCCACGGAGGCAGGCGCAATCGGCACGTTTGCGGTTATCCTTTTGTCGTTGGTAAAACGTGATTTAAGTTTCAAAAACTATATCAAATCGGTGCAAGAGGCCCTCCGTACTGCCATCATGATCCTCATGCTCATCGCCGGCTCCACCATACTCGGCCACTTTATCGCCATAACCAACATCCCGCAACAAACGGCAGAGTTACTCGTGACGCTCCCCCTTAACCGCTACCTGATTTTGATTTTAATCTGCATTGTTTACCTACTCGGTGGTTCCTTCATTGATGACCTGACGTTTATGATCCTCGCCACCCCCATCTTCTATCCCGCGATTCTCAAACTCGGCTTCAATCCCATCTGGTTTGGGATGGTGCTCGCCGTTGTCCTTATGATCGGCGTTGTTATCCCGCCGGTGGCCATCTGTGTATTCGTGGTGAAGAATATAACCAAGGTTCCCTTGGGCACAATCTACAAAGGAGTCATGCCTTTTTTGATCTCGCTCATGCTCGTGTGGGGTCTCCTGTTTTTCTTTCCGCAGTTAGCCCTCTGGCTCCCTTCGATGTTCTATAAATAAGGGCTGCTGACGGGGTAATTGCAACATACCGATTAAAAAAGTCTGACCTTATCTTAACCCGTGTAGTCTTGTCCTAGAACAGGGGCGTATGACAGCCTCTTTTCGACCGTAAAGCACGCCTAAAAATTTTGTAAGACCTTATTGGGAAGATCCCGCGTATTGCTAACACAAGAGATATATTTCCTCGTGTGGAAAGTGACAATTATTGTCACTTTCTTTTCTTTGGATTATTTACCTTAAAATTGATTTATAAACATAATAATATCTGTATGTTATAAATTCACAAAAAATGAAATTCGGCATATTAATTGCTTAGATAGAATATAGGACTGCATAACGGCGTAGAGGTGGTAGATGAGCCTAGCGGAGGCAGAAGGATAACATGCTAAGTACAATACAGCTTCTCGCAGAGGTAGATGATAGTTACTACGCGGCAGAAAAGCGTTTCGCTAAGAAGAAAGGGCCACCATGCTAATTAATCAACAGCGAGGAGAGATCAATTTTAAGATCGTTTACTATGGTGTCGCCGAAGGGGGTAAAACCACAAATTTGGAATATATTCACAGTCACATTAATCCCGATCAGCGGACCAAACTGATTTCGATCAAGACGGAAGCCGATCGCACCCTCTACTTTGATTTTTTGCACATTGAGTTAAGCGCGATTAACGGGCTTACTCCAAAATTCAATTTTTATACGGTTCCCGGTCAAACCGTGTACTCTGCCAGCCGCAAATTAGTGCTGCGGGGGGCGGACGGGGTCGTCTTCGTGGCCGATTCGCAGGAACAGCGTCTCGCAGATAATCATAGGAGCCTGGCCGAACTAAGGGTATATCTTAACGGGAACGGGAGCGGTAGTTCGTTTACAGAATTCCCCTTTATCCTGCAATGCAACAAACAAGACCTTCCGACAGCGGTTTCCGCGGAAAAGTTACATGAGGAGCTGGGGTTGAGTGCCCAGCCCTATTTTGGTTCGGTTGCCACCGCAGGTGACATGGTCTTTGATACGATGAAGGCCATTATTGATCGGGTCACCAAGAGATTATCATAACGTGACGTCGCAGCACCTCTTCCTCACCGCACGGCCAATTATACGCGAAAGCACCGAATAAAAATTAAATTACATAAGGCATCGTTTGGAATAACGGATTTTATAATATCTGACGACAAGTGCCGAGTGCCGATCAGCTATTATCCCACCGGTCGCCGATCGTATTTCTTTTGCCATCTTACATAGTTTATGGTAATTATTCCGTGATGACAATGAGGTAGACAATACATGAGGTACAATAACGCGCGAGCAAGACTAGGCTTTATACATGTTGTCTGGTTGTTTGCCGGTATAATCTTCATTTCCGCGTGTCCGCAGAAGACGCCGGACCTTATCATCCATGCAGCCTCGCGTGACCATCGGCTTAGGGTAGAAGTTGCCGAGAGCGCAGCGGCTCAGCAGAGGGGCTTAATGTACAGGCAATCGCTGGGAAAAGACAGCGGCATGCTCTTTATCTTCGGCAAACAGGAGTTGCTCACCTTTTGGATGAAAAATACCATGATTCCCCTCGATATCCTCTTTATTTCCTCCGACCTTGTCATTGTGGACGTTTCGACCATGTACCCCTGTACTCTTGATCCCTGCCCTTTTTATACATCCAAACAGCCGGCCAAATATGCCCTGGAGGTAAATGCCGGCTATGTCCGCAGCCACGCAATAAAGACCGGAGATACCGTATCCTCGGACATCCTCAAACTGAAAAAATAATCGCAGATTACTAATTTTAGACGACTCTTCACCCCTTGCTTTTGCATGGTTTTGTTTAACAATTAAAATAGCGTCATGACTAGAGCAGAGGGTTTTCCCTAAAACTTAGCGTGGTCTTAACCTGCGGTTCTAGTCATGACCCTTCTTATTATTTCCCCTGGGCCTCAGATTTAATTTTTTTCATCGTGTTGAGCACCTCTTTGGTCGCAGGCCGGGTGGAATTCTCCAGTTCGCTGAGCACAGACTCTTTCTTTCGCTTATCGAACCCCTTGTTGAGGAATACAACCTTTGCGCCGCGATAGTTTGCCGGGTTGTAATCCCCCTCGGCAACGGAATAGTAGACTATGGTCTCATCGGCCTTTGCCTCACCTTTAAAAGGCTCGATGACCCGGCAACGAATGCGATAGCGCACATAACCCGCTCCGGAGGTGCTTGGCCCCATGCTGTCAACGGCCGCGACGTCCTGGACAGTCACCGAGGCCACGATGGCCACCTGGTCAAAATCATTCTTTAAATAGTCATATGAATAATACTCGTTTTTAGAGCCGCTCGTACAACCGATTGTGAGACAGACGACCGCGCATACCGCGACGAAAAGATGCTTCATGGCACATCTCCCTTCTGTTTTTCGTACTTGAAGAACGAGAGCGCACCGATACCCATCGACTGTTACCATGGTAAAGGGTCAGTGTCAATACGGCGTTGCTGCTTCGTGTGCACAACTGGTGCTTACCTTGACACGGCAGCGCCCATTCGGTAGCATAGTGATTACTATGCAGACAGATACGTTGGGGCTCGCTGCCCTCCAGGATCGGATCGCGTACCGCTTCCGCAACCTCCTTCTCCTCACCCAGGCCCTCACGCATCGCTCTTTTCTTTACGAAGGGCATGAAAGAGGGGAGGATAACGAGCGGCTGGAGTTTCTCGGCGATTCCGTGATCGAGGTGGTCGTGAGCCATCTCCTGCTCATCCGTTTTCCGCACCTGGCCGAAGGCGGACTTTCCAAGATGCGGGCCGAGCTGGTCAAGGAGGCGACGCTCGCCTCGCTCGCCCGCTTCCTCCAATTGGAGACGGTTCTGCGGTTGGGCCGGGGGGAGGATGAGACCGGGGGGAGGGAGAAGGCATCCATCCTTGCCGGCGGCTTCGAGGCCTTGATCGCGGCGGTCTATCTCGATGGCGGCTATACGGAGGTCTCCCGGCTCATCGAAGGGTTGTATACTCCCCTGTTCGTGGAAGTGTCCGGTATGGAAAGGGATAGGGACTTTAAGACGAGGCTGCAGGAATACACCCAGCTACACCTCCAGGTCACCCCGCAATATACCGTTACCCACGAGCACGGGCCGGATCACGCGAAGACCTTTGAGGTCGTGATTACCATCAACGGACGACCATATGGGCGAGGGCAGGGGCGAAGCAAAAAAGAGGCCGAGCAGCAGGCGGCAGAGGAGGCCCTGCAATCGCTACCGGGGGATTGAGCGTGGAGGAAAAGCGGTTCATCATTCCTTTCTTTATCTCGCATCTCGGATGTCCCCACCACTGCATCTATTGCGATCAAGGGGTGATCGCCCGCCCAGTTGCCGCGACCGCCCCCACGGCGCCGGAGATTGCCGCTGAGGTCGAGCGCTATCTGCGGCTAGGCCGCCTTAAAAACAGGGCCGGCCGCCAGGTGCAGGTGGCCTTTTATGGGGGGACATTCACCGCCCTGCCTGTTGAGATCCAGGAGGGGCTCTTGCGCGCCGTCGGGCCATTTCTTAAGGAGGGGGTAGTGCACTCGCTCCGCGTATCCACCAGGCCCGACGCTCTCTCTCCAGCACGCCTGGAGGTCCTCGCGTCCAACCACGTGGCGACAGTTGAGCTGGGGGTCCAGTCCATGACCGACGAGGTCCTTAGACGTTCACGCCGGGGGTATGGCAGCGAACAGGCCAGGGAGGCTGTCAGAGAGGTGCTGCGCCTTGGCCTTGAGGCGGGAGTGCAGCTCATGGTGGGCCTTCCTGGAGAAAGCGCGGAGACCTTTGCCAAGACGGTAGAAGACGTGATCCGCCTGCGGCCCCACTTTGTCAGGCTCTACCCAACGATCGTTATCAGGGGGACCGGATTGGAACAATGGTTTCGCGCCGGAGACTACCGCCCCCTGACGCTGGAAGAGGCGGTGGCGATCAGCAAGGAGGCCCTCAAGAGGTTTCGCGCAGCCGAAATCCCCGTGATCAGGATCGGCCTGCAGCCGACTCCTACCCTGCCGGCGAGCATCGTGGCCGGCCCCTATCATCCCGCCTTCAGGCAAGTGGTAGAAGGGGCACTCCTCTACGAGCAGGCCGTTGCCCTCTTGGCAGCGCACAAGGGGTCCCCGGGGATACCGACGACCTTTATCGTCGCCCCTCAGGACATATCCACGTTCTACGGAGAGGGAAGGGCGAATATCAGAAGGCTGTGCGAGGTCTTTGACCTGCGTGAGATCAGGGTGCGGCCTGATCCGCTACAAGGGCGGGGGACGCTTGCCCTTTGGGCGGTATAGGATGGTGATGACGAGGTGAAGCGGCTCCTGATCATAAGTCTTATCCTGGGCCTGGTCTGGGGATGCGCCCATGGCAGGAGGGGGACGATCCCTCCCCAGGGCAAGAGGGTGGAGGTCGGTTGGGCCTCGTGGTATGGGGAGCCGTTTCATGGGCGTAAGACCGCGAGCGGCGCGGTCTATGACATGTACCAATTGACCGCCGCGCACAAGACCCTTCCGTTGGGCACGCGCGTGATGGTCACGCACCTCACAAACGGCAACTCCGTCGCCGTTACGGTCAACGACCGCGGTCCCTTTGTCAAGGGGAGGATCATCGACCTCTCCTACGCCGCTGCCCAGGCCCTGGGCATGGCCGGGGAGGGGGTGGCTCAGGTCAGGGTGGAGGTCGTCGCTGCCGAACTTATTGCCGCCTCTCCTGCACAAGGGCTCTTCACGGTCCAGGTGGGTTCATTTGCCGACCGCGCCAATGCCGGGAAATTAATGGAAGAACTGCAGCAATCGCACCAGGATGTCTACCTCCAGGTGCTCAAG
>MGQT01000027.1:9026-13376 GCA_001797935.1 Deltaproteobacteria bacterium RBG_16_54_18 | reverse complement strand
AGATCCTGGCGCGTGACGCAGATAAGGGCGCTTTTTTCAATCTTGAGGGACTTGGTACCGATCCGCCGGCGTGTTATGTTCCTCACCAGCTCTCGGGGGGTAACGACGGGCTTACCGTCTGGGTCGTAGAAATCCATGCGCGGGGGTATGCGTTCGTAGAGAAAAAAGGGGGGATTAGGTATCTGGAGTTTTCTTCTCTTTTTCTTTCCTTTTACCTTTCAAGGACGCCACTTCCTGCTGCAAATTCTCTGCCTCCTTCGCCAGTTTCCTGAGCTGCACGCGGAACTTTAGGGAGCTTAGGCCGCCGCCGATCAGGCCGATGGCGACCCCCAGAAATACCGAGACCAGGACCACGGCAAAGAGGGGGGCAGTAACCTCGTCCATCAGCCCGCGATAGCGGACCGTTACCTCATCGACATTTTGCAGGCAAAAGGTGAGGGCAAAGAAAAAAAGGAGTAAAAAAATAATGCCTTTGATTAACTTCATGCGTTAGAAGTCCTTAAATACCTGCGCGAGGCGCTTGTAGGTATCCACCAGCTGCTCGGGGATGACGCGGGTATCGGCGATGATCGGCATGTAATTGGTATCCCCCTCCCATCGGGGGACGATATGGAAATGGAGATGATCCGCCACCCCCGCCCCGGCCACCTTGCCGAGATTGGCGCCGATATTGAACCCCTGCGGGGAAAAGACCTGTCTGATCAGGACGACAGAGCGTTGCATGGCGGCCATGAGCTCGTTTGCCTCATTCGCCTGCAGGTCTTCCAATAATCCGACATGGCGCTTGGGGGCGACCATCAGATGCCCGTTGTTATACGGATATCTGTTGAGCATAATGATGGTGTGCTCCCCCCGGTAGAGGACCAGTTTTTCCGCGTCCCCGCCCTGGTGCTGCCGATTACAAAAAATGCAGCCGTTCTCTTTACCGTTTATAATATACTCCATCCTCCAGGGGGCCCATAACGTTTCCATGTAATTTCTCCGCGGTAGGGATATGGTACCCCGGGAAAATGGGAAAAGTCAAATCCTTTCTCCGAGGCCCGTCAAGATGCCACTTCCATGAGACTGTTTCAGAATTACATTCGGCACCAAATGCTCCTTCTCCCCTTTTTACTATAGTAGGGGAGAAGGGGGGATGAGGGGTTACAATAAAAAGATATCTTAAGTGCTTTTTGATTGATCCCCTCACCCTCGCCCTCTCCCCCACCAGGATGTTGGCGGGGAGAGGGAACTATTTGAATGGCAACACAGCCCGTATGCTGAGCGGGTATTGACCATTGTAAAAGCTGAAATTAATACAAATAAGAAAAAGTAACGAGGTATTACGAGAATATCCCCTGGATTTCCGTGTAATGAACCGCACCCTTGCTGATCTGCCGTTTGAGGATTTCCTTGATCTCCCCCTTGGCGCTGAAATAGATGATCTGCCACCCCTGCTCGGCAATCCGGCAGAGCATTGCCAGCTGCCGCTCCAAACGCTCGGGGTCCGCCTTGATAAAGGGATCATCCATGATGAAAAATCCTTTTTTCCCCTCCAAGACCTTTTCGGCAAGGGTGAGCCGGATGGCGAGATAGAGCTGGTCGTAGGCGCCGCCGGAGAGCTTCTCCGCTGCCAGTATCTGCCCATCGTTGCGCCGCACCTCGAGGCAGCCCTCTTCCTCGTTGAAGAGCACTGCCTCGTATCTGTTGTTTGTAATCTCGCCGAAGTAGTGCGAGACAGGGCTTCCAAGGCCAAAGAGCTCCGCCACCTTCTTGCGTTCCTCTGCCTCGATCTCTGCAAAGATCGCCATGACCTGCAAGACGTCTTCGCGGGTCATTTCGTGGCTATTGATAAATTCTTGCAGCTTGTCGCGGACGGCCTCCAGATCGATCGTCGTGGCGCACGGCAGGTAATCGGCCTCCAACTGCAGGATCTTATTTGCCTCCCTCTCGCTCTCCTCGAGACGCTTGCGGAAGCCGGACATCCGAGCAAGCAGCTCAGCTAAGTTTGCCTCGGCCGTTGCCTTGGATTTTTTCATGAGGGTAACAGCTGCCTCATCGTAGGTAATTCCTTGCGCTGCATCGCGGTATTGTTCCAGTGCCTTCAGCGCTTGCTGCCAAAAGGCGATATTATCCCGAATCATCTCACCCTCTGCCCCGAGGAGGCCTCGCAAGATGCTCGCGTCATCCCTTGCGGACGTCTCCTGCTGCTGTCGGGCAGTGAGCCCCTGCTGATATGCCTGCCGTGATTCAGCCCCTGATCTCACCCTGATCTCATCTATCTGCCCTTGGGCATTTTTAATCCTTTTTTCTTCCATCGGTATCGCCTTGCTGCGCAATTCGGCTATTGCTTCTGCCAGGTTTTCTTTTCTTCTCGTCAGCTCCTGTATCTCATCCCATCTCTTGCGCATCTCCTCGTCAAACTGCTGGAGGCGGGCATAGATATCCTCGGCAGCGTCAGCCTTCCATTTAAATTTTGCCAGGGCAAGCTTGATCCGTGTGAGCGCCCCGGCTTGCCATGCCCTCTCCTGCACCTGCCGGAACTGCGGCGCCCAAAAGGCGATGGTCGCGATAAAAAAAAGCGGAGCAGCGATATAAAAGGGCAGAGAGGGTCGAATGATAAGTCCGATCAGGGATATCGCAAGCAGGGCGCAGGCGATGACGCCCATGCGGAGCAAGGTTGCGGCCCTCTGCTCCCTCTCGACTCCTTCTTTTCTCCTGGTCTCGATGAGGTTCAATTCTGCCTTTACCTCGTCCAGGGTCTTTTTCCTCTCCTCGAAGATGCGCAACTCGCGCGTCTTCTCACCGAGTGCCTTGTCGAGGCCTCTGAGCTCTTGTTCATTGGCCTTGAGCTTGGCAGCCAGGGCTTCTTTCTCTTCCCTGTAATGCTGGATATCGCGCTCGCCATCCCGCCATTGTTGCGCATCGCCCTCTGTGAATTTTTTCAACTTGCCCGCTTCCTGCAGGGCTGCGCCGAGCCTGTCCAGCGCCTCTTTTCCTTTGTCGTACTTTTCCCGCTTTCGGGCATCTTCCAGCTGCTCGCCGGCGAGAGTGATCCTCTCTATCTCCTCTTGTAAACAAACGGCCTCTTCTTCCAGCTCATCGAACTTTCCTTCGCGCATCTCAGAGACCAGCGCCTCGCTCTGGTCGACGAGCGTTGCCGCCGATTCCAGCCGCGTCTTTAAGTTCTCTTCCTTGACGTCGAGAAAGATGCCTCCCGGCGTCAACCGCCCGATCTCCCGCAGGGCCTCTTTTATCCGAAGGATCTCCGCGGTGCGCAGGCCCGTCAGCCGGTTCGTGACGGTCGTATAGAACTCGCCTTCGCCGGGGATCGAGAGGTCGCTATCACGTATAACAAAAATATTACGACAGTCCGAGGGTGTTATCCCTGTGAAATCTGTTAAGGTCCCCCTTTCCGGCAGCTTCATTTCGTTTCCCTCATTGTCGACTTCTATGACAACATAGCCTTCGGGGATTTCCGTCACCCGATCAATCTTTTCGAATCCCTTAACTTGTTTGCCCAACAGCAATCTCACCAGGGCATCGATGGTAAGGGTCTTCCCCTCTTCGTTGTTTCCCGCCAGGAGCGTAAAGGAATGGGCGAAGGTGTAGCTTACTCCCTGCAGGGGGCCGTAGCGCTTTATGAAGAGCTCCTTTATCCTCATCGGCGTGCTTCCATCATGGCCCTTATCGCCATCGCCCGCATCTGTTGCTCTTTTTCTTCGGCATACGCCGCCTGTTCGAGTTTTTTTAAAAACTCCCTAAACAGGTCGTCTTCCAGGATCATACGTATATCGCGGAATTCGTAGTGCTCCTCAACGCATCTGCCGGCTGTGATCTTTTTTGCCCGCTTTACGAACTCCTCTTCCGTCATCTCGATGGCCTCGCCGTTGATAAACCCCGTAACGGTGAGCAGCACCTGCGCGTTTTTCGGCAAGACACTCAATCGCTCTTTCATCTGCTCCAAGGGATTTTTGTCAGCAAAAGGATCACAGTCGATCACCACCTCTGCAAAATAAGGGGTGTCGAGGAGATGCTCCTGCGGCGGCTTGCCGAGCTCGAAGAGGTTGATACGCCGCTGGCCAACTTCCTTTTTTGTTATGGAGCACGGCGAACCGGGGTAGACGAAATATCCCCCCCCTGCCAGCCGCCGCACGTCAAAACGCTTGTGGAAATGGCCGGAAAGGACATACGCAACGGGGAGGCCGTCAAAATACGAAAGCCGCGCGGGCATATACCGTTCATCACCCTCATCGCCAAAGTCCGTCCGGGAGAAAAAGGCATCGAGGAGCTCGCCGTGATAGAGGATGATGTGTTTACGGTCGGGGGGCATGTGAGGGGCCAGCGCATGGAGTTGTTGCAGGAGTTTTT
>MGQT01000027.1:238-8997 GCA_001797935.1 Deltaproteobacteria bacterium RBG_16_54_18 | reverse complement strand
CAAACCATGACATCGTTATAGACAAAAGGCTTTTGCATGTCGATAATGATACGGGTATCTTCACCGAAATACATCCCCCCGGCATACGCGTCGCTGTCATGGTTTCCCGGAATAAGGCAGATCTTAAACCCGGTATCGGAAAAGAGCGCCCGCAGGGAGGGTCGCAGCTCTTCGGCATTGATCCCCCGGTCGAAGAGGTCGCCGCTGATCACGAAGAGAGCGATCTTTTTCTCCTTGCCCAGGGCAATGAGTCCTTCGAGGGCCTGCCACCGCTCATCGCCGTATGCCGTAAGATGGATATCCGCCGTATGGAGGATCTTCATCGTCGCAAAACCCCGATAACAAACAGCACGGCCATTAGGTAACCTGCAGCATCCGTTCCAGGGCCGACCGCGCCTTGATGAGGATTTCTTCTGCAACCTCGATAGGATACTGCATCTGCGTCAGGGCGTTATAAACGCTCTTCAGCGTCGTCTTCTTCATGTTCGGGCAGATAAGCCCCGGCGACAGCAGATAAAAGGTCTTTTCCGGATTATCCTTTTTCAATCGGTAGAGTACCCCCATTTCGGTGCCGATGATAAATTTTTTCTCTGCGGAGGCCGTCGCGAAATCTATAATTTGCTTCGTGCTTCCCACGAAATCGGCGAGTGCAACCACTTCCGGTCGGCACTCCGGGTGCACGAGGACCAGGGCATCGGGGTGTGCCTCCCGCACTCGAATGACCTCTTCCACCGTGACCCGGTGATGGGTCACGCAGAACCCCTCCCAGATGATCATCTTTTTTTCCGGGACCTGTGCCGCGATATAGCTCCCCAGGTTTTTATCGGGGACGAAGATGATCTCTTCTTCCTTCAATGATTGGATGACCTTGACCGCATTGGAAGACGTACAGCAGATATCGCACTCGGCCTTTACCGCCGCGGAGGTGTTGATATAGCAGACCACTGCGGCACGCGGATGCCGGCGCTTGAGTTCCTGCACGTCTGCGGCTGTGACCATGTCGGCCATGGGACAGCCGGCAGTGCGCTCGGGGAGCAAAACCGTCTTCCGGGGTGATAAAATTTTTGCGCTTTCCGCCATAAAATGGACGCCGCAGAATACGATGATATCCTGGGAAGCGGTCGCGCAGTATTTGCTGAGGGCGAAGGAATCCCCGACGACGTCGGCAATCTCCTGCACGGCGTCTATCTGGTAATTGTGTGCAACGATGAGGGCATTTTTCTCTTTTTTTAATGCCCGTATCTTTTCTGGTAACGCCTCAGTATCCCTTGGCATGTCTCATCACCCCATCCTCCCGGTGACAAAGATCAATTATATTCACCTGCTGTCTTGAGCAGCCGAAAGAGAGAACGCTATCTATGCTCTATCCATGAAAGAATAGGCAGGCCCGGGGCCTGCCTATCATCGTATCTCGTGGGATCGTGTTACCACGGTCTATGTCTCGAGTTCGACATTCCAGTAGAGGTAATCGAACCATGATTCGGGGGCCTGCTTGACGTTGATGGTAATCCGCAAGATAGGGAGCCATTCCGGCTTGTGAGGCTCGCGCATGAGCTTCATCTCCGCTCCGTGCGGGGTCTTCCCCCCCTTCTTGCGGTTACACTCCATGCAGCAGGTGACGATATTAGTCCATTCCGTCCTCCCCCCCAGGGAGCGGGGGATCACATGGTCATAGGTCAACTCCTCGCTGGAGAGTTTCCGCCCGCAATATTGACATTGATTTTTGTCCCGGGCGTAGATGTTCTGACGGGAAAATTTCACGCCGCTCTTGCGTTTGCGTATATACCGGATGAGCCGGATAATGGAGGGCACCCTGATCGTAAAGGATATGCTGCGCACCTCGCGGTCGTATTCCTCGATGACCTCCACCTTGCCCAGGGTGACCAGGGTAATGGCCTTTTTCCACGACACCACGCGCAGAGGTTCATAGGTCGCGTTTAATAAGAGGGCGTGCTCCATAGCTTTTGCCTCATCGCAAGCGTGCATTAATGTATACACTTTTCCCCCGCCACCTGTCAAGGCCCTGCCGGTCTTCCCCGCGCGTTCCCATTGACAAAAGGGTGCTGAGGGTATATTTTCTAGTGCCTCACGAGGACACGAGTGTAATCCATAAGGGAGAACAGTGCATGAAACGTGTAGGAATCATCGGAACCGGTTCTTATCTGCCGGAAAAGGTCCTGAGCAATTTCGAGATGGAAAAGTTCCTCGATACGAGCGACGAATGGATCATGACGCGGACGGGGATTCGCGAGCGTCGGGTAGCCAAGGCTAGCGAGGCGGCCTCCGATCTGGCGCAGGTGGCGTGTAAGCGGGCCCTTGCGGCCGCGGGCATGACCGCGGAGGCAATAGAGCTCATCGTCATGGCCACCATCACACCGGATACCCACTGCCCTGCCGGGGCCAATTGGTTGGAGGCAAAGCTTGGGGCGAAGCACGCCGTCAGTTTCGATGTCACCGCGGCCTGTACGGGTTTTATCTTCGCCCTCTCCGTGGCGGAGCAATATATCAAGACCGGGGTCTATCGTAATGCCCTCGTCGTCGCCTCCGAGATCATGACCCGGACATTGGATTGGACGGACCGCGAGACGTGCATCCTGTGGGGTGACGGTGCCGGGGCGGTAGTAATCGCGGAGGTAGAAGACGGCAAGGGGATCCTCTCCACGCACCTGCATAGCGACGGTGCCGGAGGGGACAATCTCTTGATGCCCGGCGGTGGGTCGAAGACCACCCCCATTTCCTACAAGAGCGTGGACAAAAAGCTGCACACCTTGAACATGATCGGTGCCAATCAATCCTTCAAGGTGGCCGTCAAGCGGTTCGCGGAGGTCTGCGAAGAGGCCCTCGCCCACAATAACGTCACGCTCGATGATATCAAGATCATCGTCCCCCATCAGGCAAACCTCCGCATCCTGCAGGGTGTGGCCAAGCGCCTCGATGTCCCCATGGATAAGATTTACGTGAACATTGAGCGGTATGGAAATATTTCATCCGCCACCGTCCCCATTGCCCTGGATGAGGCGGTAAAGGATGGCACCATCCAGCCGGGGGATTTGGTCCTGCTCGCCGCCTTTGGCGGAGGATTGACCTGGGGAAGCTCGCTCATCAGGTGGTAACCGACACCCAGCCATCGGCCTTAAAAAATCTAAAAGCCCCGTTCCCTTCCGGATCTTTTGTCTGAACAGTCTTTTCTACGATGAAGACGCAGGTTGAAAATGGCAACTTCAGATTTTTTTGCGGTAGTCTTTTTCCACCTCGACAAGAATTTGGCCGAATTCGGTTGAATGCTTTTTCATCGCCTCGGCGGCTGCCTCGGCATCTTTTGCCAGGACGGCTTCGACGATTGGTCGGTGCAGTCCCGCCGGATGCAACCGCGGGAAAGATTCGATGGCTTCTACAACATTTTTTGTTAGACCCATCAGGCCTCTGTCAATAGCTTCAAAGAACCGGTTGCCGGACGTCTCCGCTAGAATCAAATGCACCTTCTGTTTTCTTATGACGTCCTCAGTTACCGTATCCACGGGAAGTTCTTCACCGTCCAGGGCGTCTTTCAACTGTTGGGCATATTCCGGGGTGATATTCAAGGCTGCCAACCGGGCTATTTCCGGTTCAACAAGAATCCTCACTCGCGACATTTCAAAAATTGAAATCTTTCCGGCTAAAAATAAATCCAGAAAGGCATGGACCAAGTATTCGAATGTCAATTCGGTTACATAGGCGCCGCCGGTTGCGCCCTGGCGCGTAACGATAAATCCCGAATGCTCCAATTTTCGCAGGGCCTCACGGATCGCCACCCGGCTTACCTTAAATTCCTCTGCAAGGTCTCGTTCCGCAGGCAACTTATCTGCGAGTTTGAAGTGGCCTAGGAGGATAGCTTGCTTTATCTGTTCCGCGACCTTTTCTGAGACTCGAAGCTGCCGTATAGGCTTAAATTTGGTCATCCATCCTCCCGGGGCCCTATTGTGAAACAAAACACAAAGGTTTAATTTTACAGTGAATCCTCTCGGAGATCAATTTTCAAGATATCACACCTCGTAAAGATTTTTCCTATGGCCGGTTGCGTCATTTGAAATTTTGACCCTTTCATCGTATCAAGATTTCCCTCCCGCCCCGCGGGAGCGCTTTTTGGAAGAAACATGCACCTTTGTTGACGGATCGTTGTGCTGCGCCACAAAGAGGGGTTTTAACGCCGCGTCCTTTAATGGCAAACCATGAGAACCGTCCATCATACACACGCCCCCTGTAAATATATCCGTTAAGAGGTACGTCATTAATGGCTAAATTGTTCTTGACAAATATTTATTGGTATAATATTAATACCAAACAATCTCATTTTTCAAGGATTTTTTTAATCGGCATTTGAACTAATTTATGAATATTTCCACTAACCTTGAAAGTGCTGCATTGTACTTTCCTCTCCTCCCTGCCCTGTGTGAAAATGGGCAGGAGATTACCTATAGGGCATTTAATGAGAAAGTTAACCGCGTTGCAACCGGCCTTCTCGCCTCAGGGGTCAAGCCGGGCGACCTTATAGGTCTTTTGGCCCCGAATTCAACAGACTGGGTCATCTTTTACTTTGGTGTGCTCAAGGCAGGAGCGGTTGCGGTCACTTTTTCCAGCCTTCTGAGCCGCGAGGAGATGACTCTCTTAATTCAACATGCGAACCCCAGATTTCTCTTCGCCACTGAGGATAAACTCGGCGATATACAGAACTTAAGAGGAGGGGGGGGGCTGGAAAAGATAATTTGCCAGAACGGCGAGCTGGAGCTTCAACAATTGATGGCGAAGGGATCCGGTTCTTTCAAGGCCCTTGATCGGGACCGCGCCGACACTGCCGCCATACTGTATACCGGCGGCACCACCGGCACACCAAAAGGGGTAATGCTGACCCATGAGAACATCAATGTTTCAAGCCATAACGTAGCCTTCAGCGAGCGCTCTACCGAGGCCGACCGGGCGCTGTGCTTTCTTCCTTTTAACCACGTCTTTGGCCAGGTACACATTATGAATGCCACAATCATCAGTTGTGGATGTTTAGAGATCCTCCCCGCTTTTGATCTGGATCTAATCCTGGACATCACGCAGTCCGGCCGGGTGACCAAGCTTTTTGCCGTACCGACTGTTTATACGCGCTTGCTTAATATCGATGGGATTAAAGAGAAATTGGGGAAGGTCCGCTACTGTTTTTCCGCGGCGGCCAGCATGGCCGCAGAAATCGTCAGACAATGGAAAGAACAGACAGGCCGTACTATTTATGAAGGATACGGACTAACGGAATCCGCCTCCGCGGTGACGTATAATCATTATTATCATCATGCCATTGGTTCCGTTGGAACTACGGTGCCCGGCGTCGAGGTTCAGATCAGAGACGAACACGGAAATAAAGTAGAGCAGGGCGAGGAAGGGGAGATCTGTATCCGTGGCCATAATATCATGAAGGGATATCTCAATAATCCTGAAGATACGCGCTCTGCCTTCTGGGATGTAAACTGGTTTCGATCCGGAGATGTCGGTCACGTTGACGGAAATGGCCATCTTTATATCGTTGACCGAATGAAAGATCTGATCATAACCGGCGGCGAGAACGTTTATCCCCGTGAAGTCGAAGAGCAGCTCTATGCCCGGCCGGAAGTGGAGGAATGTTCGGTCATAGGGGTGCCCGACAAGGAATGGGGGGAACGGGTCGTCGCTTGCATTGTGCCGAAGCCGGGGCGAAAGGTCGTTCCCGAGGAGCTCAAGACTTTTTTAAAGTCCCAGCTCTCATCCTTCAAGGTGCCCAAAGAATATATCGTACTGAGCGAGTTGCCGAAGAGCCCCGCGGGAAAGATATTAAAACGAGAGGTCAAGAAGAAGTTTCTCGAGGGGACCACCGCCGTCGCGAAAGGAGGAACAGAGAGGAGTCAGCGGCCTCGAAGATCTTCTAAGTCGTAAATCGCGGCGCATGCCGCAAAAAACAACAATAAGGAGGATGGATTATGAAAGGGAAAGGATTAAGTAGGAAGAAGGGTATTGGCGTGTTGTGCGTCGTCGTCCTCGCCGCAGTCGCCGTCTTCTGCGTGGCAGCGACCGCCGGCGCGGCAGATAAGGTCCTAAAGCTCAAATATGGTAACCTTTATCCGCCGGTACACCCGTTCAGCAAACTGACGGAAGAGTGGATAAAGGACGTCGAGAAGAAGACCGAAGGCCGGGTCACCTTCTCGTACTTCCCCGGCAGTACACTCGCGCCCCCGATGCAGGCGTATGATGCCGTAGTCAAGGGGATTGCCGACATGGCAATGAATCTTTTGGCGTATGCACCGGGCCGGCTCCCGTTGAGTGAGGTACTCCAGCAGCCATTGGGCTACGCGAACGGCTACCAGGCAACCATGCTGGGCAATGCGTACTACAAGAAATTCAAACCCAAGGAATTTGACGACGTGCAGGTGATGTTTTTGCACGGCGCTGCCCCTGGTATCATCCACACGAGAAAAGAAATCAAATCGACGGCCGACGTCAAGGGCCTGAGGATCAAGGCGAACGCGGAAAACGCCGAGATCGTAAAAGTCCTGGGTGGGGCGCCGGTCACGCAGCCCATTACCGAGACGTATGACTCGTTGTCCAAAGGGCTTCTGGACGGCGTACTGCTCCCCATCGAGGCCTTGCAGGGGTGGAAGTTAGGCGAAGTGCTCAAGACCAGTCTTGAGAACTATGCCACCTCCTATATGACCTCCTTGTATGCGATCATGAACAAGGACAAGTGGAACTCCATTTCGAGGGCCGACCGCAAGGCCATCGAAAAGATCAACGAGGAATACGCAGTAAAGTTCGGCAAGAAGTGGGTGGAATTGGACAAACAGGCAAAAGAGTGGGCCATCCAGAAGGGTATGAACTTCGTTAAGGTGTCAAAAGAGGAAGAAGCACAGACAGCCGAGAAGATGAAACCAATCCTCGCCGCCTATGTCAAAAAGATGGCGGACAAGGGGCTGCCCGGGGATAAGGCGCTGAAGTTCTGCCAGGATTACATCAAGATGCACCCGTAAGCAGTTTTGGTCTCTGAGCTGGATACGCGCTGCGTATCTGATCAAGGCTGCAGTATCGAGCGCAATTCATCCCTCCGACACGTCAGAATGTCGGGGGGATGAATTGCTCATGAGTTATAGAAAAGCGCTCGCGGGAAATCATGGAGGGTTCAATGAAACGGTTAAAAGCAATTGTATATAAGCTTGACCTTTCGTTCGCCGTAATTGCCGGTTCAGTCCTGGCATGTATGATGCTGATAACCCTGTTCGACGTTACTATGCGGCAGTTCAAAAAACCCCTTATCGGAGGGATGGAGCTCATCAGCTTTTCGGGGGCTGTCGTCATCGGGTTCGCCCTGCCATATTCAACCTTGAAAAAGTCACATATATATGTCGATCTACTCGTAGACAAACTCTCAAAGAGGCCGCAGGCCATCCTCAAGATGCTGACGAGGATCATCACTATCCTCCTCTTCCTCTTTATCGGGTACAACTTCATTCTCTATGGGCTGGACCTGATTAAAACGGGAGAGGTGAGCGCTGGGTTTAGGCTCCCCTACTATCCCATCACGTTCGGCCTGGCCGTTGCCTGTTTTCTTGAGGCGTTGACGCTGTTCAGTGATCTGCTTGATCTGGATCTTTTCGGCAGAAAAAGGAGGGGGAAATGAGCTACGAAGTTACTATTGGAGTAATAGGGCTCGCCTTCATGTTCGTCGTTTTTTTATCGGGCATTGAGCTCGCCTTTGGCATGGCCGCGTTGGGTTTCGTGGGGTTTGGCTTTCTTGTCGATTTCAAGGTGGCCTCTAATCTTCTCGTCAAGGATTTTTTCGATACCTTCACGACGTACTCGTTTACCGTCATACCGCTCTTTGTCTTGATGGGACAGATTGCGTCGAACTCAAACGTGGCAAAACGACTGTACGACGGCGCCCACAAGTACGTGGGGCACATCCCGGGAGGGCTCGCCATGACCACGGTTGTGGGCGCAACGCTCTTTAAGGCGATGTGTGGTTCGACCCTTGCGACGGCCGCGACCTTTTCCGGGCTCGCCATACCGGAGATGAACCGGTACAAGTATTCCAAGACCCTCTCGGCAGGCGTGGTCGCCTCCGTCGGTACCCTCGGCCTGCTGATTCCCCCAAGTCTGACCCTGATCATCTTTGGTATCATTACGGAACAGTCGATCGGGAGGCTCTTTCTCGCCGGTATCTTTCCCGGCATTATTATCGCGCTCCTCTTCATGTGCGTCATCTTAGGATGGACAGCGATCAACCCCAAGATCGCGCCGAAGGGCAAGAAGGCTTCATGGAAGGAACGCCTCCGCGCCCTGCCGGCGCTCCTGTGGGTCGCCGTCGTGTTCACCCTCGTGATCGGTGGGATGATGATGGGCATATTCAGCCCCACGGAGGCGGGGACAATGGGCACCATCGGCGTGCTTGTCCTGGTCGCGGCGCAACGGGACGTCAGTTTCAAGATGCTCGTTAAGTCCTTCGATGAGTCGTTGCGCACTGCCTGCATGGTGCTCCTGCTGATCTACGGATCACAGGTGCTCGGTCACTTCCTCGCCATCACGGAGATACCGTTTGTGACGGCGGACTGGGTGGCCGGCCTCCAACTACCGCGTGAGTTGATCGTGGTGATCATCATGTTTATCTACCTTATAGGTGGATCCTTTATGGACGACCTTGCCTTTATGATCCTCGCCACACCCATCTTGTATCCGGCCATCATGAAACTGGGTTACGATCCTATCTGGTTCGGCAT
>MGQT01000027.1:0-228 GCA_001797935.1 Deltaproteobacteria bacterium RBG_16_54_18 | reverse complement strand
GTTACCTTGATGATCGGCGTTATCATCCCGCCGATTGCCATCAGTGTGTTTATCGTGAAGAATGTTACGGGACTCCCCTTCGGCACCATCTATAAGGGCGTCGTGCCTTTCCTGCTGAGCTTTGTCGTTTGCGGTGTCTTGCTCTTCCTGTTCCCGCAAATAGCCCTCTTTCTTCCCAACTTGTTTATGGGTCGCTGAGCAGGCGCTTTTTAATCAGTACCTCGACGG
>MGQT01000026.1 GCA_001797935.1 Deltaproteobacteria bacterium RBG_16_54_18 | reverse complement strand
ATATCCGTACCTTTTCAAAGAGATAGGTGAGGTCTGCCCTGATGGTATCGGTGAGCTCCCTGCCAATCTTGAAATCCCCGCCTATGATGTCGGTTTTGTAGTCGTCATATTCATCCTTCTGTTTAAAGACGTCAAAACCAAGGGAATAGGGTGAATCAAAAAAGCGCGGGTTGTTGAACCCGACTTTAAAATTCATTACATCCTCTCCCAACTCCACCTTGGCGTAGGCATGGTATCCACGACCGAACAAATTCCCATGAGACAGACCCACGCTCCCCACGATCCCCCTGAAGTTGCTGTATCCGGCGCCGAATTCCAGCTTCCCCATGCTGGCCTCTTCAACCTTGACGTCCAGATCGATTAACTCCTTCTTCTCGGTAGGGCTGGGGGCAAAGTCTACCTCTTTAAAAAATCCCGTCCGCTTGACCCGCTCGCGGCTCTTTCTCATGAAGGTGGCATTATACAGGTCGCCTTCGGCTATCTTTAACTCCCGCCTGATCACCTTGTCCCTGGTTTTGGTGTTCCCCGCAATCTCTATGCGGTTGATAAAGGTCTTGACACCCTTCTGTATATTGAAGGTCACTTGCACCAGTTTTTTCTCGTGATCAAGCGTGGTGAGGGGTGATACATCGACATAGGCATATCCCTTATCGGCATATTGATCGGTCAGCCACAGGAGGTCTTTATGTATCAGGGAGGAGCGATAGACCTTGTTGACCTTACTCTTGAATCCTTTCAAGAGGTCCTCTCTGGTGGTCAAGATATCTCCGGTTACATCGAGGCTGCCGAGCTTATATTGTTCACCCTCATTGATCTTGATCGTAACCTGGATGGATTTCTTGTTCTTGCTGAGGGTGATCTCAGGACTACTCACTTTAACCACTACGTAGCCGTAATCGTAGTACAGACTCTTGATGCGGGTGACATCCACCTCAAGGACATCGGTCTCCAGATTTCCCGCGCTGGTGAACCACCACGTCAACCCTTTTTCCTTGGTCTGCATGATGCTCTTGAGTTTCCTCGCCCCGAAGACCTTGTTCCCGATAAAGGCAATCTTGGTCAGATACCCTTTAACCCCTTCTTCCACGACGGTGAAGTAGACAGTTGCCCTGTTCTTCTCCCCCAGTTCGACCCGATATTCCACCTCGCTGCCAAAATAGCGCTTCGAAGCGTAGAGTTTCTTGATCCCTTGTACGCTGGAGCGCACCTTGGCCATGTCGAGGACGGCATCCCGTTTGACTTCCAGGACCCCTTCAATGTCCTGCTGGTTCAGCTTGACGTTCCCCTCAATGACAATATCCGTCACAAAGGGTTTTTCGATGACGATAAAGGTAACGATCACCCCTTCTTTGGCCTGCGATACATCGACCTGTACGTCCTGAAAGAACCCGAGGCCGTAGACGGTCTTGATGTCTTTGGCTACCTGCTCTTTGGAAAAAGTCTCCCCCACCTTGCTCTGCACCTCTTTGAGGATGGTCCCCTGATCCACCCGTTCATTGCCCAGGACCACGATCTCCTTGATTATCCCCTCCTGGGCAAGCACCGCACACACGGAGATGAGCAGGAAAAAGGACACTATCAGACCAACCGCTCTTAGTCCTTTCACGATTATGTACCCCTTTCAGATGTACAAAGGTTACCTTTCATAGCAGATATTCATACGTTTGTAAACTACTTTTCAGATCACCCTGCCGTCTGCCAGCGTGAGCTGCCGCGGGAAACGGCTGGCCAAAGATTCATTGTGGGTAACGAGAATCAGCGTCACCCCCTTCTCCTGGTTCAGGGAGAAGATAAGCTGCATGACGCGTTCCCCGGTTGTGCTGTCCAGATTCCCGGTCGGCTCATCGGCCAAGAGGAGGGCGGGACGCAAGATCAGGGCCCTGGCAACCGCCACCCGCTGCTGCTCGCCGCCGGAGAGTTCTCCCGGCTTGTGACCTATCCGGTTCTTAAGACCTACCTCCCCTAAGACCTCCGCGGCCATTGCCTGCGCCTCTTTTTTAGCCACCCCCTGAATTAGTGCGGGCATCATGACATTCTCCAAGGCGTCAAACTCCGGCAGAAGATTATGAAATTGAAAGACAAAGCCAATCTCCCGGTTCCTCAAGGCGGCCAAGCCATTCTCCGACCGTGAGAAGACATCTTCTTGCTGATACAAGACCTTGCCTTCGGAAGGTCTGTCCAGCGTACCCAGGATATGCAGGAGCGTCGTCTTCCCTGCCCCGGAAGGCCCCACGATCACCACCATCTCCCCGTGCTCCACCATGAGGTCAATTCCCTTGAGGGCGAAGATCTCCGCTCCCTCCTTGGTGAAAACTTTCTTCAGGCCCTGCACCCGAATGTGGGGAGACCGCGAGCGCCTTACAGCCACTCTTTTCCTCCTTGTTGCACGCTCAGGACCTTATCCTGTACGGCTTCGAGTCTCTCACGCGTATATTGTTGCAAGGTGTCGCGTATCTGCTTGTAGGACCCTAATATCTTTTCCACCTCCTCCTTAGAGGCCTTTAAGAGCTCCGTGCGGGTCACCGTCCGCACCGAGGCGGTATGGTTTCTGTTAAGCAGTAATGATATCTCCCCGAAGATATCACCCGCGGCAAGGTGTCCAACGATGATCTCCTTGCCCTCCTTTTCGACAACAACCTCCGCCCGTCCGGACTTGATAAGATACAGAAAGCTCGGCAAGGCGCCCTCCTGTATCACCACGGTATCCGCCTCAACGACATGGCTGGAAAACCGCTCCACGAGGCGCTTTCTATCCTGAGGGCTCAGCACGTTAAAGGGCGGAGACAAGGCAAGGATAGTATCGACTACCCTTTTTTTATAGAGGGCGAAAAAGACCTCGGTGATATTGGGATAAACCTTTTGAATCTCGTCGAAATCATCACGGGTGATCTCCAACAGGCTGACGTCGGTAAGGGCCTTTGCCGAGGCGCTCCTGCGCTGCCGGGAGAAAAAGCTGAACTCCCCGAAAAAATCTCCGGCGGCGAGGGTATTGAGGAGCACCTCTTTTTTTTCCTTTATAGTATATTTATAAATCCCCACCTTCCCCTGGCTGATGACAAAAATAGATGCCCCTTCTTCACCTTCCTTGCATATCAGACTTCCCTGATCGCAATAAAGCGAGGTAATCCGCGTCAAAATCTGATCAAACTCCTCTGCAGAAAGATCGGCAAAAAGGAGGGGAATGCTCGTCGTCTGCATCTCCTGCTGAGAAAGCAAGGCATCTTTTCGTGCTGAAAGGCCCTTTAAGACCTGCAGGGTCTCTTCGTCCTGCGCATCGAGCGTCAGGATGAGCTTGCCGATGGCCACGGCCTGAAGGAAAAAACCCTTCTTGACGTATTCAGCAAGGACATATTTGTACCTAATAAGGGATTCGGCCTCTCTCCCCACTTTCCGTAATAAATCCGCAATTTGGACCTGGACCTGCAGATCATCCGGATCAACCTCCGCCAGCCGCTTAAACTCCACCAACGCCTTTGCCAGTTCTCCGGTCGTCAGGTAGTGTTGGCCCTTTTCTCGCAGGGCCCGCTCTTTATCGTTTTGCTCCGCCATGGTTACTCGTACCGCAGGGCCTCCGTGGGGTCAAGCCTGGCTGCCTTCCAGGCAGGGTAGATCGTCGCGAGCAGGCTGATCCCCATGGCGACGCCGACCACGATGGCGATATCGAGGGGATCAATCCGGGAAGGGAGGCGGCTTAAGAAATAGACATCTCCCGGCATTGCCTTAAAGCCGAGCAGCCGCTCCAATAAACCGGCAATCGCACGCAGGTTGTTGGCGATGAGAAACCCAAAGACCAAACCCAGCACGGTTCCCACCACGCCGACGATCAAACCCTCAAAAACAAAGATGCGCATGATGCTGCCCCGACGTGCCCCCATGGCCTTGAGGATGGCAATATCGCGATGCTTCTCCATCACCACCATGATCAAGGTGCTGATGATGTTAAAGGCGGCCACGCCGACGATCAAAGACAAAAGGATAATCATGAGCGTCCGTTCCGTCCGCAAGGCGTCAAAGAGGCTCTTAAACATCGTCATCCAGTCCTTGGCATTATAGCCGGGCCCTACTGCCGCCTCTATCCGCTCCGCAATGACATGTGCCTGGTAGATGTCTTGTATCGTAATCTCGATACCCGTGGCCGCGTCCCCAATCCGCAAGAACTCCTGCGCCCGGGGAAGAGAGATATAGGCGAAGGTCGCATCGTAATCGAACATGCCGTATTCAAAGATACCCGTTACCGTAAACCGCTTGACCCGCGGCGCCATCCCTACGGGTGTCATGTCACCCAAGGGGGAGATAACCGTCACCTGATCGTTGAGAAAGATACCCAACTGCTTGGCCAATTCTTTTCCGATGATGATCCCGGGTGTCCTCGCATCCGCATCCGGGTTCAAACTATTGAGAGAACCGGCGATGATACTCTGCTGCAAGCGGGATACCGTGCGTTCGAGCACGGGGTCGATTCCGCGTACCACCGATCCGGCTGCGCCGCCGCTGCCGGACAACATGACCTGGGTCGAGACAAAGGGTGCGGCGGCCTTGACTCCCGGCACCCCCTCAACCGTCTTGACAACGGTGCGATAATCCCTGATCCCACTCCCGTATTTATTGAGGATGATGTGGGAGTGCGTTCCCAAAACCTTCTCTCTGATCTCGTAGCCGAAGCCATCCATCACCGCCAAGACGACAATGAGGGCCATCACCCCCAGCATGATCCCGATAATGGAAAAACCGGTGATGACGGAGATAAAGGTCTGCTTCCGCTTGGCCTTGAGATACCTGAGGCCGATGAAGAGCTCATAGCGAAACATCAGGCCCGCTCCCGCATCTGGGGAAAGAAGATCACATCCCTGATGGAGGGGGCGTCGGTCAAGAGCATCACCAACCGATCCACCCCGATCCCTTCCCCCGCCGTGGGAGGCATGCCATGTTCGAGGGCTGCCAGAAAATCTTCATCGACGAGTCCAGTCTCTTCTCCTGTAGCATCGCGTTTGGCCGCCTGTTCATAAAATCGCCGCCGCTGATCCTCGGGATCGTTGAGCTCGGAGAATCCGTTGGCGATTTCTCTCCCCATGATGAAAAGCTCAAAGCGCTCGGTAACCGTCTGATCCGCCCCCTTTCTCCGGGCAAGAGGGGAGACCTCTACGGGATATTCCGTAATAAACGTAGGCTGCATGAGCTTAGGTTCGACAACCGCTTCAAAGAGTTGTACCAAGATGCTCCCGTGGGTCTCATCATTGTGCACCTCCAGGCCAAACTTTTTGGCCAGCTGGCAAGCCGCACCCTGGTCCGAGAGTATCGAGGCATCCATCCCCCCATACTGCAACAGGGCGTCTTTAAGGGTAACCCGGGGCCACGGGGGGGTTAGATCAAGGGCATTCCCTTGATAGGTAATGTGAGAGGAGCCGCAGACCGTACGGGCAACCTCCCCCATCATCTCCTCCGTCAACGTCATGAGGTCTTCATAGGTGCTGTATGACTGATAAAATTCCAGCATGGTGAATTCTGGATTGTGCTGGGTGGATACCCCCTCATTGCGGAAGTTCCTGTTTAATTCAAAGACCCGCTCGATACCCCCGATGACCAGACGTTTGAGGTACAGCTCCGGCGCGATGCGCATATAGAGGTCCATCGCCAACGTGTTGTGATGTGTCTTAAAAGGACGCGCCGTCGCCCCCCCGGGGATGGGCTGCATCATCGGGGTCTCCACCTCCAAAAAGTCACGCTGGAGCAGAAATGACTTCATTGCCTGAATAATCTCGCTCCTTTTATAAAAGGTCTCTTTAACGGCGGGGTTCATGATGAGGTCGAGATACCGTTGCCGGTATCGCGTCTCGACATCGGTCAAGCCGTGCCATTTCTCCGGAAGGGGTCGGTAGGATTTAGTCAACAATTGGATGGATGAGGCCTCGATCGTCAACTCACCTGTCTTGGTACGGAAGAGACGCCCGTGCACACCCATGAAATCCCCCACGTCGAGGACCTTGAACATATTGAAGGTCTCTTCACCTAAGATATCATTGCGCAGATAGATCTGTATCCGCCCTTTCCTATCCTGTAGATGGACAAAGGCCGCGCGCCCGAAATTCCTGATGGCCATGATGCGTCCGGCGCACATTACCCTGTCTTGCAGGCCCTCCAGGGCCTCTGCCGGTTGTTCGCCGTATCGCGCTTGAATCTCCGCCGAGGTAGTTCCCACCTGGAAATTATTGGGAAAAAGATCTACGCCGCTCTCCCGTAGGGTCCGGGCCTTTTCCTTCCATTGTTTTAGAAAATCGCTTTCTTCCATCTGCACTCCGTGCACCCCGCAAGACGCGCTTGAATGTTAAAAACGTAGGGTATCTTACTTAAGGAAGGCGGTCAATACCAAAATTATTTACATTAAAGCCTTGAAAAAGTTATGAAAAGGTTTAACATTAAAGAAATAAGCGAAGGAGATGATTAAAGATGAAAGGAAGAAGGAAAGAGTGGCTTTTTTATTGCCTTTTATTATGCGTCGGGTTCGCCCTCGGGATCGTCATCGCGCAACACGGTGAGCGGTTCTTCTCCGGTAAAACGCTGTTTTTGGATCGAGAACGGGCGCCGCGCGTTGTTGAGGCAACCCCTCGCGTTCCCGAAGAGGTCAGGTCCCTGCAAGCAAGCCTCTCCGCAGTTGCGCAGCATGTCATGCCGGCCGTGGTCAATATATCCTCCGTGCGGGTCTATAAAACCCCCGGCGGAGCGCCGTTTTTCAACGATCCTTTTTTCAGGGAATTTTTTGGCGATGATGCTTCTCGTTTTTTTGGCGTACCGCGCGAGCGGGTGGAGAGGAGCCTCGGCTCAGGGGTGCTGGTAACCGAAGACGGCTACATCATCACCAATAACCATGTCATCTCCCAGGCAAGCCAGGTAACGGTGAGCCTGGCCGATAAACGGGAATTTAAGGCCAAGGTCGTCGGTGCCGACCCCAAAACCGATGTCGCCATTCTCAAGATAAACGGCAAGGGGTTCCCCACCGTCCAGTGGGGGAATTCGGATAAGACCCGGGTAGGAGATATTGCGCTCGCCATCGGCAATCCCTTCGGCATCGGGCAGACCATCACCATGGGGATTATCAGCGCCAAGGGAAGAAATCAGGTGGGGATCACCGACTATGAAGACTTTATTCAAACCGATGCCGCCATCAACCCGGGAAACTCAGGGGGAGCCTTGGTCAATATCGAGGGCGAAGTGATCGGCATCAACACGGCCATTATCTCCCGCACCGGCGGGTATCAAGGGATCGGGTTCGCCATCCCCTCCAACATGGCGCAAGCGGTGATGACCTCGCTCGTTAAGCACGGAAAGATGATCAGGGGGTGGCTGGGGGTGTCGGTACAGGAGGTCACCCCCCAGATAGCGGCCGAGTTCGGCCTGCCGAAGCCTGCAGGCGCGCTCATCGTTGAGGTCGCCGCCAACAGCCCGGCTGCCAAGGCGGGGTTACGCCGGGGTGACATCATCTTGAGCTATGGCGACAATAAGATCGAACAATCCGGGGAATTACGGATCCTGGTGGCCGACACGCCAATCGATCAAACGGTGCGCTTGACCATTTGGCGTGATCGTCAAAGCAAAGACGTGCCGGTTGCCATCAAGGAACTGCGCTAGTTAACTCTTCGCTCGTCATCGTCTGAGAAGCTATCGGGGAGAGTGGTTACCACGAAAACTGCTCGATGAGCTTGAAAATAATCCCCTCTCCTGCAGTCCTTGCGGTGGAGACAAGAGAGGGGAATAAAGATAGAATATTTTTATCGTGCGTGAGCGACGGACTTATTTTGTAAGAATAGTTACTCCCCCTTGAAGGCAGGCTTTCGTTTTTCGAGAAAGGCCCCCATCCCTTCTTTCTGATCGTGCGTCGCAAAGGTATTGCCCCACGCCGTCATCTCGATGGCCGAGCCCTCTGCGCGAGCCTCATCGTAGCCGTTATTCACCGCGTCTTTTGCCATGCCCACCGCCAACGGCCCATTCTGGGCGATAGTGCGGGCGGTCTTTATGGCCTCCTCCATGAGTTGATCGGGAGCGACGACCTTGTTGACGATCCCGAGGGTATAGGCCTCGGCAGCATCCACTATCTTCCCGGTATAGATCAACTCCTTGGCCCTTCCCTTGCCGATCAGACGGGGAAGCCGCTGGGTCCCGCCGAACCCGGGGAAGATGCCGAGCGTCACCTCGGGCAGTCCCAGCTTGGCCTTTTCCGAAGCGTAGATGAAATCACATGCCAAAGCGAGCTCGAGTCCCCCGCCGAGGGCATAACCGTTGACCGCGGCGATAATCGGCTTGCTCAGAGTCTCGATAGAACGCATGGCCTCATGCCCCAAGCGGGAAAAGGCAAAGGCCTCGACCGCGTTCATCGCCTTCATCTCCGCGATGTCGGCGCCGGCCACAAATGCCTTTCCCCCCTCACCGGTAAGGATGACCGCACGAACGTCGTTTCTTTCGTTTACCTCACGCATGGCCTGCCGGAGTTCAGCGAGGGTCTCTCCGTTGAGGGAATTGAGCACCTGGGGACGGTTGATTGTGACGACGGCAACACCGTCCGTCACCTCCACCAGAAGATTTTTGTAGCCCATCTTGCCCTCCTCTTATCTTCTTCTTATCCCTGCGCTTCCACGAGCATGGCCATCCCCTGCCCGCCGCCGATACACATGGTGCAGAGCCCGTATTTGGCCTTGCGGCGGCGCATCTCGTTGATCAGGGTCACCGTGACCCGGGCGCCGGTGCAGCCGATGGGATGGCCGAGAGAGATACCGCTGCCGTGGATATTGGTCCGCTCCCTATCGAAACCCATCTCCCGGATACAGGCGATGGCCTGGGAGGCAAAGGCCTCATTGAGCTCGACAACGTCGATATCCTTGACCGACAACCCCGTTGCCTTGAGCACCTTCTTGACCGCCGGGACCGGACCTAATCCCATATAGCTCGGGTCTACCCCGCCGGAGGCAAAGGCCCTGATAGTAACGAGGGGTTTTACGCCCAGCTCTTTGGCCTTTTCTTTGGTCATGAGCACCACGGCCGCCGCCGCATCGTTGATCCCGGAGGCGTTGCCCGCAGTCACGGTCCCATCCTTCTTAAAGACCGGCGGGAGTTTGGCCATCTTTTCGAGCGAGGTATCCTTAGGGAATTCATCCGTGTCGAAGATAACGGGGTCCCCCTTCTTCTGAGGGATCTTGACCGGCACGATCTCTTCTTTAAAGATCCCGTTCTTGATGGCGGCCATGGCCCGCTGCTGGCTCATGAGGCTCAGT
>MGQT01000025.1 GCA_001797935.1 Deltaproteobacteria bacterium RBG_16_54_18 | reverse complement strand
AAGCCGGAACCGGAAAAAAAACAGCAATCGTCTAAAGACCAGAAGCCGGATAAGGTTTTAGTAAAAAAAGATACGGTTGAAGGGCTTAAAAAGACAAATAAGGAGAAAAAGGCCGAGCTGGTTAAGGATCCTGATAAATCTCTGCAGGATGCGATTGCCAAGATGGAAAAAAGCGTGGCAAACCGTAGCACAGAGGGCAAGTCATACGGTGGGCAAACGGGGACAGGTTCAACAGCGGCCGTGACTTCCTCGGGGAAAGCAGGTCCAGGAACAGGTTCAGGTATAGAAGGGAGTATTGATACTGGGTCGGTCCAGGCCAAGGTCAATCAGGCGTGGGTCCTTCCGGCGAACCTTCCCAAGACAAATAATGATCTCGTGGCAATCATCGTCGTCGTCATCGACAGGGCAGGAAAAGTTAAGAATTCACGGTTCGAAAAGAAATCCGGCGATGACCTTTTTGATCAATCGGCCATGCGAGCGATTAAAAAAGCAGAACCTTTTTTGCCTATTAATGCACAGTTGATCGATAAAGAAATAGGGCTTGTATTTGACCCATCAAAAAAGTGAATGCAAGCAGGCCTCAAACGTTTGTTGCATGATGTACAGATGAGAAGAAGGCTGGCGTGATTTTCGATACTTGAGTCCCTCACATTCAGGAGTTTTGCCTGAATACACCCCTCCTCTCGGAGGGCGCGGCCTCCATCAGCGCTTACAAAATAGGGTTTTCCTGCAGGACGCTAGTGTTCTACTTTGTTACCACCCACAAAGCGTGGATGATGCCCGGTACATAAAAAATAATACAAAGAATGATATTGATGATAAAATCTTTGCCAAAGCCCTTTTTGATGAGCACGGCCACAAAAGGTATCAGTATTGCCAAGATGATGAGCAACACGCTGACCTTCTTCCCTCTTTTTTTTGCCATCGCCCTTCCTCCTTGTGAGTGATCTTTGGTGCGGCGTTAGTGTGGCTGTTCCCTCTCTCTTTTTTACTTATTGCTTATTCTCAATCGTAGTGATCTATCATATACTTAATAATCACCCCACGAACACCCATACCCTAACATTTTTCTTTCCTATGGTCAACGTTAAAAAATAAGTCACGCTGAGGGACGTCATTATAATACTGCACTCCAACCCGCGAGATGCCGCTCCTTTACAAAGGCGCTGGGCGATGGTAGCATGTATGTTCAAAAAAGGACTGAACTATGGCGAGACAAAAGAAGCGCGCGATCCTGTGTCCCAACTGTAAGAGCCTGATCAGCAGAGATGAGGAGCAATGTCCGTACTGCGGGGTACGCCGTCCCGGCACGTGGTGGAAGCATAATTTTTTGACGCAGGGGTTCCGCGACGGCGACTACATCCTGATAGCCATTATCTACGTGAACATCGGCTTCTATGTCCTTTCGCTCCTGCTCAATATTCGGGGGACCGGCTTTTCGGCAAACCCGCTGGCGTTGTTATCGCCTGACCCTATGAGCCTCATACTTCTGGGGGCGTCGGGGACCATTCCGATTAATCAGTTCCACTCGTGGTGGAGCCTCCTTGCTGCAAACTACCTGCACGGCGGCGTCCTCCACATCCTCTTCAATATGCTCGCCTTGCGGCAACTGGGGCCCCTGGTTGTCGAGGAATACGGCCAATACCGAATGTTCATCATCTACACCCTGGGCGGCGTCTTCGGCTTTTTTGTCTCGTATCTGGCCGGCGTACCTCTTACCATCGGCGCCTCGGCGGCCTTAACGAGCCTCATCGGCGCGGTCCTTTACTTCGGCAAGAGCCGGGGTGGTGCCTATGGGCAGATCATCTTCCGCCAGGTAGGCGGCTGGGCCATAGGTATCTTCCTCTTCGGTTTTCTCGTGCCGGGAATCAACAACTGGGGGCATGGCGGGGGGATGCTCGGGGGCGTGGTCCTTGGTTTTCTGCTCGGATATCGGGAGCGGCGTAAGGAAAATCTGTTGCATAAACTTATTGCCAGCCTTTGTATGATCGCGACCGCGGCGATCTTGGGCTGGGCCGTCGTCTCCGGCATCTACCGGAGTATCGAGGGATGACACAGCAGTTACCCTGCCGCATACGCGGCTGAGATAACACTACGATTGTGTAATATTTCCGTAATAAAGAGCGTGTAAAATTTAATTTTCCGGGCAGTTGCTTGCTGTCAGGTTATAACAACGGGGAGAGGTTGTCGTGACCATTCGTGATGCAATTCCTATCATATTGTTTCTGTGCGTTCTCACCCTTGCCGCTGTGTTGCTCGGCGGATTCATGACGATGGTATTCACCGGCAAACGCACGTTTCTCACGCGCATAGCGGGCCCAACGGAAAAGTTCCTCTACAGGCTGTTCGGGGTGGATAAAGAAGATGAGATGTCCTGGAAGACCTACACCCTTTCTCTGGTTATCTTTAACGCGATGGGGATTGTGGTCTTGTTTGTCCTCCAGCTCACCCAGGGGGTGCTGCCGTTTAATCCTCAGCGATTCGGTGCAGTCCGGTGGGACACCGCCTTGAATACCGCTATATCCTTTGTCACCAACACCAACTGGCAGGCCTATGGAGGCGAGCAGACCATGAGTTACTTCACCCAGATGGTGGGGATCACGGTGCAAAACTTTCTCTCGGCGGCAGTCGGCCTTGCCGCCGTCGTTGCCTTGATCAGAGGATTTATCCGGAAGTCAGTAAAGACCATAGGAAATTTCTGGGTGGACCTGACCCGTGCCGTACTCTATGTGTTATTGCCCCTGGCAATTATCTGGGCCTTGGTGCTGGCATCGCAAGGTGTTGTTCAGACCTTGTCGCCTGCCACCCATGTACAGACCCTTGAAGGGCGAGAGCAAATCATCGCTGTCGGCCCGGTTGCCTCCCAGGTGGCGATAAAACAGCTCGGTACCAATGGGGGCGGTTTTTTCAATGCGAACTCGGCTCATCCCTTTGAAAGCCCTACCCCTCTGACCGATTTTATGGAGGTTTTTGCACTCCTGCTGATCCCCGCAGCGCTCCCGTTTATGCTGGGGGGGATGCTCAAGAAACGCCGGCAAGGTTGGGCGTTCTTTGCTGCCATGATGGTCCTGTTTTTATTAGGACTGACCGTCACCCTTTGGGCGGAAGCGCAGGGAAGCCCGATCCTGGAAAAGATGGGGATTCTCCATGGTGCAAACATGGAGGGCAAGGAAGCCCGCTTCGGGGTCGTTCATTCTATCTTATTCGCCCAATCCACGACCGCGACGGCGTGCGGGGCCGTCAACAGCATGCATGACAGCCTCATGCCCTTGAGCGGATTGGTTTTACTGTTTAATATGGCTATCGGCGAGGTCATCTTCGGCGGTGTCGGAGTGGGTCTCGTCGGCATGATTATCTACGCCATCCTGACCATGTTCCTTGCGGGATTGATGATTGGGAGGACACCGGAGTTTATCGGCAAGAAGCTGGAGCCGTATGAAATGATCATGTCTGTCATCGCTATTTTGTCTTCGGCCATCGTCATGCTGGTGCTGGCAAGCCTCGCGATTGCAACACGGGCCGGCCTTGCAGGCCTCAACAACGCCGGTCCCCATGGGCTCTCTGAGATCCTCTACGCCTACGCGTCAACGGCAAACAATAATGGTTCGGCCTTTGCCGGGCTCAATGCCAATACGCCTTTCTATAACCTGACTACCGCCTGTGCCATGCTGGTGGGGAGATTTACTACCATTATCCCGGCCCTCGCGATTGCGGGGTCTCTCGCTAAAAAAAAGGTGGTTCCTATAAGCGCCGGCATCTTCCCGACGACAAACATGCTCTTTGTCGTGATGCTCGTGAGCGTGGTGATCATCGTCGGCGCTTTGACCTTCTTTCCGGCACTGACGCTAGGGCCGCTGCTCGAACACCTTTTTGTTCAGGTCGGGAAAACATTTTAAGTAGGATACCATGAAAGAAAAAAAACTGGGCCTTTGGCAGTCGAAACTGATCATCCAGGCATTACAAGATTCTGTGCGCAAGCTTGATCCGCGCATCATGATCAAGAATCCGGTGATGTTTGTGGTCGAGATCGTCTCGGCGATCACCTTAGGAATTGCGATAGACGATTTATTTACCGGAGGTGCGTTTGGATTTAATGCCCAGATCAGTATCTGGTTGTGGTTTACTATCCTCTTCGCCAACTTCGCAGAGGCGCTTGCCGAAGGCCAGGGCAGGGCGCAGGCGGAGTCCTTAAA
Organism: Deltaproteobacteria bacterium RBG_16_54_18; assembly: GCA_001797935.1. Taxonomy (GTDB): domain Bacteria; phylum Desulfobacterota; class B13-G15; order B13-G15; family RBG-16-54-18; genus RBG-16-54-18. The sequence continues at coordinate 7,292 of MGQT01000025.1, read as the reverse complement.
AAAGACCCGCAGCGAGGCCGTCGGGAAAAGACTGCGCGCCGATGGTGGCATAGAGACCGTCTCCGCCCTTGTGCTCCGTAAAGGTAATGTAGTGGTGGTAGAAGATGGCGAACCGATCCCTGGTGACGGTGAAGTCATCGAAGGGGTGGCCTTGGTGGATGAATCGGCGATCACCGGGGAATCGGCACCCGTGATCAGAGAGGCAGGCGGCGACCGCAGCGGCGTTACCGGCGGGACCCGTGTGCTCTCCGGGAAGATTAAGATCCGGATCACGGCCAATCCTGGCGAGACCTTTTTCGATCAGATGATCGACATGGTAGAGAGCGCGAAGCGGCAAAAAACACCCAACGAAAAGGCATTGGATATCCTCCTGATCGGGCTGACGGCGACCTTCCTCACCGTTGTGGTAACGTTGAAGTTTTTCGCCGGGTATATGATGGTCAGCGTTTCCATCCCTATCTTGGTGGCATTATTGGTTTGCCTGATGCCGACCACCATTGGCGGGTTATTGCCTGCCATCGGCATCGCCGGGATGGATCGTTTACTGCAACACAATTTTATTGCCATGAGCGGCCGGGCCGTCGAGGCAGCGGGGGATGTGGATGTCGTGCTCATGGACAAAACCGGTACCATTACCCTCGGAAACAGGATGGCCACGGAGTTTCTTCCTGCTGATGAGGTACGGGAAAAAGATTTTATCAACGCGGCCTTGTTGGCATCCCTCGCGGATGAGACGCCCGAAGGCAGGAGTATCGTCGTTCTGGCAAAGGAGGGGTTGGGGGTGCGGGGCAGGGATATCCGTGCACCGGAGGGCGCATCTTTTTCTCCGTTTAGCGCGGAAACACGCATGAGCGGTATTGATTGGGACAGCCGTCACATTCGGAAAGGGGCAGCGGATGCCATTAAAAATTTCGTCATGGATCAGGGAGGGACCATGCCGGAAAAGGTTCAGCAGATTGTTGCCGCAGTTTCCAAGGAAGGCAGCACCCCTCTTGTTGTTGCGGAGGATAGCACGGTATTAGGCGTCATCCGGCTGAAGGACGTTCTCAAAGAAGGGATCAATGAACGCCTTGCCCAGATCCGCCGCATGGGGATAAAGTCCGTCATGATTACCGGAGACAATCCCTTGACAGCTGCCACTATCGCGGCCGAGGCCGGTGTGGGTGATTTTGTGGCCGAGGCAAAGCCCAGCGTCAAACTGGAGTTGATAAGAAAATATCAAACCGATGGCCATCTGGTCGCCATGATCGGTGATGGTACGAACGATGCGCCCGCCTTGGCCCAGGCTGATGTAGCGGTTGCCATGAATGCAGGAACACAGGCAGCACGAGAGGCCGCCAACATCGTAGACCTTGACTCAAATCCTTCCAAGCTGCTCGACATCGTGGAGATCGGGAAACAAATTCTGATTACCCGGGGGGCGCTGACGACCTTTAGCGTGGCCAATGACGTGGCCAAGTACTTTGCCATCCTCCCCGCTATTTTCGCGACGCAATACCCGCTGTTACGGGTGCTCGATATCATGCATCTTGCAAGCCCACAAACCGCCGTGTTGTCGGCCGTGATCTTTAACGCGATTATTATTCCGCTGCTTATACCTCTTGCCTTGCGTGGGGTGCGCTACCGGCCAACCACGGTTTCGGCGCTGCTGCGCCGTAACTTGCTTATCTATGGGCTGGGAGGGTTACTCGTGCCCTTCATCGGCATAAAGACGCTTGACCTCGTTATTGCTGCGCTGAATTTAGTATAGGGGAGGATATTTTTATGCGGCACGCCACACAAGCCCTTTTCGTCTTCGTTGTATTCTCCTTGTTATGCGGCCTCGTCTTTCCGCTCTGTATCACCGCCGTGTCCCAGCTCCTGTTTTCCTGGAGGGCAAACGGGAGCCTTCTGAGTTCACAGAAGCAGATTGTCGGCTCGGAATTAATCGGGCAGATGTTTAAAGGACCACGATACTTTCACGGCAGACCTTCTGCTACGGATCCAGCGTATAATGCAAGTGGCTCTTCGGGGAGCAACTTCGGTCCTTCCAATGCCAAGTTTCTTCAGGAAATCAAGGACAGAATTGAGGCGGTTCGGCTCGCGAATGGCGTGCCTTTCGATACGCCTATTCCAGCCGACCTTGTATTAGCGTCGGCCAGCGGCCTCGACCCTCATATCAGCATCGAGTCCGCTCTGCTTCAGGTTAAGCGAATTGCAAAGGAGAGAGGATTGTCGGAGTCCGAGGTCGAAGGACTCGTCCGAAGATGTATTGAACATCGTTTTGCTGGCATCTGGGGGCAGCCGAGGGTGAATGTATTGAAACTCAACCTTGCTCTTGATGCGGGCAAGAAAAACTGAGGGATAGGTGGCGGTAAAAAACAGCACAAAGAGCAAAAGGCCTGATCCCGATGCCCTGCTCAAAGAAGTGCAGGGCGAGGAATCCAAACGGGGGCGACTCAAGATATTTCTCGGCTACTCCCCGGGTGTCGGAAAGACCTATGCCATGCTTAATGAAGCCTCTGTATTGAAGAGGCGTGGCGAGGATGTGGTGGTTGGCATTGCGGTGACCCACGGCCGTACCGAGACGGAGGCATTGCTTAAAAACTTGGAGATCATTCCCCGCCGGCGTGTGGAATATCAAGGTATTGTCCTTGAGGAATTGGATTTAGATGGCATTCTGACTCGGCGGCCAACGGTTGTGCTGGTTGATGAACTGGCGCATACCAATGCCGCCGGCAGCCGGCATCCAAAACGATACCAGGACGTTGAGGAACTGCTCAACCACGGCATTGATGTCTACACGACGGTGAATGTCCAGCACTTTGAAAGCCTCAACGATGTCGTCGAAAAGATTACGGGCATACGCGTACAAGAGACATTGCCTGATACCTTTTTGGACAGGGCCGATGAGGTTCAGGTGATCGACATCCCGTTGGAAGAGCTTTTTAATCGGCTGAAAGAAGGCAAGGTATATATTCCGCCACAAGCCAAACGGGCGGTAGAAAACTTTTTTCAGCGCGGCAATTTAGTGGCGCTACGCGAGCTCATGTTGACTCACGCTGCCCACAAGATAGATACCGAGCTTTTGAACTATATGCGGTCGAAGGCTATTGCCGGCCCCTGGCCGGCAGGGGAACGGGTGATGGTCTGTATTGCCTCGGGTCCCTATGCAAAACAGCTGCTCCGCAAAGGGTACAAGATTGCAACAGATGCTCGTGCCGAATGGTATGCCGTGTATGTTGCAAAGCCTGCGCTCAAAGAAATGTCGGAACGCGACAAGGCATATCTGGCCGGGGCGTTGAACCTGGCGGACGAGCTGGGTGCAAAAACTATTACCCTTTCCGGTACAGATGTCGCGAGTGAAATCCTGCATTTTGCCAGGGAGAACAATATTACGCATATCGTCATCGGCAAGCCGCTTCACTTTAGACTGTTTGAATTCTGGAAAGGTTCGCCCGCATCCCGCTTGCTGCACGCACGGAGCGAGTTTGAGCTGCATCTCATCACGCCGACGGTTGAAAAAAAGGAGATAGAAGTAAAGCCGACGCCTGAACCACGTGCATTTCATCCCAAGGATTATCTGTTGCCGATGCTCATGGTAGTGATTGTTTCTTTGATGAACTTTTTCCTCCAAAAATTTATCAATCCTCTCTCGCTCGTGTACCTTTACCTGATTCCAACAATTGCCAGCGCCCTTCTTTTCGGCATGGGGCCTTCATTGTTTGCCGCCGTAATCAGCCTGCTTACCTTTGATTTTTTCTTTACTGAGCCGAGATACAGCTTCACCATGAATCACCCCCATGACATTATCAATGTGGTAGTCTTTTTCCTTACCTCGATTATCATCGGACAACTGGTCAAAATAACGAAACAGCAAAATCGTGCCTTGCAGCTTCGCATTAAACGGATTACGCTCATTGAGGAGATAAGCAAAGAATTCTTATCGCTTCCTCCTGTTGAGCAGTTTGTCGGGGGACTTGTTCATGATACAAAGGGATGGGATAATGCCTTGACGGTATTTCGCACCACGGTCCTTGATTACATCAGCCACATTGTGATTACGTATCTCGCAAAGATTATTGATGCTCCTGCCTTTGTACTTTTCCGGGGACCTGATGCCAAGCTGCGGGTATGGGCTCGCAACAAATCCGACCTCGATCTTGCCTCTAATGAGATGGCCGTTGCCGAGTGGACATATTTACACGGCGAGTCTGCGGGTGCAGGCACACAAACCCTGACAAACGTTAAGCTCTTCTTTTTACCGATGCGCTCGCTGGAAGAGACCATTGGCGTCATCGGCATTCAGTATGATTTCAAAAGTCTTTTGCTTGATCAACGCCGCCTTTTGGGGGTCGTTGCTACTCTCTCGGCCCTCGCTGCCGCGCGCTGGGTGAAAGTGTGAACCGGCACATGAGAAAGGAGGCTCTCCTGGTCTGTAGCGTCTTACTGGTCTTCTACGGTTGCGCGACCGGTGTACAGAACAAAAAATATGGTATGGAGACCTATTACCAAGCGCTGCAGGATACCGACCCCCATAAGCACGACATGATACAACCAGGATCTGAAAAAGAAAGAGAGGCTATAGCACTCTTCGGTACCTTGTATGCTACGTATACCGAAGATAATATTAGAAGGTATGCCCGGGATATGTATGCACAGGATGCGTATTACCGTGATAGCTTCATAGAGCTGCAGGGTCTGGAAAACATAGAAGCATATCTCATACAAGGCACACATATAATGCATGAGGTTGCTCTTGATCTTCAGGATATTGCAGAACATGATGGTAACTACTATTTTCGCTGGGTCACGAAATTTTCATTGAAGCGGAAGAAGAATGATGTCATGTATCTTCCTGGAATGTCCCATGTGCGATTTAACAAAGAGGGGAAGATTGTTTTTCATCAGGATTTTTGGGATGCAGGGATCATCTATGAAAGACTTCCGATCATTGGTTTTTTCATAAGAAGAATTAAAAGGGGAAAATAACTGTTTATGTGGGGTTATGTTGCCGCATAGACCTCCCCCATTCTGCATAGCAGGTGTATGTCATATGAGGCTATAATCGATTAAGAAGCTTATAAGTATCTTTACAACTCCCCTTGAAGACCATATAATATTTCCTATTCTATTTTTTTATCATTGAGGTGCATGATGCCCAGACATTCAATCAAGACGGGTTTAAGCTTTGGGCTGACCTCCGCCACTATTACTACCCTGGGGTTAATGGTCGGCCTGCATGCCGGTACGAACTCCAAGCTCGTCGTGATCGGCGGCATATTGATCATCGCCATCGCCGATGCCTTTTCCGACGCCTTGGGTATCCATATCTCCGAAGAGTCCGAGAATAAGCACACCACGCCGGAGATATGGGAGGCGACCATCGCTACCTTTCTCGCGAAATTTATCTTTGCGTCGACATTCATCGTTCCCCTACTTTTCTTTCCGCTGGGAACGGCCATTATCGTCAGCGTCCTGTATGGCATGACGCTGCTGAGCATCTTCAGCTTGTATTTGGCACGCGGCCAGGGGGAGCGGCCGTGGAAGGTGATCGGCGAGCACCTGCTGATTGCCGTGGTGGTGGTTATCATCACGCACTATGTCGGTCACGCGGTCAGAAAATTCTGCAGTTAATCGTCTGCTCACTTTTGGGTATTGGGAGGATATTATAATAAGCAGAAAAGGAGGGGGGTTATGGACAAAAAGGCATTGATTGATCTCCTGAACAATGACCTGGATGACGAGCATGCCGCCGTCTTGCGGTATGTCATACACGGGTATCTGGAGGGTGAGGATACGTCCATCGGGGCGAGCCTGCTCTCGCGCGCGCGGGAGGAGATGTGGCACATGCACTGGCTCGGCATGGCCGTCGGCCAACTAGGCGGCGAGCCTAATCTTGTCCCTGCGCCGTACCCCTATGATCCGACCAACCGGGCGACGATATTCAAGTCCTATGCCGCCTACGAAGAAAAACTGATCCCCCATTACAATGGCGAGGCGGAAAAGGTGGATGATCCCCATATCAAACGCGTGCTCCAGCGAGAGGCGTCGGAATCCGCCATCCACGCGAGGAAATTCCAGCGGCTGCTGGGCAAGCTCACTCCGGATGAGGCAGCGACGCCGCCAGGAGGGAAGCCCTCTTTGCCGAAGGCGTTCGTGGATAAGCTCCAGGATGAGATAGCTGACAAATACCGCGAGATGCTCCAGCATATCCGCTATTCCTGGGTCTTCCAAAAAGAGGGTAATCTGGGCTGGCAGCTCATGGATCAGGCCATGGAAAAGATGAAACACATCGCCCACTTTGCCGAGGACGTAGCAGGGGACGGCGCTGATCCCCGTTTCAAGGCAGACCAGGTTGATATGAGCACGGCCATCGGGCAGGCATTGCAGCGAGCCTTCGAGACAGTCGAGGGTGCGTTCAAACGGCACCAGACCTTCCAGAAGGACGGCGAGCTGCAAAGGCACGGCGGCCTGGTTATCAACCTCGACTTCACTGCCCAGCAGGAGGCGTATCAGGCAGCGGAGATCAAGGACTGGATGAAAAAGAAATAGCATGATCGTTCACTTCTTTGGGGGATGAAGATGCGATGAATGCGGAACGAAAGAAAAAATTTATGCGGCTCTGGGATAAATATTTCGATGCCTCGGAGCTTCCCCTTGCATTTTATTACACCGACCATGAAGAATCCGCGCGGTTGGTGAAGGCCCCCTCAGGGCACCAGTGTTTTATCGGCGCCCTTGCCAATGTGCGTAAAGGCCAATCGCTGCGTTTTGACGTCAACTCCGTCGGCTGTTTTGGAGGAAAGCGGTATCTCGGATTTTCCGCACAGCTCATGCCGCAGTTCGAATATTTTCTCTCGTGCGGCATCCCCGGAGAGCTCGAGGGCGAGCGCTACAAAAAATTCCCTGACCTGGTGAAAGAGGTGATGGGGAATACCCCGTCGTTTAAGGCCCCTGCGCGTTTCATCGTTTTTAAGCGATGGGACAAGCTCGAAGAATCGGATGAGCCGTCAGTCGTGATCTTCTTCGCGCGGCCTGACGTCCTCGCCGGCCTCTTCACGCTGGCAAACTACGATGAGGCTGAACAAAACGGCGTCTTCGCTCCCTTTGGCGCCGGGTGCAGTAGCATCGTTATGTATCCCTATCTCGAAAGGGATGCGCAGCGCCCCCGGGGAGTGCTGGGGATGTTCGATGTCTCCGCCAGGCCCTTTGTCTCCGCGGAGACGCTCACCTTTGCCGTGCCCATGAACAAGTTCGACCGGATGATCGACAACATGGATGAAAGCTTCCTCATCACCCCCTCGTGGAAG
>MGQT01000024.1 GCA_001797935.1 Deltaproteobacteria bacterium RBG_16_54_18 | reverse complement strand
GGGGGGAGTGCCTTGGGCCGGGTCCCGAACAGCAGCGCGCTCGTGTTGCTGATGAATATGGATGCCCCCAAGGTGGCCATGATCAGGATCAGGGGAGAAGCCTTGCGCAGGGGATAGATCACGAGGAGATGGAGGAGAAGGCCGATAAAGATCACCAAAATCACGGCGAGCAGGGCGGCAAGGGGGTAGGAGAGCCCGGACCCTGCGAGGAGGAAGAACGTGAGCACCCCCCCTAACATAACGAACTCCCCCTGGGCGAAGTTTATGATCTGGGAGGCCCGGACGATAGTGACGAATCCTAAGGCAACCAAGGCATAGATGGCACCCATGGTGATGCCCGTGATCAGTAGCTGGGGTATAATACCCCACACACCCATAGAATCTCCCTTATACAAAAAAGGGAGGGCGATACTGGATAACCCACCCTTTTTAATCTTACCGGATATCCTTCCCGGGCTTTAACCCCTATGCCACAATCTTCCTCATTTTAGCTATGGAGATGCGCAGAGACAATTCTTTACCCCTAGCGCAAGATTTTCCGACACTGCAAGGCTCGTGACAGAAATAAATGTATCGAAAAAGCCTTAGCGCTTGCTATGGGGGGCGGGCTGTACAGATATCTCTCTAGCCAAACTGAGCGATTTGCACTTCTCGGGTAGTCGCAACGCTTTTTTTGTGGAGTTTAATCCGCTCGATTTCATGAAGAGTCTCTGCGTCAAGATAGCTCTCCCCGCAGTGTGGGCAGGTTACGACGGGAATATTTTCGATGACGAACATATCCTTTCCCTTCCCGTAGGTTCTCGTAACCCTGCGAATACGCGCACCCTTTTCCCCACAGATTTCACATATCATTTGATTTACTCCATTCATTTTCACGGGACATAAATTGTGATGATTACCAGCTTGCCGGTAGGACTCATTTTTGTGATCACCTCGACCTCGTCACCGGACAGCGTTTGTCCAACAATGCGATATTTCAGCTCAGCGGTCTCTCTATCTCTTTGCCTTTCCACGATCTTTCCAGTAAGTATACCAGATTCAACGTCATAAATGGTAAGATCGTCATTATTCATTTCCTCTTCGGCGTGAAGGGTCATTATGTATTCATTCTTCCGTATTTTCCCTCGCATGAGTTTCAGGATTCGTTCAAACATATGTCCTTCCAAGCCTCTTGACGCTCCTTATACTTTTCGGCTTCATGAGAGATAAGAACTTCATACATTTTCTCTAACCTCGGGCCATTTTTTAAACCGCCCCGCTTTGAAATCTTCATCGCCTCTCATAATCCTGTTTAAAAAATCTTTGTCTCTGAGAATTTCCTTTGTTGCTTCAAGTTCCTCCTTTGCCTTGAGATAGGCAATGAAGTCGGCAACTTCTTTTTTACGTTTTTTTGAGAGTTTTTCAAAATCAGCAAAAAAAACTTGTCTCTTTAACTGATGCTGTTTTGCCCATGCTACCCTCCCATGAGAATTGTTGCATTATAACATAAAAAGAGCGAACCCTATGGATGATACTTTGTCAACATAGTCAACAGTTGTCCTTCGATCCTTTTGCGGGGTGAGCGGAACTACGCTTCCTCCCACCCCGCAATCGTACTCAGTATGACCCTTACGTGCAACCCCTATCTATTACCGGCGAAGGTGATCCGTTTGAACTTGCCCCCTTCAATCCTGATGAAGACCATATCCTCTTTACTGAGGCCGTCGTGATCCTGGGGGCTGTAATTATATATGCCGTGGCAGGCCTTAAACCCCTTGGTGGCCTCCAAAGCATCCCTGAAAGCACCCCTGGTGACCTTGCCTGAGCACCGCTTGAGGGCGTCATAAACGAGCCACGTGGCATCATGGGCATGACCGGCTATTTGATCGGCCCCAACCTTATAGCGTGCCTGCATCCGCTTGTCGAAGTCAACGACGATCGGCCGTATCGGGTCTGCGTTGTCGAGCTGGTCAGGCACCACAGGCTTGCCTGCTGCAAACTCCACCCCCTCCATCGCCGCTCCTCCCAAGGCGATGATAAAGCCGAAGCCGAAGGCGTGCGTCCCGATGACCGGCGTCTTCATCCCGAGGGCGCGCATGTTCTTGACGATGATAGGCCCGGGAGGTCCGCCGGTACAGGCGTAGAGACAATCCACCTTTTCCTTCTCGATGATGGGCTTGAGCTTAATAAGCTGCGGCGTCATGTCGATGTCGCTCGGCGCATGGGTCTCCGCAGAGACGATGACCTTGATCCCCTTTTCCTCGCCGAATTTTTTAAAATAATTGGCCAGACTCAAGGCCAGGGGCCAATTACCCGGAAAAACAAGGACCGTCTTATACTTGCGGGCCAGGCAGAGGTCCACCAGCTTCTGCGAGACGACGATGTCGCTCTGGGCGATGTTGAAGGACCATCGTTGTTTTAAGCCTCGCACCGTCGGATTGGACGGACAGATGATGATGTTGGTGATCCCTTCCCGCTCGGCAATGGCCCTGGTAGTAGCCTGAAGGGGGTCTTCAAAGGGCCCCACGACTGCCAGGATATTCTTGTCACGGGAGAATTTGTTCATGATGGCCGCGGCCCGCCCCTGGTCGAAGCCGTTGTCCTCGATCACCAGCTCCAAAGGGTGGCCATCCACCCCTCCCCGGGCGTTAATTAAATCCACCTCCATCGTCATGGCCTGTTTGACGGTCTTGGTCACCTCTGCCCACGGCCCGGTCAACTCGAGGTTCACCCCGATCTTGTAGGGGGCCTTCCCAGCTGCCTGTGCAAACGCCAGCCACGCGAGGACAAGACAGAAGCAGCATACCATCGTAACGATACCCAACCCTTTAACCTTCATATAACTACCTCCTTGATTTTTAAGTTATACCCTAAACGCCGTGACGATCTCAAGTCCCACACAAAGGCGGCGAGGGTGCATCTTCGCCTGCTCCCCTTTGTCTGATCTTGTCTATAAGGGCAAGCACATTGCAGAACAGGCGTCCGGTCCAGGCCGGGCCGGACCGTCGCGCATTGGGGTTGAGAAAGCAAAAATGTCTGCACTTGATCTTTTGCAGGGCCTGCTCAAAACTCGCGATATCCTGCGCCCCGTTGCCGCCGGGGAAATAGTTGGGGATGAAATAGCCCAACGATGAATAGGTCTGATTATACTTCGAACTATGCGCGCGGTAAAAATCCCGAAAGTGCGGCCTGTCATGCTGAATGCCATATTTTTGGGGATCCATATGCCACGGGGCACCCGGTTCAATCTCTATGGAGAGGACCCTGATGCAGCGGACGCGCTTGAACGTGCGCTTGATGAACCTTTTGAGTCGGATGGTCTCTTGTAAATCGTCGGGGGTCTCCCCGGGGATGCCGTAGGTAAAGAAGACCTCGCTGTTGACCCCCAGCTCTTGTAAATACTGCAAACAATCCAGGAGCTCTTGATTGGAATAAAAGCCGTGCTTGTGCATCCGCCGAACCCGCTCTGATCCCGTGTCCGGGGAGATACACAAAAACGATTCTTCGTGGGGAAAGGTCGCATGGAATGCGTCCATGAACGGCCTGGTCGGGAGGCCGTGACACTCGAAGACCATCTCGCAGTGCATGTCTTTCTCTCTTATTTTGGCAAAGAGCTCGATAAAAAATGCATGGTTGTCCGGGTAGGGATCGAAAACCACGTACATCGTCTCGTAGCCGTAGGACAAGGCCTCTTGGATGGATTCCAGTATCTTTGCGATCGACCGGTAGATGGGTTTGGTGCGCCTGGTGATAAACCGCTGGGAAAGGACACTGCCGGCACACCAGGTACACGTCATGGGGCACCCCCTGCCGATCGCCAGGGGGAAGGTCTTGGAACCAATAGAAAGCTTATTAAAATTCGCTTTTTTCGAAAAATTTTTCTTCCACATGAAAGGATGGCCGAAGTAATTGACATAGGTCTCGTGATGCTTGAGCAGCGCGAGATTGGTAAACCGTAAGGCGTCAAGCTGTGCCTCCGTGGCGCAATAAAAGGCCTCGTTCTCGATGATCCTGCCGTTGGAGCGCCACGTCAGGTTTGGGACCTTGTGTAAGGCCAGTTTGTCTTTCTTCACCTGTTCGACCAATCTCAGCAGGGGTTCTTCCGCATCTCCCTGGATGACGGCGTCGAGGCACGGAAAGTCTTCGACGATCTCCCGGTGGTAGTAGCTCGCGGTAAAACCCCCTGCACAGACAAAGATATCGGGAAAGCGCGCCTTGATCGCTTCGGCGACCGTGATGACGTCATAGGATTGGTAGTGCCAGTGCAGGGAGAGGGCGACGACGACAGGGCGTCTTTTCTCGATATACGCCATGAGATCGAAGTCGTGGTCTTCGATCCACTCGATGCCCAGGTGCACGATCTCGGCAGGGTAGCCGTGTTGCTCGAGATTATCCGCCAGGGCGAATATCCCCATGGGGAGGTAATTGATCCAGATAAAATCCCCGAGCGGTTTATACCAATTGTCGAACTTCGGTGCGTGGACGAGCAGACAATCAATTTTTTTCTTAACCATAACCCTTCTCCTTGCTTCTCGCTCTTCTATCGTAATAACAAATCCTTAAGACCTTTCTCTGGCGGCAACGTGCTGCCAGAGCCCCATCTGTTCGAGGGCCTGCTGCAAAGGGGCACGGGAGGCCTCGGGCGTGCCGAGCCAAAAGGCATGGACAATGGCCTCGGTGCCGACCTCTTGATCCTCTTTTGAATTTTTGTCTTTGCCCGCGATCTGCGCGGCACCATGGATGGTCTTGGCCCGCGCAATCTCGGCGAGCGGCGGCGGCACAAAGGCCATCAGGCTATCGAGCACGGACACCGCTTCCGGACTCACCTGGATGTGATCCACATCCAGCGGTACGTTTTCCGCGAGCGTCCGGCGTTCGATGATGGCCTCGATAAAGAGGTCAAATCGTTTAAGAATCGCCCGGCGTTTCTCCTCATCCACACGCACCGCTTTTTCCGCCCAGCGCTTGCAGTAGCCGCATTCCTCGCACGAGCTATGGTAACAATCGTGTGTCTTGAAGTGTTCGGCGAAGCCGTCCAGGGCGCGATTATCTATCTGCATCACATCGGAAAAGGAATAGCCGAAGATGTCGGCCATTTCGAGCATCAGGTCGATATTGACCACGTCGGGCCTAATGAGATACTCCAGGTTCGGCGGATTGTAGGCATCGCGGCGGGGGAGGGTCAGCAGTTCGACGAAGTTGCCGTCGAAGCGCCGATCTTCGTAGGCGCGAACGACCTGCATCAGGGTCTCGGTGTTGCGGAACCGTTCGAGGAGCTTGAGGGAATCAATCCCAATCTCCTCGTAGTCGCCGACGTCCTCCGGCCGCACCCAGCGCGCCTTGATAACCTCATCGGGGTTTCCCAGTTTCAACCGCTGGCAGTATACCTGACAGTGGTCCAGGACAAAGCCGCCGCTCACATGGCCGCCTTGGGAGGAATGCGACATCATGTTGATATGGTTCGTGTCCAGATAACACATATAGAGACAGGAGGGATTCGCAATGACCTCGATTTTACATTTGAGTGCTTGCCGCAGGGCCTTGAGGGATGCAAAGTCACGAGTCGCGTACTCGGCCAGGATAATCTCATCCGCCCCCAAATCCTCCCAGTATTTGGCGCGCTTGACATTGGCCACTCGCGCCCAACTGGAGACCACCACCGTAAAATCCGGGAAATGACGTTTGAGCCACACGAGCAGGATGGGAAGGGTAACCGTTACCTTGTCGGCACCGGTCGCAGCAACCCATTCGATATGGTCAAAGAGGGCACGATTGCCCTGCCGGGTCATTTCCAGGTTGTCCTGGCAGGCGCCGTTGAGGAGATAGTTAAAGTGAAGGCCTTGTTTCCGCGCCTCGGCGATGAATGCCTTCGCCTGCTCACGATCCCCTTTCGGCGCCAGAAAGGAGCCGCGCCCCCCGCCAAAGGGGTCGTCCGTTATCTGGCCGAAGAGTGAATTTACGGAAGAGGCTTCTTTGCTCAGGCGCTCCAGAAGCGCCGGGTCCCAGTTGCATGCTACTGAGTACTTCATGCGACAATCCTCCTGTGATCTGTTATTCAGAGAGAGTTTATCAAGCAAACACCATGCCAGCGATCAGAGTTTGTAATGCTCAGATTTTATTAGGGAAATTGATCGAGTGAGAGATGGGTTGTTCCAAATCGGAACAGTTGTTACGGGGTGGAACTACGCGGACATACGGCAAGTTTATCAGCCAATCTTGAGTTTTATGAATTTCTTTCAAAAAACCTTGACAGGCACAAATCTTGATTATATATTTAAGCCATTACTTAATCACTTAATTATAGCGTTGTTGACCATGAAGATATGAAGATAGAACCGTCCGAGATATGTAAGGTGCTGAGCGTGGAAACACGCGTAAAGATAATCGAGCTGTTTAAAGCCCGGGGACCGTTAGGTGCTCAGGATATTGCCGCAACGATAGGGATTACGACTGCGGCTGTATCACAACACCTCAAGATATTGAAACAAGCAGGTCTTGTCAGAAGCGAGAGGAAAGGATACTGGATACCATATTCAATAGATGAGAAGGCAATGGAACATTGTCGGCACATATTAAATGAGGTTTGTACGTGCGGATGCCAAGGGATAGGAAAATTCAGGGAAGCTGAATTAGAAAGATCAACCGTGGCCTCCCTCAAAAAGTATGAGGAAGAACTCAAAAATGAGTTGCGTACCGTTAGGCAAAGATTAGAAGAGGTGGAGTCTAAAAAAGGGTAGACATTTTTTTTTAAGTATATAGTTAAGTTATTGCTTAAACTCTTAAACGGAAAGGTGGTGATCGAAATGGCAGCGAAAAAGAACGACTGCGGCTGTGGCTGCATTCCACGTAAAATAAGGAGAGAAAAGACAGCCAAAGGCAAAAAGAAGACCAAGAAGTCTAAGTAAGTAGAACATCGCCAAGGGGATGGGGAAACGAAAAAATCCCTATCCCCTTCGGCCTATTTGCAGGATTTATCAAACGGAGGTGTATGATGACTTTATGGGTAGTGGTGGTATTGAGCCATTTTCTCCATGTCATGGGAACCGTAGCGTGGATCGGCGGCATCTTGATGACCCTTTTGGTAATTGTACCAGCCTCAAAGGCAGCCTTGGAATCGCCGCCCATGGTTGGCAAACTAATGAAGGAGGTCGCACGACGCTTCACCCCCTTGGCCAACCTGAGTATCCTTCTGCTCATTGTGACGGGTATTATCATGGTGCACTATGACAAAAACTATGTCTCTTTTTTAGATCTGAAGAAAAGTTGGAATGTGACGATTGCGATAAAACATTTTTTCGTCGCTGCCATGATTCTTATCCACTTTTATAGAGGGTTGATACTAAATCCGAAGATCGAAAGATCCAGTTCAAAACCTGACGAGGTGCGATCAGCAAGCTTAAAAAAGATATCGTTAGACCTCGTCAAGATAAACCTTGCATTGGGAATCATCGTCCTACTGCTCACTGCAGTCGCGATATCCATGTGATTTGTAACATCAGCGGCTTATGCAATGGCAGATGACTATGATATCAACCCGTATTCCTTGAGCCGCCTCCAGAGGGTGTTGCGCGCGATGCCGAGCTCCCGGGCAGCCTTGGCCTGGTTGCCGCCGTGCCGCTCCAGGGCAGCGAGGATATACCCGCGCTCCAACTCCTTGAGGGTACCCCTGTTGGCAAAGGACCCTGCAGGCGACGGGATGAGTCCCAGGGACAGGTCCTGGGCGGCAATGGATGCTTCGCGGCAGAGGATGACACCCCGTTCCACCGCGTTCTCCAGCTCCCGCACGTTCCCGGGCCAGGGATGCGCGACCATCGCCTCGATGGCATCAGAGGCGAAGCCCGCTATCTCTTTATTGGCCTTGCGGGTGTAGATCGCCAGGAAGTGTTGCGCCAGGGGGATGATGTCGTCAGACCGTTCCCGCAAGGGGGGGATATGGATTCGAACCACGTTGAGGCGGTAGAAGAGGTCTTCGCGGAGGATCCCTTCGGCGACCAGCTCCTCGCTCCTCTTGTTGGTGGCAGTCACGATGCGGACATCCACCTGGATGGGTAAGGTGCTCCCCAACCGTCGTACTTCCCCCTCCTGTAAAACCCGCAGGAGCTTTCCTTGCAGTGGCAGGGACATATCGGCGATCTCATCGAGAAAGAGCGTCCCCCGATGCGCCGCCTCAAAGAGCCCCTTGCGCCCCTTGTCTGCACCGGTGAAGGCGCCCTTCTCGTAACCGAAGAGTTCACTCTCCAAGAGCGTTTCGGGAAAGGTGCTGCAGTTGATCGGGATAAACGGGGCGGTGTTGCGCAGACTCCGCTCGTGGATGGCGCGCGCAACGAGCTCTTTCCCCGTGCCGCTCTCCCCCTCGATCAGGACCGTGGCGTCGGTGGGGGCAACGTGATCCACCCTCGTCAAAACCCCTTGCATCTCCCTGCTCGCGGCGCAGATCTGTCCCTGACCCTGCAGCGCAGCCCGCAGGGTCTGAACCTCCTGCTTCAGGGCCTTGTGCTCTAAGGCCCTCGCGACCTTCAAAAGGAGTTCGTCTTCCTCAAAGGGCTTGCCGATGTAGTCATAGGCACCGAGCCGCATCGCCTCGACAGCCGAGGCAATGGTCCCGTAGGCGGTGAAGATGAGGACCTCAACCCGGGGGGCCGCCTCCTTGATCCGGCGCAGGAGTTCGATCCCGTCCATCCCCTCCATCTTCAGATCGGTGAGGACCATATCATACGCCCCCTGCGCGAGCAGATGCAGTGCCTCTACTCCTGATGCGGCCAACGAGACCCGGTACCCGTTTCTCTTTAAAAGAATGGAGAGGGTCGTCCGCATGGAGGGCTCGTCGTCGACCACGAGGATGTGACCGTTGTTGCCTCGCTGTGTCATTCTACCTCCAGGGGAAGGGAAATGGTGAAGAGGGACCACGAGTGGCCGTCGCTTGCCACCTGGATAAAGCCGCCATGTGCCTCCACGATCCTGCTCGCGATGGAGAGCCCCAATCCCGTCCCACCGCGCCGCGCCGTGTACAAGGGCTCGAAGATTCGCTCCCGCTGCTCAGGGGCAATACCCCGCCCGGTGTCCCTCAACGATACCTCAACCCAGCGTCCATTGCGGCGGGAGGAAACGAGGAGCTCACCCTCCCCCCCCATGGCCTGCGCCCCGTTGAGCGCGATGTTCGCAAAGACCTGTTCCAACTGTTCGGGATCGCAAGGTACTTCCTTGACCTGCGGGTCCAGACGATAGGTGACCCGCACCTGGCGAAATGCCTCTCCCCTCGACACCCCTTCTAACGTCCGCTGTACAATGGGGTGTAACGGATGTCGCTTGATCCTGAGGCGGGGGTCCTTGGAGAAATCGAGGAAATCGGCCAGAAAGCGGTCCAGCCGTCCCGACTCCTGCTTGATCACCCCGATCAAATCCTCCTTTTCTTCCCCCCTGGCGTCCGGGAGGAGCTTGGCCGCCGTCACCAGCGAGCCCAAAGGGTTGCGGATCTCATGTGCCAGGCCGGCGGAAAACTCCCCGAGCCTCGCCAGGCGGTGCATCCGCTTTACGGTCTCGGTCCGCTCCCTCACCTTTTCCTCCAGCTCCTCCACCATCTGCGCCTTTTGCGCGGCCATCATGGCCCGCCAGTCCGCCCACATCCAGACCATGGTCAGGAGACCAAAGGCCACGACGACGAGCGCGGCGTTCCTGATCTCCCGGGCCTCAAATCCCGCGGTCCAGCCGATGACCTCCTGATACGGTGTGCTCGTCAAAAGATAGCCGCCGTCCGTGAGATGGAGATAGACCCAGTAGTGGTTGTGGTAGCGGAATCCTCCGGCAGACGAAGAAAACGCAGCAAGAATAGCCTTGGCCTGTTGCAAGGACAAGGGATCAGCCTTACCCAAGCGGCTGACCTCCCCTTGGGGCGTCACGCGATACAGGGGGCCGGGGAATGTTTGTGGCCTATTGGTGATTATCTGCAACTCCTTTAAGCGCTGCTGCGTAAAGCCCTGCTCCGCCCTGGCGCGCAGCTCCCAGATGCTGCTACGGGCAAGGAGCACCACCACCACACAAATAAAGACCATCAAGGCCAGAAACCGTATGGCCCTCTTGAGAGACATAGCTTGTGCTTACCTTCCTCTCAGGGAATTTTATTAAGATACCAGTAAATGATGATGGATTCAATAATTTCTCTATCAAGCAGACAAAGCATCAGAGCCATAACTATATACTATCATAAAATTTTTTTAATCACGGCGCACTTGACATCATAGGGTATGGTAGGTAGCATCTGAATTAAAGATGAGCGAATAAAGGCAACCGAATATATGTCAGCGCAAATATGAATCACTTGTCGAATCGAAACTTCTGGATAGGCGTGGTCTCGCGCTCTCACGTACAGGTCGCGGTGCAGGGCGGCTTCATTCAGCTCAATCACGGGAAGAAAGCGCCTCTCCAGAGACTTCACGCCGGCGATGGTTTGATCTTGTATTCGCCACGCACTGCCTATCCTACCGGAGAGATACTTCAAACATTCACTGCTGTAGGCGAGGTCACTTCCGGGAAGATCTATCAGGTGGAGATGACACCTGACTTTGAGC